>JBEDUI010000001.1:0-23591 GCA_040414495.1 Mycobacteriales bacterium
GCTACCAGCGCGACCAGGTCGGCAAACCGCATCGGCTCCGGCAATTCCCCGACCCGACCCAGACCGTCCTCAGTGGACAGTGGGTCGGCGTCGGTCACGCCGAGCAGCCCGATCAGCGCGTCGGACACGCCCGGCGTGGCCACATCGGCATTGGTGTGCGCGACCAAGAGGCCCACACCGGACCGGATCAACTGGTGCACGATCCGGCCCTTGTACGAGGTCGCCGGCACCCCGTGCACCGGCCGTAACAGCAACGGGTGGTGCGTAATCAGCAAACCAGCGCCGGCCTCGATCGCCTCCCGCGCGGTCGCGGCGACCGGGTCGACGGCGAACAGAACCTGTTCCACCGGCGTATCCGGATCACCGCAAACCAGCCCCACGGCGTCCCATTCGGCGGCATTCGCCGGATCGTAGAGCCGGTCGAAGGCAGCGACGACGTCGGCGAGGCTCGGCATCCGCACAGGCTAGCGGCACCGGTAAGTCAGCGTCCGACGGCGTACGGCCGCATCTCCCGCGGGCTCGCGGCGGCCGAGAGCACCCCGGTCTCCGGGTCGCGTGCCACCGCCGCCAACCGACCCAGCGACCACGGCTCGACCAGCTTGACGTCGTGCCCACGCCGGCGCAGTTCGGCCACCACCTCGGGGTCGTGCCGGTCCTCCAGGTACAGCGAGGCCGGTTGGCTGGCCCGCGGGTAGAACGAATTCGGGAACGACATGGTGTGCCAGCCGGCGGCGTCGGCCGCCTCCTGCAGCGTCAGGCCGCCGACCGCCACGCCGAGGAAGAAGTTGTACGCCCACTGGTCCTGCGCGTCCCCGCCCGGCGTCCCGAACGACATCGCCGGGACCCCACCGCGCAACGCCAGACACGGCGAGAGCGTGGTCCGCGGCCGGCGGCCCGGGGTCAACGAGGTCGGGTACCCCGGCTCGAGCCAGGTCATCTGCAACCGCGTCCCCAACGGGAAACCGAGCGAGGGAATCACCGGGTTGCTGTGCAACCAACCACCGCTGGGCGTACCGGAGATCATGTTGCCCCAGCGGTCGACGATGTCGAAGTGGCAGGTGTCGCCGTCGGCCTTGGCCTTCAGGTACCGGGTCGTCGGCTCGCCGATGCCCGGCGCCTGGCCGTCCTCCTTCACCTGCGAACGCAGCCGCTCGGGCAGCACGGGTGCGCGCCCACCGGGCGAACCCGGGCGCAGGTCGCGACTGGCCTGCTCGCCGATCAGGGCACGCCGGGCGTCGTTGTAGTCCTTCGAGAGCAGGTCCGCCATCGGAGTGTCGAACCCGTCGCCGTACCAGGCCTCACGGTCGGCGAACGCGAGCTTCACGCCCTCGGCGACGCGGTGAATCAGATCGGCGCTGCCGTAGGTCAGTTCGCTCGGATCGGGCAGCAATGCCAACTGCTGCAGGAATACCGGTGCCTGTCCCCACGGCCCGGACTTGGCCACCGTCCAGTCGCCGTAGGTGAAGGTCAGCGGCTCCTCGTAATGCGCCCGATGCCCGGCCAGATCGGCCGCGGTCAGTACGCCGGCGTGCCGGGTCCCGCTGGCGTCCATCACCTCGAGCGTGGCGAACTTCGCGATCTCCTCGGCGATGAAGCCCTCGGACCAGACCAGCCGCGCCTTCTCGATCTGGGCCTCGCGGTCGGCGCCGGCCGACTCGGCCTCGCTCAGCAACCGCTGCCAGGTCGCGGCCAGGGCCGGGTTGCGGTGCATCTCGCCCGGCCGGGGCGGACGGCCGCGGGTTAGGTACAGGTCGGCCGAGAAGGTCCATTCGGTACGGAACATCTGCTCCATCTCGGTCACCTTGGCCGAGATGTCGGCGATGATCGGGTGCCCGTGCTCGGCGTATCCGATCGCGGCGTCCATGACTTCGCGCAGCGGCATCGTGCCGTAATCGCGCAGCAGCAACAGCCAGGCGTCGATCGCACCGGGAATGGCCGCAGCCAGGGTTCCATTACCCGGCACCACTTCCAGGCCGAGCCCGGTGTAATGCTCGATCGTCGCGCCGGCCGGCGCCGGACCCTGTCCACAAAGGACACGCGGGGTATTGTCGGCGGCCGCGGCGAAGATTATGTTGGCATCGCCGCCAGGGCTGTTCTCGTTCGGCTCGACCACGTGCTCGACGAACGCGGCGGCGACCGCGGCGTCAAAGGCATTTCCGCCGCGCTCCAGAATTCCCATCGCCGTACCGGAAACAAGCCAGTGCGACGCGGACGCCATTCCAAAGGTGCCCTGCAGGGTCGGCCGGGTCGTCTGCCGCATCAACGCTCCTCAATTCGCGGGTGTAAATCGATCGCTTTTTTACGTTTCGGTACGGGCACCGGCATCGAGCTGGCGGATCGGCCCGGCGCATCGCTGGAAAGCACAATGCGTCGGCGGGACCGCTGTTGAGCCGGATCCGGCAGCGGTGCGGCCGACGACAATGCCTGCGTATAGGGATGACGTAGAGCCGAGAATATGTGTTCGGCGTCCGCTGTTTCCACGATCCGGCCGAGATAGGTCACCGCGATCTCCGCGCTTCACCGGGCCCGGCCGGGGCCTGCGGCGGCAATAGCCAGGATTCCAGATCGGCCCCCGAATCCGTTGCTTCGCCGACGCCCCGCCCGAACACCTCCTCGCGCGCCGCTCCAACAGCCGCGTGTAGCGCGCCCTGCCGTACCGAATGCGCCGCACCATGGGCGATCGCGACCCGCGGCCGGTGCGCCAACATGTCGTGCAACCGGTTGGTCACCGCGTCGGCAAGCGCTTGCTGGCCGGCCATCGCGACGTCGCCGGCCAGAATGACCAGCTCCGGGTCAAGCAATGCGACCGGGCTGGAGAGGGCCAACGCGACCCGCTCGGCCAGCTCGGCCGCGAATTCCGGTACGGACAGTCCACGTCGGAGCGCCGCCGAAATCGTGCCGGCGGAAATGTTGTGCTGGCGGGCCAGGCTGAGCACGCCGCGATTGGACACCAGCTCGCCCACGGTCCGCGATTCGCCGCGGACAAACGGAACCTGGTCGATTTCGCCGGCCCCGCCGCGGCTGCCGCGAACCAAGTGCCCGTCCACCATGGCCGCGACCGCGACACCACGGCTCATCCACAGCAGCACTACGTTCCGGTGGCCGCGACCGCAGCCGCCCGCCACTTCGTCGACGGTCACCAGGTTGACGTCGTTTTCGACCGTGACCGCACTACCCAGCGCCGCGCCCAGCCGCTGCCGTACGTCAAAACCCTGCCAGCGCGGCATATGCGTCGCGTATTCGAGATGACCGGTAACCGGGTCGACCGAACCTTGAATTCCGGCGACGGTGTGTACGACGTCAGAAGCCTGCAGGGAACAGCTTTTCGCGGCCTCCTCGATCGCCGTACGGACCGCCTGCGTCGGGTCCTGACGTTGATTTCCGCGGGTGGAAATCTTGGCCTCGCCCCGGACCATTCCGCCCAGATCGGCGATCGCGACATCCACCGACGTGGCGCTGATGTCAACGCCGGCGGCATATCCGGCCTCGATATTGGCGGTCCACAACTGCGCCTGCGGGCCCGGGCCGCGAACCGACTGAAATCCGCTGCGGCACACCAATCCCGAGGTCTCCAGGCGACGTAACAATTCCGCGGCCGCGGGTTTGGACAACCCGATCGCGCGATCGAGCTCCACCCGCGACATGGCTCCGTGCCGCAATAATGCGTAGAGCGCGGCCCGCTCATTCAACGCCCGAAGCACTCGTGGGCTGCCGATGACTGTCTCCTCCGGACGCGACCAACAATCACCGTCGCCTATTGGTCTGGGTGGTTCCCAGATAGCTCGACACCCTACGCCGACGCCCGACCCCGTCAAGGTTCATCAAGGGAAATTAACCAGCGACACGCGTACGAAATAGCCGCGGCACTAACGATGGCGGGAGTGGGCGCAGCAGGGATCGAACCTGCGACCGCTCGGTTGTAAGCCGAGAGCTCTACCGCTGAGCTATACGCCCGGAAGAAGACACTGAGAGTACCGCTGCCGGCCCCGAATCCACAGACTAGCTGAGCTGGGCCAGCGCCCGGAGCCAGTCGTCCTGGTCCCGCGGCTCCCCCGGCGGGTTCATCTCGCTGAACCGCACGAGCCCGTCCCTGTCGATCACGAACGTGCCCCGGTTGGCCATGCCTGGCGTCTCGTTGAAGACGCCGTACGTCCGGGCCAGCTCGCCGTGCGGCCAGAAATCCGACAGCAACGGGAAGTTGTACTCCTCGGCCACCGCGAACGCCTTGAGCGAGAACGTGGGATCCGTGCTCACCGCGAGGATCTGCACGTTCTCGTTCTGGTACCGGGGTAGCTCATCGCGGACCTGACGCAGCTCGTTGGTGCAGACCGGCGAGAACGCGAACGGATAGAACACCAGCAGCACGTTCTTGTCGCCACGGAACGATGAGAGCGTGACCGACTGCCTGTTCTGATCCGGCAGGGTGAACTCCGGGGCCTGCGTACCGGTCTCGACGGCCATCGAACGGGCGCTCCTCGCTGCGTAGCTGCTCGGGTCTGTCGGTGCAACGTGAAGCATGCCACGGCTCGATTCAGCGCTTCGAGCGGGCCGCCTTCGGGGCAACCAGCCGGACACCGGACCAGTCCTTGCCCACGGACAACGTGCTCGTCTCGGACAACCCGGCCGTCGGCGCGGCCTCGCTGATGTCCCATGGCTCGACGTGCCCGTCCCGACCGACCTTCGGTGTAAGCAGCCAGACCACGCCGCTGTCGGCGAGTGGGCCCTTGGCGTCCACCAGTGCGTCGATCAGGTCGCCGTCGTCCTCGCGCCACCACAGCAGCACGATGTCGACAACCTCGTCCGAGTCCTCGCCTACCAGCTCGTTGCCGCTGCGCTGCACGATCGAGGCGCGCAACGCCTCGTCCGCGTCAGCGGCGTCGTAGCCGATTTCCTGCACAACCGTGCCTGCCTCGACACCGAGGCGCTCGGCCAGACTCGGCCCGCCGGCCGGGTCAGCGGTGGCGCTCACTTCGTCACTCCTCCTGTGCTTCGTGGGCTTGGGGCTTAGTGGGCTCGGGTGGGTCGACCGGAGTGCCCTCTGGTGCCATGCTGTCACTACGTGCGGGTAGCAAACACACTCGGCCACGATTACGCAAGCTGTTCGGCCGTGTTGGCGTGATCGTGACCATTACGCGTCCGACTTGATCGTCATCGCGAGCATGCCTCGCTGAGCTTCACGAACGCCGCCCGTACCTCATGGTTGTTCACACCCTGCCCGGTCGGCAGCTCCTTCGACATGCCCTCCATCGCCTGGGCGACCTCGTTGCCATGCACCCACACCACGTCCCGGCGCGGCAAGCCGGATCGCTCCAGCACCCGCATCATCCGGTGGTAGGCGTCGTCGTACGACCGCGCCACCTCGGCCCGCTCGTGCAGGGACGCGTCGCGGGGCAACGACCGGAACTCCCGGTTGGGGGTCCGGGCCAGTTGGTAGAAGCTCAGGCAGACGGCGAATTCCGGCAGGCTCGCGGTCGGCGTGCCGGTGCTGCGCGGGGCGGGCGACGTCGACGGGTGCGCCGGCTCGGTGTGTCGCGGGGCCGGAGGATCCGTGGTCGGCGGAGGCGGCGGGGCCTGGGTCGTCGGTGGGGTCCGCGGAGCGTCGGTGGTCGAAGGCGCCGTGGTCGGGGCGGGCCGCTTGGTCGTAGACCGGGCGGTCGGGCTGCGGCGGGGCGAGTGCGTCACGACCGGCCGTTCCTGGTTGGCACCGGTACCGGCCAGCGACCCGATCGCCTGTGGTGGCTCGTAGCTGGCCCTGCCTCCGGTCGGCACCGCGCAGGCCGACGCCGTCACGGATACCGCGAAGAGGGCAGCGCAAACGCCGAACACGGGGTGACGGCGGCGCATGAACCCTCCGAGCTAGGCGACTGACCGGCGACAGCGCTGGCAACTTGCCGTCTTTATCAGACTCAGCAGCGCGCACAACCGTACGTGGCCAAGACCCTACGCGGAGTACCGGAGGGTCGTCTTGCCTCCATCCGGCCGAACATTGGTCCAGACCGGACAGTCCACTCCGTACAACCCGAGGGGTGTCGGCAGGATCACTCGGCCGAATCAGGAACCAGACCCAGGGGTTGCTGTGACAACGCGGACGAGGCAGAGGACCATAGAAGAGGGCATGCCCGGAACCATGCGGGATAGTTGTCCCTGGCGCTTGCGCCGAGCTTAAGCCAAGACAGTGCTTTCGCGAGACCGTGAGGGCACCGCGATCAGAACGAGGAGAACGCGACCCGTGACCCCTGAGCGTTTCAGCGTCATCACCGACGGGCTACCCAGCCAGTTGCCTGACGTTGACCCCGAGGAGACCCAGGAGTGGCTCACGTCGCTCGACTCGGCGATCAACGTCGCTGGTCGGGGACGTGCCCGTTACCTCATGCTCAAGCTCCTGGAACGGGCGCGCGAGCGACAGGTCGGGGTGCCCGCCCTGCGCAGCACCGACTACATCAACACGATCCCGCCGGAGCGCGAACCGTGGTTCCCCGGCGATGAGTACGTTGAGCGGCGGATCCGCGCGTACATCCGCTGGAACGCGGCGATCGCGGTGTCCCGGGCCAACAAGTACCTCGGCGTCGGCGGCCACATCGCCACGTACGCCTCCTCAGCCAGCCTGTACGAAGTGGGCTTCAACCACTTCTTCCGCGGCAAGGACCACGGCGAGTCCGGCGACCAGGTCTTCTTCCAGGGCCACGCCTCCCCCGGCATCTACGCCCGCGCGTTCCTCGAGGGCCGGCTCTCCGAGACCCAGCTCGACGGGTTCCGGCAGGAGCTCTCGCATCCCGGCGGCGGCCTGCCCAGCTACCCGCACCCGCGGCTCATGCCGGACTTCTGGGAATTCCCGACCGTCTCGATGGGCCTCGGCCCGATCGACGCGATCTACCAGGCCCGGTTCAACCGCTACCTGCTCAACCGCCAGATCAAGGACACCAGCCGCTCGCACGTATGGGCGTTCCTCGGCGACGGTGAGACCGACGAGCCGGAGGCACTCGGGGCGATCGGCGTAGCCGCCCGCGAAGAGCTGGACAACCTCACGTTCGTCATCAACTGCAACCTGCAGCGGCTGGACGGCCCGGTCCGGGGCAACGGCAAGATCATCCAGGAGCTGGAGTCGATGTTCCGCGGCGCCGGCTGGAACGTCATCAAGGTGATCTGGGGCCGGGACTGGGATCCGTTGTTGGCCCAGGACGTCGACGGTGCCCTGGTCAACGCGATGAACACGACGCCGGACGGGCAGTTCCAGACCTACGCGGTCGAGTCCGGTGCGTACATCCGGGAGAAGTTCTTCGGCACCGACCCGCGGCTGCGCAAGATGGTCGAGGGCATGTCCGATGACGACCTGCGGCACCTGTCCCGCGGTGGTCACGACTACCGCAAGGTGTACGCGGCATTCAAGGCCGCCCGCGAACACGTCGGCCAGCCGACGGTGATCCTGGCCCAGACGATCAAGGGCTGGACGCTCGGCAGCGACTTCGAGGGCCGCAACGCCACACACCAGATGAAGAAGCTGACCAAGGCCGAGCTGAAGGAATTCCGCGACCGGCTCTATCTGGATATCCCCGATTCGGCGCTGGAGGCGGACCTTCCGCCGTATTACCACCCCGGCGAGGATTCCGAGGAAATCCAGTACATGAAGGAGCGTCGGGCCGCGCTGGGTGGTTACCTGCCCAAGCGCGTCAACCGGCCGCGCCAGCTGGCGCTGCCCGAGCGCTCGGCCTACGCCGACATGAAACGGGGTTCGGGCAAACAGGCGGTGGCCACCACGATGGCCTTCGTCCGGTTGCTCAAGGACCTGATGAAGGACAAGGAATTCGGCAAGCGTTTCGTACCGATCATTCCGGACGAGGCTCGTACGTTCGGAATGGATTCGCTTTTCCCGACCGCGAAAATCTATTCGCCGCACGGGCAGAAATACGACGCGGTCGACCGCAATTTGCTCCTGTCCTATAAGGAATCCACCACTGGTCAGCTGCTGCACGAGGGAATTACCGAATCCGGCGCGATGGGTTCGTTTATCGCCGCTGGTACGGCATATGCCACGCACAGCGAGCCGATGATTCCGATTTACATCTTCTATTCGATGTTCGGATTCCAGCGGACCGGTGACCTGATGTGGGCCGCCGGCGACCAGATGACCCGCGGTTTCCTGCTCGGCGCGACCGCCGGTCGTACCACGCTGGCCGGCGAAGGCCTGCAGCACAACGACGGGCATTCGCTGCTGTTGGCCTCGACCAACCCGGCCTGTGTCGCGTACGACCCGGCCTACGCGTTCGAGATTTCCTACATCGTCGAGGATGCGTTGCGCCGGATGTACGGCTCAACCGACGAGCACCCGCACGGCGAGGACATCTTCTACTACCTCACCGTCTACAACGAGCCCATGCCGCAGCCGGCCGAGCCGGAGGGGTTGGATGTCGAGGGTCTGCTCAAGGGCATGTACAACTACCGGCCGGCCCAGGGTGACGGCGAGCGGCCGCACGCGCAGATCCTCGCCTCCGGCGTGGGCATGCCATGGGCGCTCTCGGCCCAGGAGATCCTGGCCGAGGAGTGGGGCGTGGCGGCCGATGTCTGGTCGGTGACGTCCTGGAACGAGCTGCGCCGGGATGCGGTCGGGGCCGAGGAGTGGAACCTGCTGCACCCGAACGAGGGCCAGCGCACTCCGTACGTGACCCAGGCTCTGGCCGGCGCGCCCGGTCCGGTCGTCGCGGTCAGCGACTGGATGCGCGCGGTGCCGGACCAGATCGCCCGCTGGGTGCCCGGTGAGTTCACCTCGCTCGGCGCGGACGGGTTCGGTTGCTCCGACACCCGGGGCGCCACCCGCCGGCACTTCCACATCGACGCACAGTCGGTGGTGTTGGCGGTGCTGACCGAGCTGGCCCGGACCGGCCAGGTCAAGCACGAGGTGCTGCAGCAGGCGATCGACCGCTACCAGCTGCTGAACGTCCAGGCCGCCGACGCCGGCCCGGTCGGCGGCGACAGCTAGCAGTTGCTGAACGACCAATCGGGGCGCCGGGATTTTCCCGGCGCCCCGATTTCGTTCCCGCTCTTAGCTCCTCGCCGGCGCCCCAGGCCCCCAGGCCCCAGGCCCCAGGCCCCAGGCCCTTGTTGATCATGAAGTTCCCTGCGCGACACGCCGACGACACGCCGAGGAAAATGTCGGTAACTTCATGATCAACAAGAAACTGGCGCGCAACAGTGCCGGCGCAGATCAGAAGCTCGATCGGGCTTCAGGCCGCCGCGCATCGGAGCACATCGGCGAGTTGCCGCAGGAACCGCCGGTGATCCAGGTACACGTCCCGGTCGGTTGCCCACAACATTGTCCAGCCCGCGTGAGCCAGCCAGGTCCGACGAGCGATGTCGTGCCGCTGGCGGCTTCGCTCCAGATGACCGGCCCCGTCGTACTCGACGCCCACCCGCCACTTCGGCCACGCCAGATCCAACCGATACGCGAACCCGCCAAAGCGGTCCGTCACCTGCCATTGCAGAGCCGGCGCCGGCAAGCCGGCGTCGAGAATCCGCATTCGCAGCCGGCTTTCCATCGGCGATTCAGCGAGGCCGTTGCCCAACGAGACGATCCGCCGCGCCGCAACGATTCCGCGGAGTCGACGCTGTTGTTCCATCTGATGCGCCAGGGAATGCGGCGTGCACGCGCCGATCCGAAGTGCTGTGTCCACTGTGGCTAGTGCATCCATTCTTGGCAGCATTCTGGCGATATCGACGACGGTACGGTCCGCTGTCGTCACACGAACGCCTTCGACCGTTGTGATCTCGCCGGGTGCCAGCTTCATGCCGTGTACCACCAGACCCGGTTGCGACCGCGCGGTCTCCGTGGCCGTGCCAGCTAAGTGAACGGTCGACGAGTCGAGCACCCCGAACCCCTGCGCCGCCGCAGCCGACTCACGTATCGCGATAAGGTGCCGGCCCGCACTCATGACGGCGGCCCTAATCCGGAGCACGTCATCAACCGGAACGCGGCCATCAACGTAGACCCCTCGAAAGAGCCGAACGCACACTCCTGCCGCGAGCCGGTCGGCCAGGCCACGCTCGCCGAACTCGGCTACAGCTTGTCTCCTGGTCGTGAGCTCGGCTGGCTGCAGCATCCCGTCATGCTGGCGCACCAAGCATCCACCCCGCTGGAGCGCGACCGTGCACTGTGGATAACCCCCAGTCGCCGCGCTTAGCCGCGGCTCCACCTCCCCCAGCCCCAGCCAGCCCCAGCCCCAGCCCCAGCCCCAGCCCTTGTTGATCATGAAGATCCCGCCAATTTTGTCGGCGTGTCGTCGGCGCGTCGCGCAGGGAACTTCATGATCAACACTGTCGGAGCACTGTTGCGTGGCCGGCTACCGGATCGGCACGTCGGTTGGTCGGCGGGTCGCCAGATCGGCAGATCGCCAGGTCGGTTGCTCGGTTGGTCGGTTGCTCGGTTGGTCGGTTGCTCGGTGGTCGGTTGCTCGGGAGCGCCTGGCGGGATGGCCAGGCGGTCTGCGAACCAGGGCCAACCCGGCGCCGCGCATAGACTCGGGCGTATGTCTACGACCCGGCTGTTGGTGCTCGGCGTGGTGCGCATTTTCCAGCCGGTGCACGGGTATTTCGTCCGACGTGAACTGCTCTCCTGGGATACCGAGAAATGGGCGAACATCAACCCCGGGTCGGTTTATAACGCGCTACGGTCGTTGACACGCGAGGGATATCTGCTCGAATCCCCCGCCACAGAAGGCGGCACGTCCGAGCACAGTAAGCCGGAGGTCAATCGCCCGAGCTCGAACGCCAAGTCACGCACCGTGTATCGGCTCACCCAGGATGGCTACAACGAACTGCAGAGCCTGCTGCGTAACGCTTTGTGGCAAGTCGACCAATGGGACAGCTCAACATTGCTGGGCGGGCTGACCTTCATGCATTTCCTGCACCGCGAGGAGGTCATCGACGCGATGCAGGCCCGGGCCGAGGCGCTACGGGCGATTCTGAATTCCACCGGACACGAAATGCGCGACCTGCAGGAGCGTGGCTCGGCCCCGGCCCAAACGGCCGAACTGTTCATGGCCAGCCGGCACCGCTGGAACGGCGAATTGGCCTGGTGCGAGGAATTCACCGAGCGCCTGCGTCAGGGTTACTACCTCTTCCAACCCGAACCTGGCTGGGACTCGGGTCCCCGTCGCGACGGCAGCTGGCCCGGTCCACTGGAGAAGGCTAGTCAAACTTGACGACATCATTCAAAGTTGATTAACTGACTCCCGACCGTACCGTCGCGCCTGGAGTTATGTCATGCTCGCCACGCAACCGCGCCCGAGATACCGCCCGGCGGCGGGGCGCAACAACTCCGCGGCGCCCGACTTCGACCGGCGCGGCCCGGGACTACGGGGCTCGAGCTTGCGCGGTTACACCGGAATCCACCCGGCCCCATATGCCGCGAGAACGGGCGGACCTACGCGGCACAGTCGTCAGCCCGCGAACCCTGAACGCAGCGCCACCGAACACATCAACCCCGCGCACAGCAATTCCCGCATTATCAGTACCCAGCGCATCAATACCGGCCATAACAACACGCGGCACATCGCCGCCGGCCATGTCGGCAACAGCCGAATAGACCCTGAGCGCATCAATGCCGGCCACACCAGCGCCCGCTACACCGACACCGACCACCTCATCAACAGCCGAAGCGACATCGAGCACATCGGTACCGGCCACATCGGCAACAGCGCAATCGATAGCGAGCGCATCAGCGCCGACGGCCTCAGCGCCGGCGGAATCGACGTCAACGCCCGCCATATCAGCGGCTTGTACTGAACTCCCGATTTGTTCCCGACGAGGTTACCCATGAGCTACGTTGATATCTATCAAATATCTAGGAGATATCTAGCCATGGCTGCTGAACCAACAAAAGCGATCTATGTACGTGTCCCCGCCG
Organism: Mycobacteriales bacterium; assembly: GCA_040414495.1. GTDB lineage: Bacteria > Actinomycetota > Actinomycetes > Mycobacteriales > QHCD01 > DATAVB01. Next base: position 11,897 of record JBEDUI010000001.1, read on the forward strand.
CTGTGGCCGACAAGCTCGACCACGTCTCCGAACGGCTGGGGATGAGTAAACGGGACATCGTGACCCGCCTGGTCGGTGACCGGATCGAGCTGGGCGAGGGCCTGCAGCCGGTCCGGGTCTGGCCTAACGACGCACACCAACACGACGACGTGCTGTCCCTCGATGAGGCGGCCGCACTCCTGCGGGTCGAGCCGGACGACGTGCGCGAGATGGCCGAAGCGGGCGAGATTCCGGCCCGCAAGCTCGGGCAGCAATGGCGGTTTTCCCGTACCGCCCTATTGACCTGGTTACGCGCGGAATGACGCGCCCGAATCGATAGGAAACCCATGAGCGAGAACGGCATTTCAGCCCACGGGCTGGCCCGTACGTACAAGACCCGCAAGGGCCCGGTCGAGGCGGTCCGCGGGGTCGACCTGGAAATCGCCGACCGCGAAATAGTCGGCTTCCTCGGACCTAACGGCGCCGGCAAGACCACGACGCTGCGCATGCTCACCACGCTGATCGCGCCCACCGCCGGCGAAGCGACCGTGGCCGGCTGCGACCTGCGGCGCGACCCGGTCGGGGTGCGCCGGCGTATCGGGTACGTGGCCCAGGGCGGGTCCAGCGCGCCCGAGGCCACGGTCGGCGAGGAATTGGTCGATCACGCGATGCTGTACGGCATGAGCCGGGCCGAAGCCCGCTCCCGCGGCGAGCAGCTCATCGGTCAACTCGACCTGGACGGCTTGTGGGACCGGCAGACCAAGGCGCTCTCCGGCGGGCAACGGCGCCGGCTCGATGTCGCCATGGGCCTGGTGCACGGGGCGAAGCTGATCTTCCTCGACGAGCCGACGACCGGGCTGGACCCGCAGGCCCGGGCCAACCTTTGGGAGCACGTACGCCGGCTGCGGACCGAGTTGGACTCGACCGTCTTTCTCACCACGCATTACCTCGATGAGGCGGACGCGCTGTGCGACCGGATTCTGATCATCGACCACGGCGAGATCGTGGCGTCCGGTACGCCGGATGAGCTCAAGCGCCGGGTCTCCGGCGACTCGGTCACGTTGCAGGTGCCGGACGAGACCCAGACCCAGGACGCCATCCGGGTGGCCAAGGCGCTCTCGCCGGACGCCGAGCCCGAAGTGGACGGCGTATCGGTCCGGTTCCGGGTCAGCAGCGGCGCGGAAATTCTGCCGCGGCTGCTGCGCGAACTCGATGCCGTGGGCGTCACCCTCAGCGGCGTCGAGGTGCGCCGCCCGACCCTGGACGACGTGTTCCTCACCCTGACCGGACGCACCCTGCGCGACCAAGCCGCTTAAGCGGCCCGACAAGAGCGCCCTACGAGAACAAGATCATACGAGAGCCAAACCATATGGAAACCAGAACATACGAAATTCGGATCGTACGAGAACAGAGAGCCGAGCGCCGAGCGGGCTTGCCGCTCGAAGAAGCACCTCAATCAACCCACCATCCACAGTGGAGTTTCGATGCGTACCCTTCGCGAAACCCGGATCGTCTTCAACCGGGCGATGCGGTTGTCCCTGCGTAATCCGGCCTGGGTGATCATCGGCCTGATGCAGCCGATCCTCTACCTGGCCCTGTTCGGTCCGCTGCTGAAGAAAATGACCGTGGTACCGGGCTTCCCGCCGGGAACCTGGTGGCAGGTGTTCGTGCCCGGGCTGCTTATCCAGCTGGGCATCTTCGGGGCGATGTTCGTCGGTTTCGGCCTGGTCGCCGAGTGGCGGGCCGGGGTTATCGAGCAGATGCGGGTCACTCCGGCCTCGCGCGCCGCGCTGCTGATGGGCCGGGTGCTGCGCGATGTCGTGGTACTCGTGGTGCAAGCGGCGGTACTGGTCCTGATCGCGGTCGCCTTTGGATTGCGAGCACCGGTCGGCGGCGTGTTGTTGGCATTCTTCCTGGTGGCGCTGCTGGGCGCGGCCTGCGCCTCGGCGTCGTACGCGGTCGCGCTCATCACCAAGAGCGAGGATGCGCTGGCGCCGCTGCTGAATACGATCGCGGTCCCCGTGCTGCTGCTCTCGGGCATCATGCTGCCAATGTCGCTGGCGCCGAAATGGCTGCGGACGATCTCCGACATCAACCCGTTCTCACACATCGTCGACGGAATCCGTTCGCTGTTCCGAGGTAATTTTGGAGCTGCAGACTCGATCTGGGGAATCGTGGTGGCGGCGATCATCGTCGCGCTGGGCATCGCGTTCGGAGCCCGTACGTTCCAACGCGAATCCGCCTAGGGCGTGTTGGTTAAGTCCTGGCCGTCGCGAGCGGTGATCCAGACGGCGGTCCGGCAAGGCAGCCCGGGTGCGGGTGTCCCGCAAGACAGCCCGGGTGCGGGTGTCCGGCAAGACAGCCCGGGTGCGGGTGTCCCGCAAGATGAGGAGGAGCCGATACCGGTGTTGTATCGGCGAGGACGACAACGAAGCCGGTCGTCGTGTGGGTGCCGCGCAGCAGGCAGGGACTTAAGCAACATGCCCTCGGGCTCGATCCGCGATCTCACCCAGCGTGTTGATCATGTAACGGGGGTGCCAACAGGCCGATTCAGGACGACGTCGGTACGGTTGGCCCCGACATCGACACGGGGTCTCTCGTCGCGCACTGGTGGCGACCAGCGGCGGCGCAGGCCCTGAGCGCGCGGAGCTGGAGCCAGGACGTGATCGGACGGTTAGGACTTTCAGACATATCCCCAATCGTGTCGTGTGGGGAGTATTCGTCTCGCGCCGTCGTGGGCGAGGCAATACCGATCACCGCGACGGTATTTCGCGAGGGCCACGGGCTGGTCGGCGCAAACGTCGTGTGGCGCGGCCCAAGCACGAGCACGGGCACGAGTACCAAGTCGTCCGGATCAAAATCGGCCCTGTTACGGCTGCAGCCGGGCGCGCCCGGTACTGACCGCTGGCACGCCACCCTCACGCCGACCGAGCCGGGCATGTGGAGCTTCGTCGTAGAGGCGTGGGCCGACCCGTTCGCCACTTGGCAGCACAACGTCGAGGCCAAGGTCGAGGCGGGCCAGGGTGTCGAGGAGCTCTCCAACGACCTGGAGATCGGCGCCCGCCTGCTGTCCAAGGCGACCCGGATCGTGCCGAAGGATGATCGGGCCACGGTCCGGCTGGCGGAAAAGGCGCTGCGCGATTCCTCGCAGGACCTGTGGGGTCGGCTCGGCCCAGCTCTGGATTCCACGCTGACCGCTTTGCTGCACATGTATCCGGTCCGCGAACTGCTCACCCGCAGCCCCCGGCACGAGATCTGGGTCGACCGGCAGCGCGCGCTCTACGGCGCCTGGTACGAATTCTTTCCGCGCTCGACCGGTGGCTTCGATGCGACCGGGCGGCCGGTGCACGGCACGTTCGCGACCGCGGCCGAACGGCTGCCGGCGATCGCCGACATGGCCTTCGACGTGGTTTACCTGCCACCGGTCCACCCAATCGGCGTCATCAACCGCAAGGGCAAGAACAACACGCTGGTCCCCGAGGCCGACGACGTCGGTTCGCCCTGGGCGATCGGCTCGCATGAGGGCGGCCACGACGCGATTCACCCGGAACTGGGGACGATCGAGGACTTCGACGCCTTCGTCGCCCGCGCCCGCGAACTGGACCTGGAGGTCGCCCTCGACCTGGCGCTGCAGTGCGCACCGGACCACCCGTGGGCCAAGGAACACCCGGAATGGTTCACCGTGCTGCCGGACGGCACGATCGCGTACGCCGAGAACCCGCCGAAGAAATACCAGGACATCTATCCGCTCAACTTCGACGTCGACCCGAAGGGTTTGTACGCCGAGGTGCTGCGGGTGGTCCGGTACTGGATCTCGCACGGCGTCCGGATCTTCCGGGTGGACAACCCGCACACCAAGCCGCTGAATTTCTGGCACTGGCTGATCTGGGAGGTCAAGCGGACCGACCCGGACGTGCTGTTCCTGGCTGAGGCATTCACCCGTCCGGCGATGATGCACACGTTGGGCAAGATCGGCTTCACCCAGTCCTATACGTACTTCACCTGGCGCACCGGCAAAGAAGAACTCACCGACTACGGCAACGAGTTGGTCGCGGCGCTGGATTACATGCGTCCGAACTTCTTCGTCAACACGCCCGATATCCTGCACGCTTCGCTGCAGTACGGCGGACCGCCGATGTTCAAGATCCGAGCCGTGCTCGCGTCCATGTTGGCGCCCTCGTACGGCGTTTACTCCGGATATGAGCTCTATGAACATTTGGCTGTACGCGAAGGCAGCGAGGAGTACCTGGACAGCGAGAAGTACCAACTGCGTCCGCGCGACTTCGCCGCCGCCGAACGGGAAGGGCGCAGCCTGGCGCCGTTCCTCACCCGGCTGAACCGAATCCGACGTGGACACCCGGCGTTGCAGCAAATGCGCGCTCTGCATTTCCACACGATCGACAACGACGGCCTGCTGGCATTCTCAAAAAGGGATCCCGCGACAGGCGACACTGTGCTTGTCGTATGCTCTCTCGACCCGCACAACGTTCGTGAGGCGACCGTTTCCCTCGATCTGCCCGCACTCGGGTTTGATTGGCACGAAAGCCTTGCCGTCCGCGATCAGCTGACCGGCGTGACGTATGGGTGGGGCGCACATAATTACGTCAGGCTCGACCCGCACGTGGAGCCTGCTCACATCTTCATTGTCGAGAGGCCCGTATGACCCAACAGCCGCACCACCCAGGACTGTCCACTGCGGACGATCCAGAGTGGTATCGCCGAGCGGTGTTTTACGAAGTACTGGTGCGGGGATTCAAGGACAGCAACGGCGATGGCAGCGGTGATCTGAAGGGCCTGACCGAAAAGCTCGACTACCTGCAGTGGCTGGGCGTCGAGTGCCTGTGGCTGCCGCCGTTCTTCGCCTCGCCGTTGCGCGACGGTGGATACGACGTGAGCGATCTGTGCTCGGTACTGCCGGAATTCGGCACGATCGAGGATTTCCAGAACCTGCTGTCCGAGGCGCATTCGCGCGGGCTGCGGATCATCATCGACTTCGTCATGAACCACACCAGTGACCAGCACCCGTGGTTCCAGGCGTCCCGTTCGGACCCGGACGGACCGTACGGCGATTTCTACGTCTGGAGCGACACCGACGAGGCCTACCCGGACGCGCGGATCATCTTCGTCGACACCGAGCCGTCGAACTGGACGTTCGATCCGATCCGTAAGCAGTACTACTGGCACCGGTTCTTCCACCACCAACCGGACCTCAACTTCGAGAATCCCGCCGTACAGGACGCCATCATCGAGGCGTTGCGGTTCTGGCTGGACCTGGGCATCGACGGGTTCCGACTCGACGCCGTGCCGTACCTCTTCGAGGAGGAGGGCACCAACTGCGAGAACCTGCCCCGCACCCACGAAATGCTCAAGCGGGTCCGGCAGGTCATCGACGAGCACTACCCGGGTCGGGTCATGTTGTGCGAGGCCAACCAGTGGCCGGCCGACGTGGTGGAGTATTTCGGCAAGTCGGACGAGTGCCACATGGCGTTCCATTTCCCGGTGATGCCGCGGCTGTTCATGGCCGTCCGCCGCGAGTCCCGGTACCCGGTCTCGGAGATCATGGCCCAGACGCCGGATATCCCCGAGGGCTGTCAGTGGGGCATCTTCCTGCGTAACCACGACGAGCTGACCCTGGAAATGGTCACCGACGAGGAACGCGACTACATGTGGGCCGAATACGCCCACGACCCGCAGATGAAGGCGAATATCGGCATCCGCCGCCGGCTCGCGCCGCTGTTGGAGAACGACGCCAACCAGCTGGAGCTGTTCACCGCGCTGCTGCTGTCGCTGCCCGGCTCGCCGGTCCTCTATTACGGCGACGAGATCGGCATGGGCGACAACATCTGGCTCGGTGACCGCGACGGCGTCCGTACCCCGATGCAGTGGACGCCCGACCGTAACGCCGGTTTCTCGACCTGCGACCCGGCCCGGCTCAACCTGCCCGTCGTGATGGACCCGGTGTACGGGTACCAGACGGTCAACGTCGAGGCGCAAACCCGTAACTCGGCCTCGCTACTGCATTGGACCCGAAGGATGATCGGGGTACGCAAAGAACACCCGACCTTCGGCCTCGGCTCGTATCACGAAATCGGTTCCCGTAATCCGACCGTGCTGTGTTACGTCCGCGAGTTCGGTGACGACGTGGTGCTCTGCGTCAACAACCTCTCGCGCTTCCCACAGCCGGTGGAGCTCGACCTGCGTCGCTTCGAAGGGTGGACCCCCATCGAGCTGACCGGTCGAGTCCAATTCCCGGAGATTGGAGTGCTGCCGTACATGCTCACGCTCGCCGGACACGGCTTCTACTGGTTCGAGCTCTCTGCCCCGGCCCAGCCGGAGGACCGGCCATGATCGGCTCGGAAAACAGCGCGGCAACCGGATTCCGGTTTCCCGCCAACATGGCATTGGGGTCCCCGAATGCCATGTTGGCGGGAAATGTGGAGGCGGTCGGAGGTAGGTCGTGAGCGCCGAATTTCCCGGCGTCGATGAGTTGCTCGCCTCGTGGCTGCCGCACCAGCGATGGTTCGGCGGTAAAGGCCGGGATATCACCGCTACGAGCGGCCGGGCCGAGTTGGTACGCGGGGGCGACCCGGCGGTCTGGACGTATCTGCTGAACGTCGACTACGCCGACGGCGGCAACGATACGTACTTCGTTCCGCTCTCGGTGCGTTCGCACACCACCGAGGTGCTGGGCTACGCGCTGATCGGTGAGACCACGAACGCCGACGGTTCTCCGGCCTGGGTACACGACGCGCTGCACGACCGCGAGGTCACTCCACTGTGGAGCGAGCTGCTGAATGCCGGTACGCGCAGCGGCTCGCTGACCTTCGTCCGGGAACCCGACGCGCAGATCCCGGCCGACCTACTCGGCGACGCCCTCACGGTCGAGCAGAGCAACACCTCGCTGGTCTACGGCGAGGTGGCGATCGTGAAGTTCTTCCGCCGTATTGAGCCCGGTCACAACCCCGATGTCGAGGTGCACGAGGCGTTGCGGGTCACCGGTAACCCGCACCTGGCCCCGCTGTTGGGGTACGTCACCACGTCAGACGTCCCCGGCGACGAGGACGCCACACTGGCCATGGCGCAGGAATTCCTGCCGGCGGCCAGCGACGGTTGGGCCCAGGCGACCGCGAGTGTGCGCGACCTGTACGCCGAGGGCGACCTGCATCCGGACGAGGTCGGCGGCGACTTCGCCAGCGACGCCCACCGGCTCGGGGCGGCCACCGCCTCGGTGCACGCCGACTTGGCCCGGGTACTGCCGACGATGGAGGCCGGTGAGGACTGGCTGGTCAGCGCGGCCGAGGGCATGCGAGAGCGGCTGGCCGAGGCGTGCGCGGCGGTGCCGGCGCTGCGCGAACACGCCGACGCGCTGCGCGCCACGTACGACGCCCTGGTCGATGTCAAGGCGCCGATCAGGCTGCAACGGGTACACGGCGACCTGCACCTGGGTCAGGTCCTGCGGACCACGTCCGGCTGGACCATTCTGGACTTCGAGGGCGAGCCGGCCCGGCCGATCGCGGAGCGACGCGCGCCCAGCACCGCGCTGCGCGACGTCGCCTCCATGCTGCGCTCGTTCGACTACGCGGCCCGCTCGCTGTTGTTGGACGGTCAGGAAGATCCGCAGCTCGCTTACCGCGCGGCGGAGTGGTCCAGCCGCAATCGCGGCGCATTCTGTACTGGTTACGGTGAAGAATCCGGGGAAGACCCCAGGGATCAGGCCGTTCTGCTACGTGCGCTGGAGGCGGACAAGGCCGTGTACGAGACGTTGTACGAGGCACGAAACCGGCCGGCTTGGCTGACGATCCCGCTGCGTTCGCTTGAACGGATCACCAGTGAGGAGGTCACATGAGCGATAGCCAGCAATGCCGCTTCTGTCCGCTCAACAGCGCGCCCTTGACGGGTGAGCGCGCATGACCGATCACCACCTCGACGTACCCGAAGAAGAGTTGGGCGAGCTGCCACCGGACGTCGGCGGCCCGGACAAGGAGGAGCTGGACCGGCTGATCGGCGGGGCGCATCACGACCCGCACTCAGTGCTCGGCGCGCACCCCGACGGCGACGAGGTCGTGGTCCGGACGCTGCGCCCGGACGCCGACGCCGCAACCCTGCTGGTCGACGGCAAACGGATCGAGCTGACCCGAATCCACCCCGGCGGTATCTTCGCCGGCCGGGTCCCGCGGCCACTGGGCGACTACCGGATCGAGACGACGTACGGCGCCGACAGCTTCATCGGCGACGACCCGTACCGCTGGCTGCCGACGCTGGGCGAGGTCGACCGGCACCTGATCTCCGAGGGCCGGCACGAGCAGCTGTGGACCGTTCTGGGCGCGCACGAGCGGTCGTACGACACGCCCGGCGGGCCGGTCAACGGGGTGTCCTTCGCGGTCTGGGCGCCGAACGCGCGCGGGGTCCGGGTCACCGGCGATTTCGAGTTCTGGGGCAAGCGGGCCTACCCGATGCGGTCGCTCGGCTCGACTGGTGTCTGGGAGCTGTTCATTCCCGGCGTCAGCGCCGGATCCCGCTACAAGTTCACCATTCTCGGCGCCGACAGCGTCTGGCGCGACAAGGCCGATCCGTTCGCGTTCGCCGCCGAGGAGCCGCCGGCCACCGCGTCGGTCGTCTTCACCTCCGACTACACCTGGGGCGATGAGGACTGGCTGACCCAGCGCGGTCAGACCGAATGGCACGCCGCCCCGATGAGCATCTACGAAGTGCACCTCGGTTCGTGGCGCGCGGGCCTTTCGTACCGCGAACTGGCCGACGAACTGACCGATTACGTCACCCGGGCCGGATTCACCCACGTGGAATTCCTGCCGGTGGCCGAGCACCCGTTCGGCGGGTCGTGGGGTTATCAGGTCACCTCGTATTACGCGCCGACGTCGCGGTTCGGCTCCCCCGACGACTTCCGTTATTTGATCGATCGGTTGCACCAGGCCGGAATCGGGGTCCTGGTCGACTGGGTACCGGGGCATTTCCCGAAGAACGACTGGGCGTTGGGCCGCTTTGACGGCACCGCCCTGTACGAGCACGCGGACCCGCGCCGGGGTGAACAGCCGGACTGGGGTACGTACATCTTCAACTTCGGACGGCGCGAGGTCCGTAATTTCCTCGTCGCCAATGCCCTGTATTGGCTGGAGGAATTCCACGTCGACGGGCTACGGGTCGACGCGGTCGCCTCGATGCTTTATCTGGATTATTCGCGGCGTGAGGGCGAGTGGACGCCGAACGAATACGGCGGCCGGGAAAACCTCGACGCGGTGGCCTTTTTGCAGGAAACGAACGCCACCGTTTATCGCAAGGTCCCGGGCGCGGTGATGGTGGCTGAGGAATCGACGGCCTGGCCCGGCGTGACCCGGCCGACGCATTTGGGCGGGCTCGGTTTCGGCTTCAAATGGAACATGGGCTGGATGCACGACACGCTCGGGTATATCGCGCGCGATCCGATCTACCGCTCGTACCACCACAATGAGATGACGTTCTCCATGATGTACGCCTATTCGGAGAACTTCGTGTTGCCGCTCTCGCACGACGAGGTCGTGCACGGGAAAGGCTCGTTGCTGGGCAAGATTCCCGGGGACAGCTGGCAAAAGATGGCGACGCTGCGGGCGCTGTACGCCTACCAGTGGGCGCATCCGGGCAAGCAGTTGCTGTTCATGGGCGGCGAATTGGCCCAGAGCTCGGAATGGTCCGAGGCCCGTTCGATCGACTGGCAGTTGCTGGACTCCCCCGACCACGCCGGAATGCAGCGGTTGATCGGCGACCTCAACCGGACCTACCGCGACACGCCGGCGTTGTGGACCGCGGATTTCGACCCGGCCGGTTTCGCCTGGATCGACGCCAACGACGCGCAGGGCAACGTGTTCTCGTTCGTCCGCCGCGGCAAGGATGGCTCGGTGCTCGTGTGCGTTGCCAATTTCTCGGCCGTGGTGCACGAGCGGTATCAGCTCGGGCTGCCCCGTACCGGCCCGTGGACCGAGACGCTCAACACCGACGCGGAGAGCTACACCGGTTCGGGGGTCGGCAACCTCGGTACGGTCGTCGCCCAGGCGGAGCCGTGGCACGGTCAGCCGGCCTCGGCGACGCTGCGACTGCCGCCGCTCGGGGTGCTGTGGCTGCGCCCGGTGACCGACTGACGGACGCTCGTACGGGCGCTCGTACAGCGCGATTCAGCCTGCGTCAGCGGGACAGAAACCCGCCGGTTCGGGCAGAACCGACGCTTGGCCCGAATCCGGGAGCAGGCGCGCTAACCGCCCACGGCAGAATGGCACGGCGAGCGCACGCGAGCGCTCGCCTTGCCGAGCTGTGGGAGCACGCAGATGTTGCGATCGTCGCGTATCGGACTGCTGGCCGTCCTGTCCTTGGTGGCAGCGCTGGTCCTGGCTGGGTGTGGGTCCGGCGATGGCTCCGGCGGCGACTTCCTGACCCACCAAAGCAGCTCGCCCACGGACGCGCCCGATGCGAACGAGCCGATCAGCGGCACCGACCACGGCAAGGTGGACACCGTCGCCGGCAACGCGATCAACGACATCCAGGCGTTCTGGACCAAGGAAATGCCGAAGGTCTTCAGCAAGAAATACCGTCCGGTGACCGGCGGCTTCTTCTCCGTCGATCCGAGCACCGCGAACCATTTGCCGCCGTGCGCCAGCTCGATGGCCGACATCAAGGGCAACGCGTTCTATTGCCCGTCCAAGGACGTCGTGGTGTGGGACCGCACCGGGCTGCTGCAGCAGATGATCCAGAACTTCGGAAAATACGCCGCGGCGATGATCCTGGCCCACGAATGGGGCCACGCGATCCAGGCCCGTTCCCAAATGCCCGGCCAGAAGACGATCGTCGTGGAATCACAGGCCGACTGCTATTCCGGCGCGTTCACCGCGTACGCCAAGGAAGGCAACGCGCCGCACTTCCACCTCACCACCGACGATCTGGACAAGGCCCTCGCCGGCTACCTGAACTTCGGCGACGTCAAGGGCAGCAGCCAGGACGACACCTCCGCGCACGGCAATGCGTTCGACCGGATCAGCGCGTTCCAGAGCGGCTTTGAAAACGGGCCCACGTACTGCGCCAGCCCGAAGAACTTCAGCGACAATCGGAAGTTCACCGAGCTGCCGTACAACCAGAGCTCGCCCAAGCCACAGCAGGACCAGGGCGACAACGGCAACGCGCCGTACAACCAGGCGATAACCCTTGGTGTTCAGGACCTCACCAAATACTGGACCGAGCTGCCCGGCTGGAAGCCGCTGGCTAATGTCACTCAGGTCGGCTCGGGTAATACGCCCAGTTGCGGCAATTCAAAGGTGACCGAGAACATCTTCTACTGCCCGGACAACAACACGGTCTATTTTGACGGGGCATCGCATTTTCCGGCCGTATATAAGAACTTCGGTGACTACGCGGTGCAGAGCCTGCTGGCCACGGCGTACGGCTTCGCTTACATCCACGATCAGGGCAAGTCGCTGAACGGGTCCGGCGCGCTGCTGGGCGCGGCCTGCTACGCCGGGACGTATACGTACCAGGTGTTCGCGCATCGGCTCCAGCATCGGTACTCTCTGTCCCCCGGCGATCTCGACGAGGCGGTGCAGGCGCTGCTGCTCGGGGTCGACGGTTCGTCCTACTACGGTCTACAAGGGACCAGCGGGTTCGACCGGGTTGCCGCGTTCCAGCAGGGATTCCAGGCGGCGCTCCAAGTCGGCTTCCAGGGCAGCCCGGCCCAGGGCGC
>JBEDUI010000002.1:0-21271 GCA_040414495.1 Mycobacteriales bacterium
TGCCGGACCGCCACAGCGCTTACAGCGATCACCGCTCGCGACGGCCAGGATTTATGAGACACGCCTAATCGCGACCGCGATTTCGGCCGCGACCGCCGCATTGTTCTCGGCCAGCGCCACATTGGCCGGGATGCTGCCGCCGTTGGTGAGCCGCTCGATCTCGGCCAGTACGAACGGGGTCACGTCCGGTCCGGTGACCCCGGCGGCCAGACTCGTACGCAACGCTTCTTCCATCGCCGCCTCGATCGTCGCGGTCGGGATTTCGTCGGCCGCTGGAATAGGCACGGTCAGCAGTACGCCCGTGCGCTCGCGGACCCGATGTCGCAGCACGTCGGCGACCACGGTGGCCTCCTCGGCCCGATACGGTACGGGCAGCCCACTCGAGCGCGAATAGAAGGCCGGGAACCACTCGTGCCGCCAGCCCAGCACTGGCACGCCGGCCGTTTCCAGGTATTCCAGCGTTCTCGGCAAATCGAGAAACGCCTTGGCCCCAGCGCATACCGTGATGACCGGGTGGTTGGCCAACGCATCCAGGTCGGCCGAGATATCGCCCGAGGAGTGTCCACGGTGGACTCCCCCGATGCCGCCGGTGGCGAATACCTGGATGCCGACCGCGTGCGCCAGCGCCACCGACGCCGACACCGTCGTCACCCCGATCGGCCAGCCCTGCGCGATCGCGACCGCGATGTCCCGTTCAGCCACCTTCCGTACGCCGGCAACTACGCGCGCCTCACTCGCCAGGTCCAGCCCGACCCGCGCCTGTCCGTCGACGATCGCGGTCACCGCCGGTACGGCCCCGGCCGCCTCGATGGCGGCCGTGCAGCGTCGCAACGCCTCGGCGTTCGCCGGCGCGGGCAGCCCGAGTTGGGAAAAGATCGTCGATTCCAATGCCACCACCGGCCGGCCCGCGGCCAATGCGCGCGCGACCGGATCGGCCACCACAATCGGCGGGACCATTCAGCTCGCCCCCAACGTAGCGCCGGGCGAGCCCAGCACGCTGCTGGCCAATTCGTGGGCGACCCGCACCGCCTGCTCCGGGTCGGCACCGTCCAACGCCGCGGACAGATACCCGGCGGCGAACGCATCCCCGGCTCCGGTCGTATCCCGTGCCGAGACCGGAGTGACATCGACCGAGATCGTGCCACCCGAGGACCGCACCACAACCGGGCGCGGTCCGTCCTTGATCACGACCGTGGTCCTGGGCAGGGTCGCGCGGTCAAGTCCCAGCAATTGCGCCTCATCATTGTTGGCGAAGAGAAAATCGGGCTCGATCGTACGCAGCGTTTCGGCGAAAGGTTGGGTACGCAGCGCCCCGACCGATGCGGCGTCCAGGCTTACCACCATCGAGCGCTGCCGGGCCGAGCGCAGCAAGGCCGACACGGTGGCGCGCGAATCCGGCGCGGCAAAGGCATATGCGGTGGCGTGCACGAGCGCGGCGCCGTCGAGCCAATCCGGCCGAACGTCGGCGAGTTCGGCCGCGGCGGCGCGGTCGGGAAACATCGTGCGCTCGCCCGCCTCGTCGATCAGGATCACGATGCTGCCGGTCCGGCCCGCCACCTGGACCCGCGGCTCGACGCCGACCCGCTCCAATTCGGCGATGAGCGCCCGGCCGAGGGCATCAGCGCCGACCCGGCCGATGAATCGGGTCGGGCCGAACCGGCGGGCGAACACCGCGACGTTGGCCGCGCTGCCGCCGCGGGTCCGGTGGATGGTGGCCGGATTGTCGGTCCCGCGCTCGAGCGGCCCGGCCGGCCACACGACGACGTCCTCCACCAGGTCGCCGATCGTCACGAGCACACCGGACCGCATCCACCGCCCCTTGGAGTCATTCGATGATCATGATGGCGTGCGACAACATTATTCGTACGCAATCGATCACGATCAAGAAAGCTGGTCGGTCAGACCTGGGGTCGGTCCCGGGGCCCGGTCAGCACGGCGACCAGGCCAGCCCGGTCCGTTACCGTCACCGTGATCGCCGGCGGACGGAACCGGGTCGGACGGTCCCGGAACCTCAGCACCTGGCGTTGGTACAGCTGCAGGCACACTCCGCCTCGCGTACTCGTACCAAACGTCAAGCCCCGATCGGCTAACGAGAGCCGAACGCCGATCGCGCGCCACCACCGGTACGGACCGGTCACGGTCGCCTCCGCGATATTGCTGCGCCCGGTCGAGAGCTGCCACGGCCCGAACCGGATATCGATCTGGTGCCCACCGACGTCGACGCTGGCGTGCCCGGTATCCACGCCGAACATCCGTAAGAGCGCTCGAAAACGCGGATCGTCATCAAAAAGAAACCGGCGCACCAACAGATCTTCACACGGGCCTCGACAATGCGCTACCGGCTAGCGCGGAGGATGCCAAAAGAAGCGCTTACGGAATATCCGTACTTATTACCCGCTATCCAACGGCGCGGCGACGCTGCGTGATGACACGAATAAAGCTCAGCGAACCTGGGAAACCTATCCAGCTGGGAGCCATCGTTCTGACCGGGGACTGCTGAGAGCCTATGCGTCGCAGACTTGCACCGATAATTGTTGCCGCACTCATTACCGTTGCCGGCTGTACCTCGGATCATCCGACGAAATTCTCAGCCAGTCCGTCGAGCACCCATCCGACCGCAACACCCCGGAAAAACCCACAATCAAACCTGGGCGAGCTGCAGCAGACTTATCTCTCTGCAATGCATCGCATTCTGCCGTCGTTGGTCGAGATTTCGTCCGGCCAACACGAGTTGGGCTCGGGAATCCTCTTTGACAATGCCGGAAACGTCGTGACGAACGCTCACGTCGTCGGCCCGGCGAAGACGCTCACGGTCCGGTTGAGCAACGGTGGAGCGCCCTGGGACGCACGGCTCGTGGGCGTTTACGCACCAGACGACCTGGCCGTGATCCGCATGAATCCGGCGCCGCACGGCCGGCCGGCCACCTTCGCTAATTCGGCCGAGGTGCAGACCGGCGACATCGTGCTCGCGGCCGGCAATCCGATGACATCGCTGGGCAGCACAACCGATGGCATCGTCGGGGCGATCGGACAGATTGTGACCGAGGCGCGGTCGCAGGCCGTGCCGGCCACGACGCTGCCGGACTCGATCCAGACCTCGGCCGCGGTGAACGCCGGCAACAACGGTGGCGCATTGGTCGACACCAATGGGCAGGTCGTTGGACTGTCCACAATGGCCAGACTCGAGAACGGCGTGGCCGGATTCGCCATTCCCTCCAACGTGGTGACCGACATCGCCGGTCAGATCATCCATTCCGGACACGTCGCGCATTCGGACCGCGCCACGCTTGGTGTCGAGGTCAGCGACGCGGTCGACGCGGTGAGCGGTGACGCGATCGGCGTCAACGTCGACCGGATCTCGGGCGACGGGCCAGCGGCGGTCGCCGGCATCCTGCCCGGCGACCTCATTACGTCGATCAACGGCACCGGCACTCCCAACACCGAGGCGCTCAGTCAGGCGCTGACCCGGCTCCAGGTCGGCCACCGAGCCGAGGTGCACGTCGCGCACCCGAACGGCTCGACCAGCGTCGTACCGGTCACGCTGACCGAGCTGCGTAGCGGCGGTTGACCGCGTGCTCAGGGGTGCTGGGTGCCCGATCCAATGTGATGCCGAAATTGCTGGCGTACGCATCCAGGATTTCCTCGTCGGTCAGCGTGCGCAGCTCGCGGCGGCCATCTGAGGTACGGATCAACTTCCGCCCGCTTAACGTGACGCGCCCGGTCTCAGTCAATCGGCTGCAGGTCAACGAACGGGTGAAATGCGATTGCGGCGACGTCTGCTGCCACCAGCACATCGGAATGAAATCGCGCAGTTCGTACGGGCGAAGCTCCAGCCGGTACTGCGGTTTGTCGTTCATCAGCAGGTCGACCTCGCCGGACGCGACATCGACCAAGCGGAACCGGCCGGCCGGGTCATGCTGCTCGTGCCGGGAATCCAGCAACAACGGATGGTTGCTCAACGCACCGAATCCGACATCGACGAGATACGGCCGGTCCAGGTCCACTCGCAGCGCCAAATGATCCAGCGGCGGACCGGGCACTTTGCTGGAAAACACCCGCGCGGCCAGATAGGTGACCGGATATCCGAGCGCGGTCAATAGCATCGCGAACGCGCCGTTCAGCGCGTAACAGAACCCGCCGCGCCAACGCTCGACCACCTTTTCGAACAAGGCGTCCTCGTCGAGTTGAATCGGCTCGCCCAGGTGTATTGACAGGTTCTCGAACGGCACCGTGCGCAGGTGCTGGTACTGCAGCCGCGCCAGCGTCTGCAGGTCCGGTTGATCGACCGGCGCCGCGCCGATCCGATTGAGATAGGCGTCGACCTGTGCTCGATCCACCGCTGGCTCCTTTGTCAGCGCCATCAGTCCCCGTTGCATCTTCATTCCCGTACAGAGACGTCACGCTACCGTCTCGCGAGCCTCGCACCGCGCCCAACTTACGGTGTCCGCCGGTTATTCCCGAATCAAATACGGACCAGCTCCAGCGCCGCTGCTGGAGCTGCGGTGTCAAACGGTTATTCGCTTATAGCCTGCGTCCGCGCCGCTGCAGAACTGAAGTACACCTCGGAATCGTCTACCGGCTGGTAACCCAGCTCCCGCTGCGCATTGGCGATGGACCATTTACGCATCGTGTTGTTCGACACCGCGTAGTAGATGCCGAACCGCACCGACGCGGCCAGGCAACATTCGACCAGCCGGGTCAGGTCGCCGGCCGATAGCCACATCATCCGCGCCTGCTCGTTGTGCGGACGGTCCAGCACCCAGCCGATTCGCAGGCACAACACCGAGATGCCGAAGGTATCTGAGTAATAGCGGCCGACCGCCTCCCCGAACGCCTTGGTCGCGCCGTACAGGCTGTCCGGCCGGACCGGCTGGGCCGGGTCGATGGGCCACTGCTCATCCTTGTCGTACATGCCCATCACGTGATTCGTGCTGGCGAAAATCACTGTGGACACACCGGCCCGGCGCGCCGCCTCCAACACGCTGACCATGCCATCGACGTTCGGCCCGATCAGCCGGTCCCAGCTGGCCGCGACCGTCCGTTCGCCGGCCAGGTGCACGATCGCGTCGACACCGTCCAATGCGGACACCAGCGTGTCGGTGTCGCGGATATCGAATTGTTGGTCGATCCCCTCGCCCGCCCGGATATCGACCAGGCGCAGATCGTGTCGCTCCCGAAGTCCAGGAATGAGCCGCGCCGCGACGTCGCCGCTGGCGCCGGTGATCATGACACGCACGTAAATCCTCCGTAGTGATAGACCCTAGAACAGCTCGGGGCCGAACGGATAAGCCCGTACCGTATCCCGGATCGGCTCCAGCAGCGTGCTGATCTCCCGTTCATCCTCAGCGTCCAGCGGCACCGAGGCCGCCGCGCCCCGTTCGACCAGCGAGGTGAAAACGCCGCGCCGCTTGAGGATGTAGCGCATGAACGGGTGCGTCTCCCGCACGATCAATGGCAGCAGTCGCTGGTGCAAGGCCCGGGCTTCGTCCTGTTCGCCCTTCCACCACAGCTCCATTACCGCGGCGAGTACGTCGCCCAGTTGGCAGGCCGGCATGCAGCCGCCGGCGCCGCGGCTCAATTCCTCTGGCAGCAGTCGGCCGCCGGCACCGCCGAAGATCGTCTTGACCCGATCCCCGACCAGGCGGGAAATCTCCGAAATATGGCGGGGACCGGGCGGACGTTCCTCCTTCACGTATTCGATATTCGGAATCTCATCGACCAGACCGGCGACCTGCTCACCGGTCAGCGGACTGTAACCCGCCGCATTCTGCAGGATAATCGGACCGTCGAAATGGTCCGGTAGCCGGCGGAACATGTCCATCGCCGCACTCTGCCCGGCCTGGGCCGGCGCCATCGCGATAATGGCATCGGCATTCGCGCGGCCGGCCGCCTCGGCGAACTGCAACACCTGCGGTATCGAATTGCCGGTGCAGCCCAGAACCACGGGTACGCGGCCGTTCACCGCCTCGGTCACCACATCGAAATGCCGGATCCGCTCCTGTTCGCCGAGAAAATAGAATTCCCCCACCATCACCGGCCACACCACGCCGTGCTGACCGGTGGCACAGCAGAATTCCGCCGCCGCCCGCAGGTCATCGGTGTGAATGTCGTAGTCGGCCGTGTAGGGCGTCGGCAGCAGGCCGAAAACTCCTTTGAGATCAGCCATGTCTCACTCCGACCAGCGGTTGTCGGGCCGGTAGAATCCCAGCTTCGGCGTGTTCCATTCCTCAGTTGGCGCGAACATCGTTCCGGGGGTACGGAGGTTTTCCTCGATAGCCTCGAGGTTCAGGTCAACGCCGAGTCCGGGTTTGTCCGGCACCTCGACGTAGCCGCCGTTCAGATAATCCGCCGGCAGCCCGGTCACCAGGGTGGGCCAGAACGGCAGATCCAAGCCGTGGTGCTCCAACGCGACGAAGCTGGGCAGAGCGGCCGCGGTATGCACATTGGCCATGAATGCGATCGGCGAACCCGCGAAATGCAGCGCCGTCGGCAGGCCGTACCGCTCCCCATAATCGGCGATGCGCTTGGTTTCCAGCAGGCCGCCCGCGGTCAACAGGTCGGGGTGCAGGATATCGACCGCGCGTTCTTCGATCAGCTCGCGGAAACCGTCCCACAGATACAGTTCCTCGCCGGCCGCGACCGGTACGTTGATCTGGCTGGTGACCTCTTTGTGGCCGGCGATGTCGTGCCAGGGCATCGGATCTTCCAGCCAGGCCAGACCGTACGGCTCCACCGCCTTGGCCATCCGCACGACCTCGTTCGCGGTCATGTGGCCGTGTCCAAAGTGGTCAGTGCACAGGGACACGTCCCAGCCGACCGTCTCCCGGACCGCGGCCGCAACTTCCACCGCCGCGGCGATTCCGCGATCGGTAAGCCGGGCGCCCGGTCCGGTGCCCGGCGCGCGCCACCGCTTTCCCAGGTCGTATTCGTACTTTGTGGCGGAACCGGCGAGCGCGCCCGGGGTGTTCTCGAACAGAGCGGGCCGGATATCGAATTTGATGAATGTGCAGCCCAGCTGTTTGCGGCCCCGCACAGCGGCCGCGTAGGCCTCGGGCGTCGCGTCGTCCGGTGCCGGCGTGTCGGCGTAGATCCGGACCTTGTCCCGGTATTTCCCGCCCAGCAACTGGTAGCAGGGAATTCCGTACGCCTTGCCCACCAGGTCCAGCAGCGCGATCTCGATGCCGGAGACGCCGCCGCCTTCCCGGCCCCAGCTGCCAAAGCGCTTCATCGCCCGGAAGATCATGTGGACGTTGCACGGGTTCTGGCCCAGCAGCATGCTCTTGAACTGCAACGCATTGTTCACGTGCCCGGCGTCGCGGACCTCGCCGAGACCGTAAATTCCCTGGTTGGTGTCGATCCGGAGAATCGGATAGTCGTAGTTGCTGGCGACCACGGCCAGGCGCATATCCGTGATCTTCAGGTCGCTGGACCGGGAGTACGCCGGAACAGCCCCCTCCAACCGCTCAAGCTGTTCGGTGTCCTGCGACGACGTCACGAACTTTCACACCCTTCTCGAATTATCGTTGTAAAACTTGCTATCGAGGCAACGCGACCCCGGTCATGTCCGCGCAGGCAGCCAGAACGGCGTCCTGCAGGTCCACATCGAACACTGCCTCGTTGAGCCGGACCTGCTTACGCAGCTGGAAATACGCACCGGACACGGTCGCGTCCGGGTCGGCCGAGGTGGCGAGCCACACCGGCGTATCGGCACCCTCGGCGATATCCAGCGGCGCCTCCGGTGGGCTCATCTTCGTCCGTACCCAGCCGGGATTGACCGCATTGATCAGCGCGTCGGGATAACGCCGGGCCAGCCCCAGCGCCATGGCCGCCTGCGCCAGCTTGGAATCGGCGTACGCGGCCGAGCTCGTCCATTCCTTTTCGTGGTTCAGGTCGGCCGGGTCGAGCACACCGCGCCGGATCGAGTCGGAATTCACAAAGACAACCCGCTGCGGCAACGGCAGCAGCGCAGTCAGCAGATACGGCGCGAGCACGTGGATCGCGAATGTTTGCTCGAACCCGTCTTCGGTCACCGGCCGGACGTCGTCGGGGCAGGCCCACCCAGCATTGTGGACAATCACGTCCAGCGGCGGTTGCTCCCGCAGCGTCGCTGCCATCGCCCGGACCGCGGCGAGCGAGGCAAAATCACCGAGCACGAATTCCTGCCCGGCCACCGCACGGTCGGCACCCCGCGCGTGCCGCACCACGTGATGCCCGTTAGCAGAAAGAATGTCGGCGATTCCGGCTCCGATCCCGTCGTTCGATCCGGTGACCAGTACCCTGCTCATTCCGTACCCTCCATAGTGGTCAGTCCTTATGCCGTGCCGCGCACGATGCGTTCGGTGGGAAGAATGACCGAGCCGACCGCCTCGCCCTCGATGACCAATTCCCGCTGAAAATCCGTACCATCCCTACCGACAGCAACCCCACCATCGCCACTTTCGGCGTTTTTCTCAAGATCGTGAGCGGATCTGGTACCGAAATCCGCTCACGATCATGATCGGTCGAGCGCTTGGGCAGGTAGCCTCGACCGACCTTCATGATCATGATGGCGTACGTCAACGATTTCCGTACGGATGCCATCACGATCATCAAAGGCCTTAAGCAACAGGCCCACTGTCGACCAGCGCGAAGCTGAACCGCGACGCGCTGCTCATGCAGCCTCAGCTTGACCGGGGTTCGCCCTGCTGGTACGTGTCATTCTTCAGGCGTCCGGGTCGGGACCGGCGCCACCGGATCAGGGAGGACCGATGGCGCAATCGGAAACCGACATGCTCTTGTCGGTACTGAACGACCAACGCCAGCACGTGCTCGGCATTCTGGATGGTCTGTCCGACGAGGCGCTCCGCCGGCCGGTGTTGCCCACGGGCTGGTCCTGCGTGGGCCTCGTCCAGCATCTGGCCCTGGACGTCGAACGGTTCTGGTTCCGCGCTGTCGTCGCCGGCGAGCAGGTCGAGCTGAAGACCGGTGCCGACGCCTGGCAGGTCGGGCCGGATACGTCGACCGAATCCGTCCTCGATCTCTACCGGCGGGAATGCGCGCTGGCCGACGCCATCGTCGCCGACCGACCACTCGACGCGGCCGCGACGTGGTGGCCCAACGAGGTATTTCCCGACATGCCGGCGCAGGACCTACGGCGCACAATCCTGCACGTCATCACCGAAACAGCCACCCACGCCGGGCATCTGGACGCAGCCCGGGAACTGATCGACCGCCGCACCTGGCTTATCCTGACCGACGACGTGGACCGGTCACCGTGATCGCGCTCGTTCCGGGCGCACGCAATTATTGAAGCTGTCGGCGGCCGAACGAAAAGCCGTTACGGTGAGGTTCATGGAAACCTGGGATGCCATCAGGGCACGGCGCAATGTACGCAGCTACGAACAACGCACGATCTCCGATGCCGATGTGACTCGTATTCTCGAAGCCGGTTGGCGCTCACCGTCGGCCTCGAACCGGCAGGCGTGGGATTTCGTACTGAGCACCGACCGCGAGCAACTGCGTGAGCTGTCGACGGTCTGGAGCCACGCCGGTCACATCGCGACCGCCGCGGCGGCGATCGTGCTCATCGTCCCCGAACCGGAATCGGACCGTTTTCGCGTTCTGGATCAGTACGACCTGGGCCAGGCCACGATGGCGATGATGCTCGCGGCGGCGGATCTGGGGATCGGCAGCGGCCACTCCTCGATCGGCGACCAGGACGCCTGCCGGCGCATCCTGGGTGTACCGGCAAATCACGAGTGCGCGTACATGCTCGGCCTGGGCTATCCGGCCGACCGCCCATTGCGCCCGATCACCAAGCTGAACCGCCGTCCGTTCGACCAGGTCGTGCACAGAGGTCATTGGTAAGGCGCTACATCGGACGTTCAGATCATCGATAATCGCCATCCATGCCGGCGTCATCGACTCCGGTCAGGCTGGGCCGTTGCTCCCCACCGATCGGAACGGATGACATGTCTGCCCCAAGCCACGAGTGTCGGCACCACAATGGAATTAATGGAATTCACCGTCGCGCATTTCTCGGACTCGCTGGCGCCACTGTGAGCACGGCCGGCCTGGCCTCGCTGCTCGGCGCCGCCCCGGCCAATGCCGCCCCGCTGTCCGAACCGGATGCGCCGCTGCGTTTCGCCATGGTCTCCGATACGCACGTGAACCTCACCTCGACGCAGTCGACCACGTGGCTCACCCAGGTTTACGCCTCGATCGCCGGCCGTTCGCCTGACCTGGTTCTGCACTGCGGTGACATCGTGGACACCGGGTTGCCTGACGAAATCGACCGGTACGGACACACGGTGCCGGACGCGCTGCGCGGCAAGATCCACTATTCGCCAGGCAACCACGACGTGCGCTGGGATCCGTCGGCGAAGGAGGAATACCACGCGCACTTCGGATCGGCTCCGTATTCGTTCGAAGCCGGTGGGGTGCATTTCATCGGTTTCGATCCGACCGAGGTACTGCAGGAACCCGGGCACTACGGCCCGAGCGGATTGGACTGGCTGGCCGCCGATCTGCGCCGGATGCGCCCCGGCACACCGGCCTTTCTTTTCCAGCATTTCCCGATGGGCAACACGTTCTATTACGTCGATGACCAGCCCGCCGTGCTGGACAAAATCGCCGATTACAACGTCCGCGGGATTTTCGCCGGCCACATTCACAAAGAGGTGGTCAGCAAGTTCAACGGCCTGACCCAGGTCGGGCTGGGCGCCGTTCTCAACGGCGCTTTGTATTACTGGGTGGAAAAGACGGTCGCCACCGACGACAGCCCCATTCTGCAGGTCAGTCGGGTCAATATCGCCGCCGATGGCGCCGAAACCACCACCACCGTCACCACCATTCCGCTCACCGGCACCGGCCTGGGTCGGCCGCAGCGACCGCAGACGGTCAGCCTCGGCCCGGTCCAGAAGGGCTTGCTGCCGGTCTCGATCACGGTGGCGAAATCGGCCGCCCCGCAGCAGGTCGCGATCGACCTGTACCCGCAGGCCGTATTCGGCGGCGCGGCCACGCCAACCTGGCGCAACCTGACCGCCGGCAGCGGCGGGCGGTGGACCGGCTCGATCGACGTATCGGCGCTGGCCCCTGGCAGCCAGCGGTTGCGGCTGCAGGTCAGCGCGGCGGACGGCACCTGGTGGGAAGATACGGCGCTGTTCGAGGTGGCGCGCGGAGTGGCCGACCCGACCCTGCGCTGGCAGTACCAGTTGCCCGGGTCGGTCCAGGGCGGCATCGCGATAACCCGTAGCGGCGCGGCGATTGCCGCCTCCACGACCGGCGACGTGGTGGCGTTGCAAGCAGGACAGCGGGCGACCCGGCTGTGGCGCGCGCAGCTCGGCCCGGTTTATCGCCGTCCCGCGCTCGATAGCGCCGGCCGGACACTGTTCGTCCCCTCATCCGACCACCATCTGTACGCGCTGAATGCCGCTAACGGCCGGCAGAATTGGCGTTTCGACGCCGGCGCGCCGGTGCTGTCAGCGCCGACCGTTGGCACGGTCGGCGGCCGCGACGTGGTGTTTTTCTCGGCCGGTCAGGGTTTGTTCGCAGTGGACGCGCGGACCGGTAAGCAGGTGTGGTCGGTACCCGATCGCGGGTTCTCCTCCGGCCGGGCCGCTTGTGACGGTCAGCAGGTCTATACCGCGGCCGCCGACGGGTACGCCCGCGCGCACGATGCGGCCACCGGCGCGCAGGTGTGGGCGCACCAGATGGTGTCCGGCGACGAGCACCACGTCGCGCTCTACAGCGGCTGGGACAACGTGATCGCGGTCGGTTCGGGCGTGGTCATCGTCAACAACGTCTCCAGCGGCTGGGGCCTGGACGTGGGTACCGGCGCGGTGCGGTGGACGCTGCCCGGTAGCACGATGTACGCCCCGGCCGTAATTCTCGGCGACGGCAGCGCATTGCTCACCACCGAGTTCGGCGTGATGTCCAAAGTGGACCTTGCCACTGGTTCGGTTGCCTGGCAGACGAACCTGGCCGTGCGGGTTTTCAACGCCGGTGTGGTGGTGGTCGGGCCGACGGCGTGGGCGCAGTCGGTCGACGGCAAGCTGATCGGCGTCCGGCTTTCCGACGGGGCGAAGCAGGGCTGGCTGCAGCACAGCCTGGTCTACTCGTTCAGCACACCGGCGCTGGCCGGGGACGTCCTGGTCGTCGGCGACCAGAACGGCGTTGTAGCGGGGATTTCGCTGCCCTAGCTGCTTTCTCAGCCGTGCTGTACGGCCGGTGCGGTGGCCCCCGCGGTCGCCGCGCCGGCCGGTAGCGTCATGAAACCGGCCGCTACGAAAGCGACGAGGACGGCCGCAAGCAGAATGACACCGCTGGGCGAATCCTGCAGCAACGCTGCCCCAGCAGCCGCGCCGGCCAGCATGGCCAGAACCGAGCCGATCCGGCGCGCCTGTCGGCCGCCCGGTCCGCCGGCCAGCGTGCTGTCGGCGGCCAATCCGGTCAGGGTCAGGGTCAGTACGGTCGTGGTGAGATCGGGCAGGGCCAGCGTGCGCACGGTGCTGTTCTGTACGCCCAGCGCTACCGCTAGTACGGCGACCGCGATGTAGCTGCTGTGACCATTCATGGACAAGGCGCCCGATCCGGTCAGCCCGGCGACCAGGGCCAGTACCGCCGCCTCGGCCGCGAACGTCGCCGCCAACCAGTGCCGGGGCTGCTTCCCGAAGTGATGGGCCGTACGCCCGCCGGCCAACGCGCCGAGCAGAAATCCGCCGATCGCGATGAGCGAGGCGATCGGCGAGAGTCCGGTGTGGGCTTGCAAACTGAACCCGAGAAATACGACATTGCCCGTCATGTTGGCCACGAAAACCCGGCCCAGTCGTAGATAACTGACCGCGTCGACCAGTCCGGTGACGACGGTCAAGGTCAGCAGCGACGTCACCGTGGCGCGGTGACCTAATGGTGAGGCAACAGCCATGCTGATTCCGATTCATCCGAGCTTTCGAATCCCGACGCAGACAGCATGCGGCACCACCGGCGGCGCCCCGCCGCCGGGCTCCGACATTGGCCAGAAACGCCTGTGAGTCCGGCATCTGCCACCAGATGGGCCTGATATGCGGCGACCGCTCGGCCGCTGAGGCGTTGCTACCGCACTGTCGTTCACGCTTTCGCCTCGTGCGGTACGTCGGCCGTCCACCTGGAAGAACCAAACTCACGGCAATTTGCTGTTGGATGAAATCAGAGGAACCCTGGAGATACCGGATGAATCGTCGTCGAATTGCGTTGGCCGCCGCCGGCGGCGCGGCCGTGTCTGTCGTGGTGGCCGCCGCCGCCCAGGCCATCAAGTCTCCCCGGCACTGCAGGCCCAGAACGATGCCTATCGTGTCGCCAGTGGACACACGGTGCGGCACGACTTGTTCGGCAACGACCATGGCAACCCAGAAACTCTGGTATCGCATACGAATCCCGCGCACGGCACGGTCAGCGTCAATCCGGACGGCACGTTCAGTTATACGCCGCAGCCCGGCTTTACCGGCACGGACACATTCAATTACACGGTCAGCGACGCGGTCCGGTTGTACCGCACGAACCTGCCCGCCCTGGCCACGATCGGCGGAGTGAAGATCACCGGCGGTGCGTACGGTTCGTCGCTGGCCCCGGTCCCCGGCTCGAAAAACGAGTTCTACGGCCTCACCGATCGCGGGCCCAATGTGGACGCTCCGGACGGCAACAAGGTCGAACCGTTGCCGGATTTCGACCCGGCCATCGGCAAATTCACACTCACTGGTACGCGGGCCAAGCTACTCAAAACAATTCCGCTGCGGGCAGGCGATGGCAGCCCGTACAACGGGTTGGTCAACACACAGGCCGACACCGGCGAGACCATTGAGGACCTGAACGGCAAGGTGCTGCCGAAAAGCCCCAACGGTTACGACTCCGAGGGTCTGGTCGCCCTGCAGGACGGCAGTTTCTGGGTTTCGGACGAGTACGGCCCGTTCATCACCCACTTCGACAAGAACGGTCGGCAGATCGGCCGGCTCTCACCGTTCGATGGTTCGCTGCCGGCCGAGTTGAAATTCCGGGTGCCGAACAAAGGCATGGAGGGCCTGACCATCACGCCGGACGGCAAGACGCTGGTCGGCATCATGCAATCAGCGCTGCAGACACCCGACCTGACCAAGAAGCCGGCCAACGTCACCACGCTGCGCATCGTCACCTACAACTTGAAGACCGCCGCCACCCACGAATACCTCTATCTGCTGGATGATCCGAAGACCAACAGCGGCGCGGTCAGCGAGATCACCGCGATTTCCAACACGAAATTCCTGGTCGATGAGCGGGACGGCAATGTCGAGCCGGGTGCGTTCAAGAAACTGTTCGCGATTGACCTCTCCGGTGCAACCGACGTCGGTCCACACTCGACGGTCGGCGGTTACGACGCCAGCAAGGGCGGTCTGCTGCTCGGCTCGGACAAACAGTCGATCGACGCCTACGTCGGCACCGACGACACCGCGACCGCGACGAGCGATCTGGCCAAGGTGGGTATCACGCCGGTCAAGAAGTCGCTCGATGTGGACCTGGGCGGCCTGCTGACCAAACTGGACCCCAGCGGCGGTTTCTTCGGCCACGACAAGGTCGAGGGCGTGGCCGCGACGGATGGCGGGCGCACGATTGTTGTCAGCAACGACAACGACTTCGGCATCGACGGGATCGCCAACGACGGCCCGCCGTACCAGTTGCACGCCAAGATCCTGCCGAACGGACAGCAGGATGACGGCGAATACCTGGCCATCGACACCACCAAAATGAATGACGCCACCAGCACCGCGACCGTGACGATCACCGTCACGAAGTAACTGGCGACGCTCGGGGCCGGTCCGCCGGCCCCGACGTTTCCCTAAGCGGCCGATGTCCCGCGTGCCCAAGCTACCCTGAATATCGCCGGCCGGGTCACGGGTAGCCGGCATCTTCGGTTCGGGTAACAATCGAGTCATGACTGACGCCGAAGACCATCGCGTCTGGCGCAAACAACTGGCCCCAGGTGTATTCGCGCCGGTAGCGCTCGCCCGATCTTCGCCGGAGTGGCAAGCGGCCTACCGGCTCTCGAAAGACTCGAGCACATTCAATCGATGGCGGGGCGAGAGCGGCGGCCGCGGCGCGCCGTACCTCGAGCTACGTCAATTCACGCTCGAGCGTCTGAACCTGGCCAAGTGCCGATTCATGGGTGTGAACCTGTCTCGCGCCAGGTTCGTCGAGTGCAATCTGCGCGGCGCGGAGTTTGCCGGCGTCAGTCTGAACGGCGCCACTTTTGTGAACTGCCGCCTGCGCGATGCGAACTTTCGGCAGGCACGTCTGGCGCGCACGGTATTCGACGGACTCGACCTGACCGGATGCGACTTCTACGAGTCTATCCGTGCGGGTTGGAGCATCGAGGGCGTCAGCTGCGATCACGCGTGGATCAATACGCCCCGCGAACCGGGCGAGCCACCGGAGGAATTCGACACCGGCCAATTCGAGGGGATATATGGCGGGACTCGATTCACGGTCATGTTGCCCGATGGCATCACCTCGATCGATCTGCTTGCCGTTCCCTTCTACCTCAGGCGGTTGGCCGAGCAGGGCATTCACGATGTGACGTTGTCCTCGGTCCAGATAGCAGGTAAGCCAGGACTTGAATTCCGGACGGCGAAACCGAACCCGCAGCGCGAGTTCGAGGTCCAACGATCGGTTGAGGAGTCCGCGCGCTATGTACGGGACGCCTTCGCCAATTTACAGGACACCGCCGAGTTACAGCGCAACTTCATCGAACTGCTGGTGTCATCCGTGCGCGATCGTGACCACCAGATCGATCGACTACTGGACCTCAGCGCGAGACCAACAGTTACGTTCAACAACGCCCAGGGCCCGGCGATCGCGCTCGCGACCGGTGCTGATTCCAGCGCGGTCAACGTCGTTGACGCCAGTAATACGCAGGCCGTTCTGACCGAGTTGCGGAACGCCAAAATTCGCCTCGGATCCGCGACGGAATCGCACGAGATCGAGGTGCTGACACAGCTTGAGGACGCGTTAACTTCATCGGATCCGGAGATCAAGCAGTCGTTCTTCCGCCGATTCGGCCGGCAGGCTCTGGATATAGCGAAGCAGATCGGCAGCAGCGTACTGGAGGATTACCTCAAGAAACAGCTCGGATTGTAAGAGCTCGCCATCACACCAATCGGTTATGCCCGTAGTTCCAGGATCACGTACCGACCGTCCGGCTGCACCGCCACACCGTCGGCGGCGTAGCCGTTTCCCAACAATTCGTGGCCGGCCGCGATGTCCACTGGGTACGTGGTGGCCCGCAGTCGGTCCGGATCGCACCGAGACCGGCCCGTCCGGATCTGGAATTCCCAACCATGGTGCGGGCAGCTGAGCACCGCGCCGCCCGGCGTGTAGTCAAATGCGCCGGGGGCGGCGGCTTCGACGGTCCCCCAGATCCGCCCGGTGCACAGGTCGGCGCCCTGGTGCGGACATCGGTTCCGCAGCGCGTAAAACTCACCGCCGACGTTGAAGATGCCGATCGACCGCCTGGCCACGTCGACGATTTTCCGCGCACCCGGCGGGATATCCTCCACCGCCGCGACGACGTACTTCACGCGAA
The DNA here is from genome assembly GCA_040414495.1 of Mycobacteriales bacterium. Classification (GTDB taxonomy): domain Bacteria; phylum Actinomycetota; class Actinomycetes; order Mycobacteriales; family QHCD01; genus DATAVB01. The sequence continues at coordinate 16,568 of JBEDUI010000002.1, forward strand.
CCCGTACAGGCGTCGGCCGTTGTGCAGCAGCACCTTGTCCCGCAACTCGGTATCGCGCAGCAACGGCAGCGCACGGGCCGGCTCGTCACCGTCCCAATGTGGATAGTCGCTGGAGAACACCAGTCGGTCGACCAACGCCGGGAATTGCTCGAAGATACCGGCGAAGTACTCCCGTTTCTCCGGCTCCTCGACCGGCTGCGTAGCGAAATAGACGTGCTCGGCGACGTATTCGGACGGCAACCGCTTCAGGTACGGCACCTCGGAGTGCAGCAATTTGTACGCACTGTCCATTCGCCACACCAGCGGCGGCACCCAACCGAAACCGTTCTCGACGGAAATGACCCGCAGCGTCGGGAATTGCTCGAACACACCCTCCATCACCATGCTCGTAATGTTCGCCTGCATCGCCTGCGGCGGGCCGACGTGATCCTCGATGTAGTACGAGGCCCAGCCAGCTCCGGTGATCGGATTCCCGGACGAACCGAACGCGTGCGACATCACCGCCAGGCCGTGTTCGACGCACGCCTCGTAGATCGGCCAATATGTCTCCCGTCCCATCGGCTGATGCGGGCGGCCGCTGAACATGACCTGCACGAACCGCTTATCGGCCGCGGTGCGGTGAATTTCCGCGACCGCCCGCGGCACGTCGTCGTTGGCCACGACCAGCGAGGCGCGGAAACGCGGTTCGGGATTCAACCAGTGTTCGACCTGCCAGTCATTGATGGCGCTGGCGAAGGCCGAGGCGAACGGCAGACTCGACATCCGCGCGGCCGGATTGAGCGGGATGAGAATTCCGTACGCGATGTCGTTGCGGTCCAGGTGATCGCTGCTCATAAAGCCGACATCGGCGCCCGGGCGGCGACCCGACGGCGGCCGCTTGTCGACCGGATCGGACCAGAATCGCGGATATCCGCCGCCCAGGTATTGCCGCTGGCCGAACTCCTCGAAATAGTCCTGCCAGCGTTTGGACAGGTACGGAAACAGCTCGCTGACCGAATCCCAGTAATTGTGGATGTCACAATCGACGATCCCGAGTTTGGTCGGCTCGATCCGATCGGCCGGGCGCTCCAGCACACTGGTCATCGCTTCTCCCTGCTGTCAGATCCGGTACCAATCCCGGGCGTTGTCGCTTCTGATCCGGTCCGCGGCGGCGTCGGGCAGCCAACCGAGAATTTGTTCCGGATCACCGATGCGCTGATGCGGATATCCGCTGCCGAACAACAGCATGTCGCTCGAACCCAGCTGTTCGAAGATCCGCCGCGTCTCCCCTTCCTCCCGGGGGACATCCCACGGCTCGAACGTGAGGCGCATATGGTCGCGGATATAAGCCGACGGTGGCCGGCGCACCCACGGAACCTGCATACGCAGGTTTTTCCATTCCTTGTCGAATCGCCACATGTGTGAGGGCAACCAACTCGTACCGCTCTCCAGCAATGTCACCCGCAACGACGGGAACTCATCGAACGTCCCCTCCGAAACCAGACTGGTCACCTGGGCCGCGAAGACCGCCGACATGCCGACGTATTCCTCGATGAAGTACGACGGCCAGCCGACCGCGGTTGGCGGATTTCCCGGCGCACCACCGAAATAGATGCCGCCGACCAGGTCATGCCGGACGACGGCCTCCCACAGTGGATGGAAGATCCGGTTGCCGTACGGGTGCTGGGACCGAGCCGGCAGCGCGACCTGGACGAAGCCGGGGTGATCGGCGACCCGGTCGATTTCGGCGGCGGCCTGGGCCGGAAGCTGCGGCGGCACGACGATCGAGGACCGCAGCCGGGAATCCACATCCAGCCACTCCGCGATCTGCCAGTCGTTCACCGCCCGCGCCAGCGCCACCGCCTGATCGGGGTTACGCAGACTGTCCACTCCGTACGTACACAACAGAATTCCCAGTGCTACGTCCGGGCCCAGCGCCTGTTCCCGCACGGTGGCCGGATCGGGGTGGCGTCCCTCGACCCGGCTCTCCGGTCGCACCGCGAGATCGGACTTCGGTGGATACGCCGCGTCGTATTCGAACGGACCATTGAAGACGGTGTGATTGATCTGCTCGACCCATTGTTCGGGGAGATAAGGAAAAAGCGTCTCAATTGCCGGGACCTCATTATGGATGTCACAGTCGATGGTATTCATCCCAGGGCACCCTCGATTCGGCCCGACAGCAGACGTCTAACGAAAAACAATAGACCGCCGTACAGCCAATGTCGAGGCATGCGCACCACTACTTGCGCCAATTTGTTATTAATTTTCGCGTGGCGAAAGAATACAACTCTCAGCCGTTCCACGTGGCGAAACAAATACAAGCGCCAGTCGTTTCCGCGTGCCGAAAGAATGCATGGCGCAGTCGTTCTCGCGTGGCGAAAGAATGCACCGCTCAGCTGTTTTCACGTTCGCCCGCCCCCCGAAATTGTTGATCATGAAGTTCCCTGCACGACACGCCGACGACACGCCGACTTCTACGTCGGCAACTTCATGATCAACAAGGTCGTCACGGGCGGCGCAAAAGCCCGTACCGGTAATCAACAAGGTCGTCGCGGGTGGCCCATACCTGGGGGCGAGCGGAGCGACGCTGCCGCGGGCCAGCGGACTCCGACACCCGGGTACCACCGGGCTGTCCGGATCCGGCGGTCATCGCACGAGCGGACAGGCCCTGCCTCGTAGGATCACGGCATGGACTATCGACAGCTAGGTAACTCAGGGCTTCGCGTCTCGACGCTCAGCCTCGGCACGATGACCTTCGGCGGAAAGGGTTGGGCCAGCGCGGTTGGCTCGACCGGCGTCGACGGCGCCAAGCAGCAGATCGCGATGTGCCTGGACGCCGGGGTCAACCTGATCGACACGGCCGACGTGTACTCGGCTGGCGCGTCAGAGGAGATCCTCGGCGAGGCGATCGCCGGTCACCGCGACGACGTGCTGATCGCGACCAAGGTCCGCGGCGCGATGGGCGAGGGCCCGAACGACGCCGGGCTTTCCCGCCACCACATCGTGGAAGCGGCCGAGGCCAGTCTGCGCCGGATGAACATCGACCACATCGACCTGTATCAGGTGCACGAGTGGGACGGTCAGACTCCGCTCGATGAGACGCTCAGCGCGCTCGATTCCCTGGTCCAGTCGGGAAAAGTGCGGTATATCGGCTCATCCAACTATGCCGGCTGGCAGCTGATGAAAGCGCTCGGAACCTCGGATCGGCGCGGTTTCGAACGGTTCGTGAGCCAGCAGATCTATTACTCGTTGCAGTCCCGCGATGCCGAGTACGAGCTGGTTCCGGTCACGATCGACCAGGGCCTGGGAATTCTGGTGTGGAGCCCGCTGGCCGGCGGTCTGCTCTCCGGTAAGTACCGGCGCGACGGTTCGGTCCCCGAGGGCACCCGCCGGTTCGCCGGGTGGAGTGAGCCGCCGGTGCGCGATGAGAACAAGCTGTACGACACGATCGACGTGCTGGTCGAGGTTGCTGCCGCGCATGGCGTTTCGGCGGCCCAGGTGTCGCTGGCCTGGCTATTGGGCCGGCCCGGGGTCACCTCGGTGATCATCGGCGCCCGGACCAACGAGCAGCTGGCCGACAACCTCGGAGCGGCGAACCTGCAGCTCACCGACGAGGAACGGGCCCGGCTGGATGCGGTGAGCCTGCAGCCGCTCACCTACCCGCACTGGCACCAGGCCAACACATCGAGCGAACGCCTCGGCGCGCCCGATCTGAGCCTGATCGCCCCGCACCTGAAGAAGTAACGCACATTGCCGTATCCCGGGTCGTCGCCGAATTCGGCAACAGCCCGGGATACGGATTTGTCCATAGTGGACTATCAGGATGGCGACGTGGCACCGGTGTAGAACGCGGTGGTCCGGTCGGCCCGGACCTGCGCCACCTCCGGCGCGGTACCGCCGGCAATGCTGGCGGCGCCCCAACGTTCGCTGCTCTCGGCCATGAATTGCCGACCCGACGCGGAGGCGGCCCAGGCCGCGCCCTCGGCCGGATCGACCGCTTCGCCCGAGGCCAGGTGCGTGGCCAACCCCATCAGGCCGCCCTCCCAACCGACGCCGACCGCGCCCGGCCCGAACTGTTCCCAGTGGCCGTCGGTCGGCACCAGGTGTTCCAACTCGAACCGGGTACGGCCATCCGATTCGGCCGTTACCCGGACCTCAATCCAACTGAGCTGGCCGCCGAATTCCCACGTGGCGGAGAAACTGTGCGGCGGGTCGCAGCGCTCAATGGTGCCGCTGGCGTTGCCCTCCAAGGAAAACCGGCCGCCCAACCGCAACTCCCCCGACACCGGCAGGAACCAGCGCGGGATGCGTTCTTTGGTGGTGCACGCTTCCCAGACATCGGCCGGCTCGGCATCGTAAATCTGACTGATCGCCACCGTATTCACCTCGCCGGCGTCGATCGTGCGAGCGCCGACCCGACGCTGTACGGCATTCAGTTGCGCGACGATATCGATCATCTGGATTTCTCCTGTTCGGATCGGGACTGGGAACGAACGCGGCGCTCGCGTTTACCGCGGGCCAATTCGGTGCCCAACGCATCCAGGTGCGGCGTCCAGAACCGGCGAAATTGCTCAAGCCAGGTATCGACATCGCGCAACGGCGCCGAATTGACCGCGTACAACCGACGCGTCCCCTCGGCCCGCACCGTGGCGAAACCGGCCTCCCGCAAGACCCTCAGGTGCTGGGACACCGCGGGCTGACTGATCCCGAACTCCGCCCGGA
>JBEDUI010000003.1:0-8240 GCA_040414495.1 Mycobacteriales bacterium
TCACCCGGACGGTCGGGGATGTGATCGGGCCGACGCCAAGCGAGGTCGAGCCCGTCGGGTTCGGCGACATGTTCTGTACGGTCTGCGAGGCGGCCATCCTCGTGACCGCGGTGCTGCTCCTATTGCGGCCATTTGCTCGATCGATATCCCGGTCGGCGATGACCACCGTCCTGACCTCGGCGTCGGCCTGTGCGATCGTGCTGCTCAGCGTCTCGCTGGTCGACGGTGGCCCGGAAATGGTGATGAGCATGGACGCGGCCGGCGCATCGACGCCGACGCTGAACCTGGTCACCGAGTCGCCTGCTGGCTCGGTGACGATGCCTGATCCGAATATGCAAATGGAGACCGGCATGAAAATGGCCGGTGGCTCATGTACGAAAAGCCCCACCACGAAGCAACAATCGGCCACCGTCGATCTAGTTAACACCAGTTGGGCGGACGCGAAGAAATACCAGAGCCTCGTAGCCGCCAAGGACGCGGGATTTCGGCCGGTTACGCCCGCGGGAAAGGCTGTGGTGCATTACATCAACCCGGCCAATTATCGCGCCACCGCCAAAGGCGGCGCAGTAATCGACCCGTCGGCGCCGCAGTCGTTGGTGTACGCCAATACGCCAAAAGGCGCGGTGCTGGTGGCCGTTATGTACATTGCCGCGCCGCGCTCGGGTGCCACACCCGATCCGGGCGGTTGTCTGACCCAGTGGCACCTGCACACCAACCTGTGCTTCGGCCGCGGTACCCGAGCGGTCGTGGGCATCGCGGATCCGACCTGCCCGGCCGGCTCGGTGAATCGAGTCAGCCCGCCGATGCTGCACGTATGGTTCGTGCCGATCCCGGGCGGCCCGACCGCGGTCGATGCCAGCAACGCACAGATCGTCCACGCCGCCGAGCAGGTGACCAGCCCGCACAACGGCACCGCCTGAACAACGAATCATCTGCCGGTGCGCGATTCGACTTTCCTAGCCCCAATTGGCCATGCACGGTGCCCATTCACGATCAATAGGTCTTGGCGCGTTACTTGTGTTGACCTTCAACGTCTCGATAAGTCAGCGATAGGCGTCGGCTTGGAGCTGGAAGAGTTCGGCGTATTGACCGCGAGCGGCCAGGAGCTCGTCGTGGGTGCCGATTTCGGTGAGTTGGCCGTTGTCGAATACGAGGATGAGGTCGGCGTTGCGGACGGTCGAGAGTCTGTGTGAAACCAGGAGCGTGATGCCGCCGGTGGCTCGGGTTGCGGTGGATGCGGCGGTGAATCGATCGAATAGGGCTTGTTCGGATTCGGGGTCGAGGCTGGCGGCCGGTTCGTCGAGCAGCACCAATAGCGGCTGTTCCCGAAGAAACGCCCGGGCGAGGGCCAGCCGTTGCCATTGCCCACCGGAGAGTTCGGTGCCGCCGAATCGTTTACCGAGTTGCGTGTCGAGACCGTCGGGGAGGCGTTCGATGAGTGCGCGGGCGTCGCCGGCGTCGATGGCGGCGTTGTAGTCGGTGTCCGGTCTGTCGAGCCGGGTGGGTTCGCCGAGCCCGATGCCCTCGCGTGCGGTGTATTGGTATTTGACGAAGTCTTGGAATCCCGCCGATATCCGGCTCCTCCACGCCTGTGGGCTGATTGTGCGCAGATCGGTGTTGTCGATGAAGATGTGTCCGGCGATCGGGTCGTAGAGTCGGGAGAGCAGCTTGACAATCGTCGATTTGCCGGCGCCGTTGTCGCCGACTAACGCGACGGTACTTCCCGCCGGGAGTAGGACGTTGATGCCATGCACGGCCGCCTGGTCGGTGTTGGGGTAGGAGAACGCGACATCCCGAAGTTCGATGCCCTCTCGCAGCACCCTGGGAGGCTCGTCGGCACCGCTCCAGGCGTTTTGCCGGTTGGCGTAGTCCCGCAGCCATTGCACATGGCCGGCGATATCCAGCATTCCAACGAGGGCTCGTACGGAGGCTGAGAGTTTCTGTGCGGACTGGTCGGTTTGTGGTGCAAGGAGCATGACCATCGTGACGTCGCCCGGCGTAGCGTTTCCGTGGCGGGCGAGCCAAAGAACGAACACGATCGCGACGCCATAGGCAATGCCGAACACGCACCGTGCCGACAATTCCAGGAGTCGGCCTTGTTTCTGGGCGTCCATCCGGGGTTTGTTCTGCAGTTCGAATGCTTCCAGCAGCCGGTCAGTAAGTGGTCCGCGCATGCCGAATGCGCGTATTTCCAATCCGTGTCGGGGATTTTCGGCGAGCTGGAGGAGTCGGTTGTGTCGGCGGTTGTATTGCATCGTCGCGGTGATCGCCTGACGCAGCGCGTGAGCGGTGCGGGCGGATGCCCAAAGCCTGACCAGTCCGACAGCGGGCAGGAGAAGTAATAGGGGATGAACGCTGGCCAGCAGTACGAGCACGGTACCGGTACTGAATAGGACCGTGAGGCCGCTGGCGATCGTGCCCGCGGTGCCGCGCAGTCGTCGGAATTCCTCCCGCGCGGCGCCGATTCGATCGGCAATTTCTGGTTGTTCGTGGTGTGCGATACCCGGCAGCGCGGTGGCCAGGCCGAGCATTTCACGTTGCAGGTTGGCTTCGATCTCGTCCTCGAGTCGGGATCGAATTGCGTCAGACAGGACCAGCCCACCGAAGGCGACGACCAATGCGGCAAACAAAATGACGGTGCCGGCAGTGAGCGAATGATGCTTGGTTACCGCGTTCACAATGGACGCGACCCCGTACGACTGCAGCGGCCCGGCGATCGCCATGGCAATCACCAGCAGGATTTCCGCTATTGCCAGAATGGGAGAGGCGGCGAAGGTCAGTCGTGTCAGGACGCCGAATGAACGCCATTTATCACGCATCGGCGCCGCCTGTGACGTAGCGGCTCGCCTGCAGTTCGAACATCGCCGCGTATCGGCCGCTCGTCGCGATGAGTTCGTCGTGGGTGCCTTGTTCCCGGATTTTGCCGCCCTCGAGGACGCAGATTCGGTCGGCGTTGCGGACAACCGAGAAACGGTGCGATATGAGCAGCGCGCTCACGCCTTGGGCTAGTCCGAGGTAGCGATCGACGAGTTCCGCCTCGGACCGAACGTCCAGTGCCGCGGCGGGTTCGTCGAGCACGAGTAGGCCGGCGCCGCTCGACACCGCATAGATGGCCCGGGTCAGCGCTAACCGTTGCCATTGTCCCTCCGACAGTTCAGCACCACCAGCGACGGAGCGGTCGAGCATGGTGTTCCAGCCATTGGGCATGCGCTCAACCACAGCGCCGATCCCGGTTGCTGCCGCCGCTTTGGTCAGTAGTTGGTCGCGCGCCGGCTCGGCGAGTGTGACGTTGTCCGCGACGCTCAGCGGCAGCCGCAGGAAGTCCTGGGTTACCGGGGCTATTCGACGTTGCCAGACCGCTATCTGGTCGTCGTCCATTTCAGCGAGATCGACGCCGTCGACCAGGATTCGTCCGGCGGTCGGCTTGTAGGCGCCGGCGAGCAAGTGTACGAGGGTCGACTTTCCCGCACCGTTGACTCCGACCAGCCCGATCGCTTCGCCGGCCCCAATACTCAGCGTCAATCCGCGCAACACATCGACGTCCGATCCCGGATAGCGAAACCACACGTCCTCGAATCGCACGTCCGGTGGACCTTGCGACGGTCGGGCCGGATCGAGCGCGCTAACAGGCGTTTTGGCTGGTGCGGATACGCCGTCGCGTTCGGCTACGGCGATATCCGAGAGCCGCCGCAACGCTTGCAACGACGACGTTCCGCGTTCTACTGCCGCTGCCGCGATGCCGTTCGCCGACATTGCGAGCCGCAGTATTGCGGTGAATCCGGTCGTGAGGGCGGTCAGGCCAAGAGAGCCGGAGGTCGCGTCGCGGGCGAGTAACCAGACCGCGACCCCTAACGCCGCCAGATGTACCCCGTACACGCCGAGCGTTCGTACCGTTGCGGTGCGCCGCGCGCGCCACAACGGCGCCATTCCGGCCAGCCAATCCCGCTCGCAGCGGTCCAGCAGCCAGGTCCGGAACCCGAAGATGCGCAACTCTTTCGCAGCGCCACCCAGGCCGAGTTCGTAGGCGTAATCCGACTGCCGTTCGGTCCGGGTGCCGCGGCGCCACATCCCCTGCTCGACATTCGACATACGGGCCGACCACCACTCGACCAATGCGGTCGTGAAAAGCAAGAGACATGCGACCGTCCAGGAGAACTCGATGCCAACCGTGATGGCGGCACCGATGGCCAGCAGCCGGGAGCGCACCAAGTCGCCCAGAGGGAACAGGCCGACCCAGATACCGCGGTTTCCCATTCCGCGGGCCAGCCGCGACTCATCGGCGACCGCCGAGGACTCGAGATGGCCGATACGTGGTGAGGCAACCATGATCCTGCTGATCTCGCCGTTGATCGGCAAGTCAGACGCGTACGTCAACTGCTGCGCCGACATATCTACCAGTACGGTAAGTGCCCCGTCGGCTGTGAATACCAGCACCAGCGCCACAACAAGGGCGGCGAATCCGCCAAACGACGGAGCAGCAGAGCCGCCGGACACGAAAGCGGGAGTCCGGCCCACGACCTGACCGATCAGCACCAACTGTGCCAGGCTCGTTATCGCAGCGGCGATGGAGAACGCCAGCAACCTAATGCCCGGCCACCGTGCCACCGAAATCGAAAACCGCAGCAATGCCAACATCTAGCCATCCGCGTACTAGGGTAAATGGATTGCATTCTAACCGTGCGTTGGTCGTGGCGCCCGTTGTTTTGGAGGTCTCAAATGGACCGCACCGCGAGTAGTCAAAAATAGTCGATCGGCGGTTGGTCGCTAATCCGATCCACGCAGCCTGCCGGCCGTTGCGACATAATCTGTGGGTGTCGAAATCATCAGAGCTCAAGCGATTTCGGGCCGCGCTGGCCGATGGAGATTCGCAGGTACGGCTTAACGCGGCGGTTCGCCTGGCGTATTTGGGCTGTGCGGACGGCGTGTCGGAATTGGTCGCCGGGTTGTCCCATCCCGAGGGCGCAATTCGCCTCGTGCAGGTGCCCGAGGCCTTGGCTCTGCTCGGCGAGCCCGGGCTCGCGGCGGCGCGCACGCTCGTAACCACTCCCGGACCAGCTCGGCTCGGCGCCGCTCAAACACTCGTCATGGGATCGGAATGGACGGGGGTGATCGAGGCGATCGTCGCGACGCTCGACGATCCAGATCCGATCAACAGGGGAACGGCGATGTCGCTGGCCGGCGATATCGGGCCGGCTGCGGAGGATGCATTCGCCGCCATCGCAGCCCATGTGGCCGCGGACCCAGAAATGGCGCTCGCGCTGGCCGCGATCGACACCTCGCGCGCGTACCCGATCATTCACGCTGCGGCGGACGGCGACGGTGCCGGGCCGCGGGCCGCAGCCATTTCGGCACTGGCCGGGTTGGGGCCGCTCGCCGTCGGTTCGGTCGATCTGGTGGCGGCGGCGCTCAACGATCCCTCCCGCACGCTGCGGGAGCGGTTGTCGGCCGGGGCAACTCTCGCGCGGATCAGTCGGGACGGCGACGTCGCCGCGCAGCACATTGGAGGCGCCCTCCGCGATGCCGACCGCTGGCTCAAAATTGGGCTGCTACGGGCGTTGGGACAACTCGGCGCCGGCTATCCGCGGCTGCCGGAACGCAGCTGGGTCTGGCCGTTGTGGTCCTCGCGCTTCGCGTTGTCGGCGCCAACGGTGTCGAGCTCCGATTCCAGGACCGTAAGGGTGATCGCCGATTACCTCGACAGCGACGACTACGACCTCCGGCGAAATGCGGCCCTGGCGCTCTCGTTCTATCGCAAGAACGCCCGTCCTGTCGCGGATCTTGTCGAACGGGCGCAAATTGAGGATGGCCTCCGCCACGAGGTGTTGCGGCTGGTCCGAGGCGTTGCGGGCAAACCGCATGACGACGGCGCGCTGGATATGAGAAATCCCGCCGTCGATCTCGACGACATCGCGCCGCCCTGCGAACAACTCTGGGCCGACGCGACTGGTGGCGTGCTGGACTACCGGATCGACGTACCGAAATGGCAATTTCTGCATTATCTCGTTGAGCGCAAAGACGTCGTGCTGCATGGCTCGCGAACTGCCGATCTCACCGTGCTGGAGCCGCGCAGCCGTAGTTGGGGCGGGAGCAGAACGGCCGGCCAGCCGGGATTATTCGCGGCTGACCACGCTCTCATGGCAATGTATTTCGGGATTGTCGACCGACCGCGAACCCGCTACCTACGCAACGGCATCGACTACAAGAAGCGGACATTCCAGCTCGCGGTGGAATTCGCCAGCCTCGCCGATCGGCCGTTCACCGACGCGGTCGTCTATATCCTGCCGCGCGAGACATTCGCGAGGTTGGGGGAGCTCACCAGCGTCGTACAGGTGAAACCGCTGGCGAGCCTGGCGGTCCGCCCGGACGACTTCCCGCTGCTGGAATACCTGTGGGGCGCCGACATCGGTGCGCCAGCATCGCAATTCGGCGACAGGTTTCCGTTCCTGCAAGACGTAGCGCTTTATCCAAGCAAGCGGTCTGGTCGGTCGGCAATCTCAACGTGATCGAGTAAAAGGCAGCCTGATGGAGAGTTTTCATATCTTCAAGATCGAGGGCGTTTGCTGGCGGTGAAGTTAGCAGGATGTGTGCGTGCTCGACCCATAGGGCGCGGTCCCATCGATGTACCAGGTGCCGTCGGTGTCTTTGAGCATGCGGTAGCTAATGGTCCAGTTGTCGCAGGCGTCGCCGTCGGGACCTTTCTCGGGCGCCTGCAGGCTGGTGAATGTAAGGGCTACAGAGGCGGTTTGCGGGCTACTTTGTTGTGCGTCGATCACCGTGGCATCGAAGTCGTAGCTGCTGGAATCGCCGGCGATAAAGGATTCCAGGCTCTCTCGGCTGCGCAGGTTCGGACTGAATATGTTGTAGGCCGCCGCGTAGTCGCCCGTATTAATGCCATCGAAGTAGGTGGCGAACGCTTGGCTGATGCCGGCCGAGGCGTCGGGAGTGAGCCCTGTGATGGTGGGCAGATCAGGAGTGGTCTGCGAGGGACCGAGCGGGTTCTGGCAGGCTGCTGCCGACTGTGGCTGCGGGGTCTGTTCCCAGGCTTGCATATCGCTGGCGGCTTGGTCACCGGGAACGGCGTACGCGATGCCGTTGGCTTCGGTGTCTCCCGCATCGACCAGGCCGATGACCGTACCGGTGTTGTCCAGCAGCGGCCCGCCACTGTTGCCAGGATTTAACGCTGCGTCCGTCTCGACCATCCCCGTCTCGGTGTGGCCGTCGACGTCGATATCTCGATTCAGTCCGCTGATTCCGCCTTGTGTGAGCGTGATTGGTCCGCCGATCGGGAATCCGATCGCGGCGACGGGGTCGCCGATGCGCGGGGCGGCCGACGCGATATGGAAGTGGTAGCCGGTCAATGGCCGCGCGGCGCGCACAAGAGCCAGGTCGTGGACGGGGTCAGAGCCGATTACCTGGCCCGTCGTGCGTTGCTCCTGGTCGGTCAGACCGACAACGACCGCGCCGGCTACGACGTGATTGACAGTCGCGATCAGAGTTGGTGACAGCAGGAATCCCGTCCCCACGCCCGAGTCGGAGCACCCGACGACGTCGATCCGGACGACGCCGGAGTGCTCACGGGCGTAAATGCTCGCGAAGGTCTCGGCCGGGCTGGAGGACGGGCTCGATGGTGTGGCTGTGGCTTGGTTTGTTGCTGAAGCCGTGCTGGTTTTCCGGACACTCTGAGGGCTGGGTGTCGTAGCTGCTTCGGTCGAAGCGCCCACGCCACGGCCATTTTTAACTGGCCCGCCGTCCTTGGTGACTGCGCCAATGATGATGCCTATCGCGACGGCCACGACAACGCCAGCGGCGAGGACCACCACTTTGACACTGCGTTTCCGGGCCCGCGGCGGCGCGCTCGGGACCGCCCGAGCCGCCGGATACTGGTCCTGGAGGCGCCGCGCGTACCACTCGGCGTATTCAGGTGTGCCATATCTGGGCACATTGTCGTCGCGACCCGGCCGGTTGTTGTCAGACATCTTCCCCCCGATTTCGATGACGAATTCTGCAAGGTGCGGGGTAGGAATGCTGCCGAAGCGATGAGATTGCTCTGTACGGATCTAATGCGCGCCGAGAGCCGGGACCCGAACGGCCTATCCGCTAAGCGTGCTCTCGGAGAACTCGATAGCGTTTCATCTTGATATCCGGCGAAGGGACGCACGTGGCTAGGCGACAGGACGATAAAGCCGCTCTCGAACCTGCGCTCGACGCGATGACTCTGCTCGTCGCCGGGGTCATCGTGC
>JBEDUI010000004.1:0-4389 GCA_040414495.1 Mycobacteriales bacterium
ATCCTCGCCGATCGTTTCAGCGAACTCCACCGGAATCGACCGCCGCCAAAACGTTACGGCTTCATCGTTACCGGGGACCTGGTGCACCGACCAAGCGCCACCGAACAACTCAAAAGCCTGCCGCGCCGCGGTCGTGCCGACCCCACGGCGTCGGTACTGCGGCATCACCAGGAACTCCGCAATTGAGTGCCGCCCGTCATCCGCGTGGATAAGCACCATTCCACCGATCCGGCCGTCCACTCGGATCAGAAAAGGATGCCGCGCGGGATCGGTCCAGTAGCGGTCCAGCCAGGTGTAGCCGAAACGGCCGTGTTCATTCAGCTCCGCGTCGTCGAACAGCCGGGCGAACTCGTACGCGTTGAACTCCAACAGCTGCCGCAGCACTTCTTTGTCTGCCAGCTGTGCCCGCACCAGTTGAACGTCCACACACGCCTCCAACCATTCGACGGCCAACGCCGTTCGGCCACGGTAATCCGCTGCGTGATCGGTTTTGGGGTCGCCACCCAGGCCGTTGCGGTTATGGTCGTGTGCGTGACGTCTTCCGTGGAACCGCTTGTCGAAACCGATGCTGGCACGGTGCGAGGATGCTGGCAGGACGGAGTTCACGCATTTCGAGGTATCCCGTACGGGGACGCCACGGCGGCGGGCCGGTTTCTGCCTGCTGTTCCTGCTCGTTCGTGGGCAGGAGTTCGTGATGCGACGAGCTTCGGTCATTACTGTCCACAGCCGGTCGCCGCGCCGCAATGGTGCGACCCGCGCTATGGCGCCTACATGACCGGTGGTCGAGCCCAGGAACTCATCGACGCCCAGATCGTGGCCGGCGAGGACTGCCTGGTCCTCAACGTCTTGACCCCACGCGCTGCTGAGACTGGCCGAGGCAGACCGGTCTTGGTGTACATACACGGCGGCGGATATCACAGCATGTGTGGCTCGATCCCCACATTGGCCGACGGGTTCGTCCGCGAGCAAGACGTCGTACTGGTGACAGTGAACCACCGCCTCAACGCCTTTGGGTTCCTGTACCTCGGCGACTTCTCGGAGCAGTACGCCACCGGCAACGTTGGGCTGCTGGATCTCGAACTTGCCCTGCGCTGGGTACGCACGAACATCGCGCTCTTCGGTGGTGACCCCGACAACGTCACCGTCTTCGGCGAATCCGGCGGTGGCAGCAAAATCCTGAATCTCATGGCGATGGACACGGCCAGCGGATTGTTCCACCGCGCCATCGTGCAAAGCAGCAGTTGGCCCGAGTCACTACCCAGGCAAGAAGCCACCGTGATCGCCGAAGAATTCCTGCGACGAGTCGGGGTTGGATCTGATCTGTCGGGACTGAACGAGATTTCCACGCAGGCAATCGTCGATGCTGTGGCGGCGATTGGACGCCGGTTCCGGCCCGTCCTGGATGGACAGACGATTACGTCGCCACCCTGGAACACTGCCGCTCCGCCGACCGCACAGCACGTATCCTTGATCGTTGGAAATTGCCAACACGAATGCTCCGGCTTTATCGCCGATCCGCTATTTCGTCTTCGGTGGCCGGATCTCATTCCTCAGCTGGCCAAACACACCTCACTGCCGCCAACACTGCTGGAACCCGTGGTCGACGTTTACCGCGCCAGCCGGCCAAGCGACTCACCGAGCGACATCTTCGTCGCCGTATTTTCGGACCGGCTACGGGAAATCGGGCTCCGGGTGGCCGAACAACAATGCGCCCAGCAAGACAACGTCTACGTCTACAACACCACGTACCAACCGCCGATGGACAACGACCCTAACCTCGGCGCCTTCCACGGACTCGAATCCCCACTCGCACTGCGCCTGGTCCTGCACCCCGACGCAGAGGCAGTGTCTCGCCAAATCACTGACGCACGGGTCAGCTTCGCGCGTACCGGTAACCCCAACCACGCCGGCATACCCGCATGGCCGACCTACCACAAAGATCGGGCCACCATGGTGTTCGACCGCGAACCTCACCTCGTCTATGACCCATCACCGGCGGAACGGAAGGCCATGTCGGGGCTTCCGCATTTGGGAGCGCCGGCGCCGAGCTAGCACGCAATCCTCTGGAGATGAACTCGGCGTGGATCGCCACCTGTTGCTCACTGGACCGGGAGGGCGTACCGGGCGCCACTGATCGGTAGCGGTGCCTCGACCGATGTCGGGCCGTGTGAGCGGGTCGTGCCGGACAGCGCCCGGGCCCGATAAGCCGACGGACTCAGGCCGAATACGGCTCGGAATCGGCGGGCGAAGTAGGCGGGATCGGTCCATCCGAGCCGGGCCCCGATCTGCGCCACCGGATGGTCGGTGCGCACCAGCAGCGCGGCCGCGACCTGGGCCCGCCGGCGGTTGAGATAGGCCATCGGCGGAAGCCCGGTCGAGCGACGGAACAATCGGACGAGGTGGGTGCGTTCCACGACCGCATCTGCGGCCAACTCGGCCAGCGTCCAGGGATGCGCGAGGTCGCGCTCCATCACCTGCATGGCCCGCAGCGCGGCCGGGTGCTGCCGCACGCCCGCCGGCAAAACCCAGGTATCCCGTTCCGACCAGGCGTGATCCAGAATGTCGAGGTAGACCAGCAGATGCCCGAGGATCTGGACCCGGGATCGATGGTCCGGCGAAATATCGCTGATGCTGTAGAGCTCGCCGACCGACCGGCTCATTTCTCCGGTCGACAGCTGAATTCGCGGCACCCAGGACAGGCTCGGACCGGCGTGAATGGTCCGCATCAGCGGTAGTTCCTGCTCGAGGAACGAGAGTGCGCCATCGAGCAGTTCTGGCGCGACGAAGCAGTCGAAGACGACCAGGTCCTCACATTCGGAATAGCCGTGCCATTCGCTCGGCGGCACGACGACAGCGCTCCCTGGCCGCACGCGGTGATCGCCGTCGGCCGAAATGTGCACGGCCTGGCCCTGGGTGATCAGCGCGATCTCCAGGAAATCATGGTCATGGGCCGCGATATCGCCCTCCAGCCGGTGCCGGTCCGCCCACACCGGCAGGCCGTCCGGGTTGAACACCGCGGCCCGGTCGTATCGCGCGCGATTCCGTGTCGCTGCCAATTTCGTACCAGCTTTGCTCAAGTGTGACCCGGGTCGAGAGCCTTCATTCGCCTTATTATCGGCCAGATTACCGGTTCGCACCGCCAGGTCCAACTCTTGACCTCGTCAACATTGCACCATGAGCGGAGGTACGTCGTATGAGTGACCCTGTCACAGTGGCCGCCTACTACTTCCCGAACTTCCACGTCGATCCGCGCAA
This sequence comes from Mycobacteriales bacterium, assembly GCA_040414495.1. Taxonomy (GTDB): domain Bacteria; phylum Actinomycetota; class Actinomycetes; order Mycobacteriales; family QHCD01; genus DATAVB01. The sequence continues at coordinate 3,256 of JBEDUI010000004.1, forward strand.
CGAGCAGTGGCATGGCACTAACTGGACCGAGTGGGAGTTGTTGAAGCGGGCCGAGCCGCGATTTCCGGGCCATATCCAGCCCCGGACTCCGCTCTGGGGGTACGAGGACGAGTCCGATCCCGCCGTCATGGCCCGGAAAATCGAGCTTGCCGCGACGCATGGGCTGAACGCATTCCTGTTCGACTGGTACTGGTACGACGGCAGGCCATATTTGCAGCGTCCGCTGGAGGCGGCGTTCATGCCGGCCACCGCCGACTATGAGCTGGATTTCGCCCTTATGTGGGCGAATCACGACTGGATCAACATTCATCCGTGGAAACGTGGCGCCGAACCCGCGCGGCTGGAGTCCGGCGCGGTGGATCAAACACAGTTTCGTGACGCTACGGACTACATCATCGAACGCTATTTCAACCACCCGCGGTATCTGCGGCTGGATGGCCGGCCGTATTTGTCGATTTACGATCTCGCCACGCTGCTCGACGGGCTGGGTGGGCTCGATGGCGCGGCGGCCGCGATCAAGGATCTGCGCGTCCGCGCCGCCCGGGCCGGGTTCCCCGAAATACATCTGAACGCGGTCGGCTGGGAACATCCGGTTCTGCCGAACAGTGGTCCCGAGGCCGATCTTGACGCGGCTATTACCGGCCTGGGATTCGACAGCGTCACCTCGTACGTGTGGGTGCACCATCACCGACTACCCACGCTGCAGACGCCGTATGCCGACGTTCTGGCCGCGGCCGAGCGCGGCTGGACCGAATTCGCGGACCGCTACCCGGTCCCGTATTTCCCCAACGTGACGGTCGGCTGGGACCCATCGCCACGCACCGTGCAGTCCGACCGATACGACCCCGCTCTGGGTTACCCTCACACGAACATCATTTCCGGGAACGACCCGGAGATCTTCGGCCGCGCGCTCGAACGCGCGCGGGATTTCCTGGCCGGCAGCGGCAGCCGGCTGCTCACCATCAACGCCTGGAACGAATGGACCGAAGGCAGCTACCTGGAGCCGGACACCGAGCATGGGATGGGATATCTGGAAGCGATACAGAGGGTCTTTGGTCATTAGAGGTCAGAGCGCTTCGCCGCATTCTTGGGCGCACCCGTGAAATGCATCCCCACCCTCCATCATAGAGAGTG
>JBEDUI010000005.1:0-8121 GCA_040414495.1 Mycobacteriales bacterium
TTGCCGAGGCGATTGCGGACCGCGGACGGCTGGATGCCCGCATAATCGGCGAGGCCGTCCTCAAGCGCGAGCACGATCCGCAGGATCTGAAAAAAGTCTGGCATTACACCGCCCGCTACGGCTGGCACTGGTAGAGGCCAATCGTGGCCGCAGTGCGCCGCGGCACTATGTGAGGAGCTCTGCCCCATCATGACGGCCTGACGTGGCTCGTTCCTGCGGAAGAAGACTCAAAGCCGCTTCGAACGCGGGGGCTCGACCGGACAAATTCAGTGGCGGCTGATCAGCAGAAAACGCTCGTCGGTAATGGGTTCGCCCCACAGCGCCGGGTCGGTGAGGGCACGGATCTGGGTCTCGCCGCAGTGCTTCTGAACGATTCGACCGCACTCGGCCGCAGTGAGCCCAGCCCCAGTCGACCAGTTTCCTTCGATCATGATCAATTGACCATCTGGCTTCAGCAGCCGTACCCAGTGCGCAAAAGCACGAGACGGATCTGGCATCGCCCACAGGACGTGTCGGCTCAGCACCACATCAAAGGTCCCGGCCTGGAGGGGCGGGTCGGCAGCATCGCCTTCGACGAACTCGGGCCGTGGCGTAACCGCGGCCGCCTTCTGACGCGCGTGACGTAGCATTTCCCGCGAAAAGTCGAGCCCCTGGACGTGATGTCCGGCCTCGGCGAAAAGAATCGACAGCGAACCGGTCCCACAGCCTAGATCGGCAATTTTCCGCACCGACCCGGCGACCAGCGGCAACAGCAATTGCTGCCATGCCCGCCGAGTGGCCTCATTGCGAAGACCATGATCCGCGGGCTCATCGAACGTCGCCGCCTCACGGTCCCACAGCGTACGAAGGTCCTCAGCCATGCCCAGATAGTTCCAGACCGCGCCGACAGTGCCGATGATCCGGCGTTTGCGATCTCGATACTGCTTAATATCTGGGCGAATTCGTAGTTTCTCAGGTTGGTTTGCTCAGTAGGTAAACCCTTTCGTCGAGTTTTCCCATTAACCGCCAGAGGTGCCAGTAGCAGTCGGCGACCATTACGTCATATTCCCAGCGGCCGAAACGTTCGATGTAGCGCTCGGGTTGGCGGAGCAGGCGGGCCAGGTGGAGCAGGCGGCTTGTGCCTTTGCCGGTGTTTTCCGCGTGGTGTTCGGCCCATTCGAGCCCGACGCTGTTCTGCCGGTCGATGTGCAGCCCGGCGGCCGTAATCGCCGCCTCAATACGAACAGGATCAGCGCTGGCGAGCGGGCCATCCAGGGCCGCGAACCGTTTGGTCTCAAGCTCGGTCAGGTCGGCGGCGAGGCCGCTTTGGTAAATGATGGCCCGGCCGTGCGGTCGCAATACGCGCGCGAATTCGCGGTATGCGGCGTCGAGATCCTCCACCATCCCCAATACGTCCCTGCACCACACCAGGTCGACCGAGCCGTCGTCGAGCGGCAATTGTTCGACCCGTCCGGGGATCAGCTCGATCCGCGCCGAGATGCCTGGCGTGGCCGACTCCGCGGTCGCGACCGTTTCGGCGGCGATATCGAGATGAATAGGCGCTGGGTCGATGCCGATCACACGTACATCGAAACGGCGAGCCAGGCCGACCGTGTGCCGGCCCTTGCCACAGCCGGCGTCCAACACGAACGCGCCGGCGGGTAAGGAGAATTCGTCGACCAGGTCGTAGAGCATCTCGGACCCGCATGGCCCCAAGCTGTGATCGAGCTCGGCGAGGAACGTCTCTTCGATTTCCTCGTAGCGGGCTGACTTCTCTTCAAACGACAGTTCCGTCATCGCGCCATCTCCCGTCCTCGAGTACAAGGCGGTCCCAAGGTACCGTGGTCCCATGGGACCAAGCCAAGCGAATTCTGGACCGGCAAACCTGGCTGTCGAGCGGGTGCAACTCGGCGTACGGATGGAGAGGCGGCTGGTGAAGGTCCTCAAAGGCCTGGCCGAATTCGAGAACGTGACGCTCGGTCAGCTGCTGGAGAAGATCGTCTTGCACTCCTTCGAACCGGTGCCCGGCGAGGAGGGCGAATTGGCCGCGAGCCCGCACAGCAAACGCGCCTTGAGCGTTATCGCCGACCTCAAACGCATCTACGAGATGGACTTCGATGCGCACACCGCCAAGGGATTCAAAGACCGCGGCGACCAGTAGACGCGCCGATCTGAACGCATCGGCTGCCGGATCCCGTAGCGCCGCGCCACGATCCATTCGAGGCTCAATATCAGGCCGACACCCCGGGGCCATAGATCTCGCTTGCAGCAGATCATACGAGATCGTATAGTCCGAAATCGTGAAGTCCGAATCCGTGCCACCTGAGTGGTCAGCTTTGCTCGCATTGCAGCGGGCCACCCACGCCACCTTGCAGGTGCTCGCCGCCGAACTCGTCGACCTCGACCTGACCGCATCCGAGATCAATGCTCTAGCGAACCTGGCTGACGGCCAAGGCCGGACCGTGTCTGAACTCGGCGCAGCCGTGGGCACCCGCCCCACCACATTGACCAGCGTGCTGGACCGCCTGGAACGACGCGGCCACATCACCCGGGGCACCCGCCCCAGAGACCGCCGAGCGGTGCTCATTGAGCTCACCGCGTCCGGACACGCGGCTGCAGCCACGATCCGGAAGGCCATCGCCGACTTGGAACACCGCGCACTCGAGGGCCTACCAGACGACGCGATCGCCTACCTGCGCACTGCCCTGCAAGCCCTGACGGAGGTTCGCTGATGACCGTGCATCCATCCGCTGAAAACTTCGACACGTTGCTCGCCGAGGTGATGGCAAACGCCCAGCGGTTCGGCCACCGGGAACATGTCCATCTGACCTGGCTGGCCGTGCGACGAATTGGCGTGCCCGCGGCGGTCGGCCTGGTCAGCGAGGGCATCCAGCACACCGCCCGCTATGAGCGGGTGCCTCAGAAGTACCACGCGACCATGAGCCGAGCCTGGGTTGAACTGGTTGGTCACCACGCAGCCGAAGACGGCGAAGGCACCTTCACCGCGTTCGCCGACCACCATCCCGCCCTGCTGGACAAGCGCCTTCTGACCCGCTTCTACCGTCCGGCGACGCTGGCCTCCCCGCAGGCCAAGACCGGCTGGGTCGAACCCGACCACGCTCCATTCCCGTGGCAGGACAAGGCGCGGCGGCAACCCCGAGACGAAGCGGCGCGGCGACCGTAACGGGCACGGCTTCACCAAGTGGCGCAGACCCGCGCTGGGCTTTTGTGCAAGCCATCGCGGCCGTCAGCTAGCGCCTCGTACGACCTGGCAGGTCGAAGCGTCCGTCGGGACCAATCCGATCAAGCAGGGCGCGCCCGCGATCGGTCAGTTCCAACCGGCCGGCAAGAGTGTCGACCAGCAAGCGTTCGGCAAGCAGATCATCAACGGTGTCGGTGACATCGGCACCGTCCACCAGGGTCAGTCGCACCCACCCTGATTCGCCAGATCGGCTGCCCATCTTCCGATTCGGAACGGTGTCACGGATCGCCCGCAGCACCGCCGCGGCATCAGGTCGCTCGATCATGTCGCCACGATATCGAACATTCGTTCGATAACAACGGACCGGACGGACCAAGCACAATGGACAGAACGCAGCAGCTACTAACAAGCCCCGATCGAGGTGCCAAGCATGTTGGCTGGCGGATGGAAGTCGGACCCAATATCCCGGCGAACCGCCAGCGAGGTCTAAACGACGCGAAAACGGATACATTCGGGCGTCGCGATCATGGCTGGTAATCGCGCGAAAACGGACTGGGCGGCCGGATAGGCTGCGCGCGTGACCTCGGAGTTGGCCGCATTGTTAATCCCTCCGCAGGAGGAGCGTCTGCGGTACAGCTTCAGGTTGGACGATGCTCAATTGCATCTCATCACGTCTGGTTGGCAAAAGCTGATCATCCAGGCGCCAGATCGCGTGTTCGCGTTTCCCCGTACGGCCCACCAGGTGGCTATGGTCGAGCGCGAAGCCGACGTCTTGTCGACTGTCACGCCAGGTAGTGGTCCCCAACTTCTTGGCCTTCATCGCGACCCGGCGATCTCGCCTTTCCCGTTCTTGGAGCTGACGCTGATTGCCGGCACATGCTGGCGCGACGTCGAACTACGGTTGGACACCGAGGACGCCGCGCGTTGCCTCGAAGAACTCGCCAAGCGAATTGCCGGCATACACAGACTGCCTGTTCCGCCACGGCTTGCGTCCCGGCCTGAATACCTCGACCACGCACGCATCACTGGCGCGTGGACCCGCCCCTCGGAAATCTCTGCGACAACTTCCCGTGTGGCCGGCAGGTTGTCTGAGTACGGGACAAAACCACAGCCAGAACGCTGGGCCGCAGCGTTGGCACCGATCGCAGCAATGAGGCGCACGGCCGTTCACGGCGAGATTTCCCGCGGGCAATTTCTTGTCGACGACCGCCAACACATCACCGGCATCATCGATTGGGACGGACTGCACACCGGTCATCCGCTGCTAGACCTCGACTTCGGCGTCGACCTCTACCGCATCTACCAACCAGAAGCAGACCGAAATCAGCTACGACAGCGAATCTGGACGGCGTACTCGACCGAATACGGTGACCAACTACCGGAGTGGCCATCCGTGCGACTGTTCTGGTGCCTCCTCGACGTGACCACGGTGCTGCGCGAAGGTAACGACGCCCGCCTACCCCAGGCCATCGCCGACCTCGACGCCGCAACGTACGAACTCAACTAGGCGGACCGCAGGCCGGTAGTTGTGCAGCCATCCGCAACTCGCTGCGGCGTACGCGCTGCTTGTCGAAAAAGTCGACTGCACGACCAACGCCGGATCGCTCCCTGGATGCCGTTGCCGGTGGGCAAATGAGACGGAAACCTCAGACGATGGGAGGCCGCCGACTGCTCGGTGATCTCTGCCTGCGCTGGTCGGACGTGGTGGGCAGGGGCGAGGTCGAACAGCCGACGGGCCCGCCGCTGTTGTTCGGCCAGAACTGCGTGCTCGTCAGCGTCCGCGACGAATAACGGCTAAACCGGACCGCGCCGCAGCCCGATCCGGTCAGCCGTGGCGCCGGTCATCAGCTCGTAACGGCCCGATCCCAGTCCGCCGCGTTCGCGTCGAGGTACGGCAGATCACCCGCCTCCGCACGTGGATCGCTCGGCGGCAGCGCTGCGATCTTGCCGGCCCGTGCGAGCCGACCCATCGCCTCGATGGTCCCTACCTGCCGCTCGCGAATCAGTGGTACGAGTTCGGCCCGGGAGGTGTGGTCGAGGCCGTATGTGTCGACGAAAAGCGCGAGCCGCCGACTCCGGTCCAGCGACGGCCATCCGACAAGCTCCGCATAGGCGGGACGGTGCAGGGGCACCAGCCGCCATGCCGCATATGCCAAATCCCACACCCGCCGGCCTGGCGCCGCGCCATCCCAATCGATGATCGCCGCAACCTCGCGACCGCGGTAGATCAGATTGAACGGGGCCAGGTCGTTGTGGCAGATCACCTCGGCGGCGCCGCTGGGGTCGGCGCCGTCTGTATTCCACCCGGTGCCGACGAATCCGGTCGACAGATCGTGGACCTCTCGGACCGCCCGTGCGGCGCTGACCAGCGCCTCGTCGGAGGCGAGGTCCGCGGTGATGGGCGGATGTCCGGCGCGCCCGTCAATGAATCCGAACAGCTCATTTCCGTCGTCGTCAAATCCGCGCGGTACCGGAATTCGATGAAATCCGCGTTGACTCAGGTAATTCAGGAATTGATGAATCGTCGGTGCGGCTGCCGTGGGCGTTCGGCGCACAACATCGCCGACCCGGGCAACATCCGCGCTGACGCCACCGCGCAACGGGCGCGCGGCCGTCGAAGAATTGTCGCTACACATGCATGACTCCGTAATTGAGGGAACGATGTTGTACGGAAGAGGCATGCATGCCGGCGGACCTCGCGTCCCACCGCGACAGCTTGAGACCTACCAGAATTCCATGGCAGCACTCTAGCCAAACTGCCGGAGGGACGCACCGTTCGTCGGATACGTGACTGATGCTGCCGGCTGGGTGGATAAGTCGGCATCAGGGCGACGGTGGAGATCTACGCGCATGCCACCGGGTGGCACTACAGAGACTGGACGAGCATCTGGCGTGAGCGCGTTGCTACATTTCGCCGCGATCGACGGCTACTGGCCGTCATCTTGGCCGGTCAGCTGTGGTGGGCAGGGGCGGGGTCGAACCGCCGACCTTCCGCTTTTCAGTGCCACGATTCTCTGTTCAGCCGCGTGCATGAGTGTTCTGCGGGCAGTACGCGGACATGCCCGACCGAGGCCGGACAGCCGCGAACGAGACGAAAACTGAGACGGAACCCAGCGCCAGTGGGCTGGATGGACGTTCTCTCGCCGGGCAGTCGTCGACCGGGTCCGGGCACGCCGGCCGTCCCGCGTCGGGTCCGCTGTGTCGGGTGGCTTTGCCGGGTCAGGAGCCGCGCTGCATGGGCATCTGACACCCGCAGGGCCCAGGCGTGGCAGCGGTCGTTGCTCAGTACAACACTGGTAGCTGCAACGCCTATTCGGCCATCGGAGACGTGATTACCGGTCGGGAGGGCGCATGTTGGCTGATACCACCATCCTCGCCGTGATCAGAAGCGCCGCCGCGCAGTTGGGTGAGACGGCGCCAAGCTCGATGCAGTACCTGCGCGGCTCACGCCGCGAGCTGAACAAAGGCGCCTCTGGTGCTGGAATCGGCGGCATCGAGGCCACCAGACCGGCCGTACTGGTCCAAGCCGTGGGCGAATTCACGAGGACGCGCCCCGGCATCGTGCCCAAAGGCGTGTCCCCGCTGAAGACGTACACAGTGCTGATTTTGATCATTGATGATGAAACCGGGCACACGACGGACCGAGGCTTCGGATTCGAGCTTGTCGACCTGGCCGCCCTGGGCGGCGTCGTTGATCTGACGCCCGAGAATGTGCTGCCCGAGAGCGTGATCGTTGACATGATCATGCGCGAGGCCGCCGCCTGCAATGACCCGAGGCCTGCTTCGATCGAGTACGTCTATGGCACCCGCAGCGATCTAAATAGGCGCGCGGCGGGCGCCACCTTCGAGGACGCCAGCGGCCAAGCCGCCTCCGTGCTGGTACAAGCCACCGGGAGCTTCTCCACGCCGGTCCTGCATGGGCCGGTGCCGTACCCGGACGCGACTGGAAATGCGATCCTGCTGGTCATCGACCAACAAACCGGCAACGTCACCGACCAGGGCATCACCAACAACCGGTCGACCTCTCCCCGCTCGGCCCGATCTTCCATCCGGCCGTGCCGAAGCAATAACCGGCCGGGCCGGCGAAGTTTGTCCTCGCCGCCAAGCCGCTCGGCCCTGGAGTTTCTACGACGCCGCCTTGAGAGGGCGACGGCCAAGCTCACACCGCACCCCGTCTGACCTGCACTTTAGTCCTGGCCGATGGCCCGAGGCGGGAAACTTCGGCACGTATTCGGCACAACCCTCCGCTTTCATGGCCCCAGTAGCCCGTTCGCGACCATCCAGCGGAGCCTGGGCACGCGCCCAGCAGAAGCCGGCGATCACCGACGAGCGCGCGGCCGAACGGTTGTGAATGAGACCAAAACTCAGACCAGCAATCAGCGCACGCTGATACTCAGAGCGTGTCAAAGCTCCCCCGGCCCCTGGCCGAAGCCATCACGGCAAGCCTGCAGAGCGTCATGCCTGCGGGAGTCACGCTACAGGTGTCCAACCGAGGTGGTTATCTCCTGAGTGACGGATACGGCTTCACCGCCGACAGCGTCTTCCAAAGCGTGCTGTATCCGCTGCTCGGCAAGCGCATGGCGCTACGCGACTCGGCGAGCTGCGCCATGGAATCCGCACTCGACGCGGCGCAACGTCCCGAGCGGCGGTGGCCGGCAGGCATCGACAGTCGCCCAACACCGCATCTGGAGATCGCGGCCGGCGTCCTGCGGATGAGCTACGTCAGCAACGATCGCCCCGTCATCGAATGCCCACCGGTCCGTCTGCCGGAAGGATGGCGCTGACCGCGATTGAAGACGCCCGGCGATGTGCGGCCTCACACCCATCGCCACCGGTATGACCGGCGTCCCGGTCACCAGTCCTGTCAGCGCATCGCCTAGTCACCAAGTCTTTGATCCCGGCGGCTGCGCGGGCCCGGGCGAGGGTCGCTCGTGGCTGCC
>JBEDUI010000006.1:0-53971 GCA_040414495.1 Mycobacteriales bacterium
CTCTGACCACTGAGCTACCGGCCCGACAGAGGCCACGAGGCCAACAGCTCCGGGGGCGAGACTCGAACTCGCAACCTAGTGGTTAACAGCCACCCGCTCTGCCGATTGAGCTACCCCGGACCGACCGACTCGACCATAGCAGCGACCCGGCTTGGCCCAGGGTGCCCATGTGCAGGGACAATACGCTTGGGTGTATGCCCGATGTCCGTCCCGAAGGGAGTTTGAGAGAGCTATGAGACTACGAGTTGGCTTCATCACCGGCCTCGCCCTTGGCTACTACCTCGGTGCCATGGCGGGGCGGGAGCGCTACGAGCAGATCAACAAGCTGCTGCGACAGGCTCAGGGCTCCGACGCCTTCGAAGGGGCGGCGGACAAGGCCCGGGCAGTCGTCGACCTCGGCAGAGAGCGGGCACGTGATCTCGTCGGGTCCAAGTCGACCGACGGCGCGAACTCCAAAGAATCAGATACCCAGCCCTGAGGCTGGCTCACTCCGCGTCGAGATAGTCGCGGAGCGGTTGGCTTCGCATCGGGTGGCGAAGTTTGGCGAGCGTCTTGGCCTCGATCTGGCGTATCCGCTCCCGGGTCACCCCAAAAGCCTTGCCAACTTCTTCGAGCGTGCGGATGTGACCATCCTCCAGACCGAAACGAAGGCGGACGATGTCTTGCTCACGGGGGCTGAGCTCCGCGAGGGCCTTCTTCACGGCCTCGTTGAGCAGCACCCTCGTCGCGGCGTCGGGTGGCACCACGGCACCCTGGTCCTCGATGACGTCGGAGAGACTGAAGTCCTCCTCGTCTCCCATCGGCTGCTCGAGCGACACGGTGTCCTGGTTGATGCGCTGGATGTCGCGGACCCGCTCCACGGCCAGCTCGAGCCGGAACGCGAGCTCTTCGATGCTCGGCTCCCGACCGAGCTCCTGGAGCAGCTGGCGCTGGGCTCGCGCCACCTTGTTGATGGTCTCGACCATGTGGACCGGGATGCGGATGGTGCGCGCCTGATCGGCGATGGCTCTGGTGATCGCCTGCCGGATCCACCACGTCGCATAGGTCGAGAACTTGAATCCCTTGGTGTAGTCGAACTTCTCCACCGCGCGGATCAAGCCCAGGTTGCCCTCCTGGATCAGGTCCAGGAACGGCATTCCGTGGCCGGTGTAGCGCTTGGCCAACGACACGACCAGTCGCAAGTTCGCCTCGAGCAGGTGCTCCTTGGCCCGGTGTCCGTCACGTACCAGTGCCTTCAGATCACGGCGTCGCTCATCGGAGAGCTCCTCCGCGCCCTCGGCCCCGAGCAGGTGCTCGGCGTACAGGCCCGCCTCGATGCGCTTGGACAAATCCACTTCCTGCTCAGCCGTGAGCAGAGTGACTTTGCCGATCTCGTTCAAATAAACTCGTACCAGATCTGCAGATACGGCAGGCGCTTCCAGATCGACGGTGCTGGCCTCTTCGACCTCCTCGGTCGAGTTGGGCACGGCCGAACGCTGGGTGCGATGCCGCCGCGAGGTGATACGCGGTTCAACCGACGCGGTGCGCCGGGGTGATGTTCTGGTGTTCGCCATGGCTGCCTCCCCTCCGTGGTGCCAAGACAGTCACCTCTTCCAACGTTTGATACGACGCGATGTTCCCGAAATGGTTGGCACGCCGAACGACTTCCGTCGGCTTTGCTGGTACAGGTGATGTCCGTCCCGACGTACGGGTCAGCGGGTTGGTTCGACCTCGAGGATGATCGTCACCGGTCCGTCGCCAACCATCTCGACCGCCATGTGCGCCCCGAACCGACCAGTTTCGACCGTCGCGCCCCGCCCTCGGAGGGAATTGACGACTGCGTGCACGAGCGGTTCGGCCACCGAACCGGGTGCCGCGGCCGACCACGACGGACGGCGTCCCTTGCGGGTGTCGGCGTAAAGAGTGAACTGGCTCACCACGAGCAGCGACGCGTCGATCTCCGCGGCCGACCGGTCGTCCTCGAAGATCCGCAACTCGTGGATCTTGCGGGCGAGCGTCGCCGCTTCGCGGGTCGTGTCGGCGTGGGTCACGCCGACCAGCACGAGCAGGCCACAGTCGATCGAGCCGACCGTCTCCCCGTCAACTTGGACGCGGGCCGAGCTGACCCGCTGAACGACGGCCCTCACGACTGCTGATGCGCGTCGGCGCCGGCCAGCAGGTCGACAAGCGCCCGCGCCACGACGTCCGGCGCCTCCAACGGCAACATGTGGCCCTTGCCGGGCACCACCCGTAGCTGAGCCCGTGCGATCCCGCTGGAGAGTTGACGGGGCGTCTCGGCGGGAATGACCGAATCCCGGGCCCCGGACAGGACGACGGTGGGCGCGACGATGGCCGGCAGAGCGGCGGCGAGCATCGGGAGTTGCCCCACCAGCGTGCGTTGCTCGGCCAGAAAGGTGCGCCAGACCGGCCGGTCGAACTGCAGACGCAGCGACTCCGCAACCTCGTCCAGATCGGCCCGCGCGACCTGCCGGGACAGCTCCCGGTAGGCCTGATGCCGTACCAGCGGTCGGGCCGCCCCGAGCGCGGCATACGCCAGCGCATCGCCCACCAGCGGCCAACCGAGGGCGTGGTCGTACAGGAGCAGACAGTCCGGCCCGACCGAGCAGACCAACAGCAGGCCGGCGACCCGGTCGGGGTGGCGCGCCGCGGCCAGCAATGCCACGCCGCCGGCCCAACTGTGTCCGCCGATCACCGCCCGTTCGATGCCAGCGCTGTCAAGCAACCGCAGCAGCCACGCCACATTTCCCTCGAAATCCGTCACCGAGGCCGGGTTGGCGCCGTAGCCGGGACGGTCAGGGAGCAAGATGTCCACATCCGGGAGCAGCCGCCGCACGGGAAGCCAGGAGATATGCGTGGCGGGTTGACCGTGCAGCAGCACGACCGCGGCTTCGGCGGATGGCACCGCGTCATTGTGCCTGTCTCCGTAGCATGCTGTGTGAGCGCATCCGGTTCGGTATACAGCGCCGCTCGGTGCGTCGAGCGGAGAAGGGTAGATGCCGTCATGAAAGCTCCGGCGCTTCGACTGACCGGATCCAAACCCGCCGACGCGCTGCTGTCGACCGACGCCTTGGCGTTACTGATCGGGCTGGTACTGGACCAGCAGGTGACGATGGAGAAGGCGTTCACCAGTCCGTACGAACTCAAGCAGCGGCTGGGCGGCAACCTGGACGCGACCGCGTTGGCCCGGATGGACCCGGACGAGTTGGGCAAGCTATTCGCCACCCCGCCCGCGCTGCACCGGTTCCCCGGATCGATGGCCAAGCGCACGCAGGCGCTCTGCGTCCAACTCTGCGACGAGTACGACGGCAAGGCCGACCGCGTCTGGTCCGATGCCGAGGACGGCAAGACGCTGCTGCGCCGGCTCAAGGCGCTGCCCGGCTTCGGTGACCAGAAGGCACGGATCACCGTCGCGTTGCTGGGCAAGCAGTTGGGCGTTCAACCGACCGGCTGGCGTGAGGCGGCGGGGGAGTACGGCGAGGACGGTGTGTTCCGGTCGGTCGCGGACATCACCGACGACGCCTCGTTGCAGCAAGTGCGGGCGTTCAAACAGGAGCGCAAGGCGGCCGCCCGCAACGCCGGCTGAGGCCCAAGCCGATCGTCGGGCACTCCCTGGCCAAAAGTGTGTGCCAACCTTCCATAGGTCGAGGGTGCGGTGACCGTGATCGAGTGGGACGATTATCGCGGCGTGCCCGTCGGGGGTAGGAGGACGGTGCAGATGCGAAGCGAGCACGATGTGGCCAAATCGGCTAACAAGCAGGGGAAAAAGCGCGAGCAGCCGATCCTCATTACCGAGGCGCCGCCCAGTCCCAAAGCCGAGCTCGACTACCGGCGTCGTCGTTACGCAATCACCATGGGCATTCGCGTTGTGTGTCTGATCCTCGCCGCGGCGTTCCACAACATCATCTGGCTGTGGCCCGTCTTCGCGGTCGGCGCTATCGCGTTGCCGTGGATCGCGGTCGTCCTGGCCAACGACAGGCTCCCGGCCAAGTCCTCGCGCTTCCAGCGCTACGCCGGCGTGCCGAATCGTCAGCTCGGTCAGCGCGACGACTCACATCGGGTGATCGACGAATAACCGGTCCGTGTGGGCCGCGGGATCAGTGGGATACCGTGGCTTTTCTGCCTGATACGTCGATGAGGAGGCGGCTCGCGGTGAGCACCCAGACCGAAGTCCGGCCGGAAGAGTCCCAGACCGACAACAGCGATGACCTGTTCCACTACGTACGCAAGTCCAAGATCGCAGAGAGCGCGGTCATGGGCTCGATGGTGGTGGCGCTGTGCGGAGAGGTCTTCCCGGTGACCCGCTCGCCCAAGCCCGGTTCGCCGGTATGCGACGAATGCAAGAAGATCTACGAGTCGCTGCCCAAGGGCGGCGACTGAGCCGCACGTTTCTCCGGCTCGGCTGATTCAGCCGGCGCGGAATTGTGGCTGGGGCCGCGGTGTCCGGCTTGCCGATTCGCGGAATTCCGGCCGTCCAGCGGTGAATGCGGCGATGGGTTTGCGTTCTGCTCCGGGCTGTTGTGCGTCGGCGCCGCGCTCTGGTCCGGCCGCGCTCCGTTATGCAGCGGCCTAGTCGCGTTGTGGTCCGGGGCTGGTTGGTTGCCCCGCGGCCCAGTCGCGTTCTTGTCCGGTAGTGATCCGTTGTGCAGCGGCTGCGTTGTGTTCTGGTCCGGCTGATACGAGGCATCGCTCGGGCGCCGATCCGTGCCCTGAGCATTGGATCCGAACGGCTGTGAGGAACCTTGGGCAATCGGCGGCGCCGGCTGGCCGTCCGGGTCGGGCAGTGGAGCGGTGGTGCCGCTGCGCGCGGGCGGCGGAGTTGCGGCCGGCCGGGTATGCGGTACCGGCCGTGGACCCGTGGCGAACGCCCGCTCGGCCGCCTCCAGCTTGCGTGCCCGGCGCCGCTCCCGCCGGGTCGGCGGTGACGGCCACATCTGCTCGATGGTGGCGTTGAACTCCGCGCCGAGCAGGATTGCCAGGGCCAGCACGAAGAGGAACAGCAGCGCGGCGATCGGTGCGGCCAGCGCCCCGTAGCTGTACGCGTGCTTGACGACGAAGTTGACGTAGATCCGCAGCAGATAGCTACCAAGCAGAAAGATCAGGCCGGCCAGCACGGCGCCGGGAAGACCGCGGTGCCATGGCCGCCGGATCGGCACGGCGAGGTGGTACAGGCTGGTCAACCCGCACAGCAGCAGAACGCCGACGATCGGCCAGTACAGGTCGTGCACGAGCGTGCCGACGTCGGAGTGCAGGTTGTCCGGGAACAGGTTGACTATCTTCGCCGGACCGAGCACCAAAGTCGGCAGCAGGACGATGCTGACGACCATCGTGACGATGTAGAGCCAGAGGGCGATGAGCCGGCTACGCACCGCGCCGCGCATGTCCCGCATGTCGTAGGCGATCGTGATCGTGTTGACGAACGTCGCCATCGCCGAGGAGCCGGCCCACAGCGATATCACGAAGCCGATGCTGATCACGTCGGCGCGACCGCGGTTCAGCACGTCGTTGACGGTCGGTGAGATCAGGTCCACCACGTTCGGGGTCAGCACCCGGTGGAGCGAGGACAACAGTTGGTTGTGCACGGCGTCGACCGTGTGCTGGCCGAAGAACGCCTCGCTGACGTAACCGAAGCTTCCCAGCAGCGCCAGTACCAGCGGCGGGATCGACAGCAGCTGCCAGAACGCCGCCTCCGCCGAAAGTCCCCACACGCGATCGCTCCAGGCCTTCGCGAAGGTCTGGCGAAACAGTTGGATGGGGCGGTGGTTGGTCACCGGTGCGACGGTCTCCTTGACGGAATCGCGCAGCCGACCGTGCTCTATGACCGCCCGCTCGACCGCTCGGCGAGCGGCCTGCGGCACGACATCACGTCGCGGCAGGGGTTCGGGTCGGACAGCCACGATTCCCTAGCATGCCCTGTCCGTCCTGCAATGTCGGTGAGCGACCCCCATACTGGCCGAGCGAATCGGACATTCTGGTAGTCGTTAGCCGGGGACGACATATCTCCGGCTCTGCAGCGCGGGCTGCGCTACAGACTTCTGATGATCCCGCAGACTGGCGCTGAGCGCCCGTCTGGATGCTCAACGCGGCCAGCCGGCTTACTGGTCGCCGATTTTGTTGGCGTGGCCGAATCCGGCGGCGGTCACACTGAGTGGTCAATCTCGATGCTCACCCGGTCGGGACACACCGTCGCTGGTCGACGTACGGGCGCGGTCGAAGCGATATGGCATAGCCCGGGATGCGGGATAGCCCTGCGCCAGGGTCGATGCTGATCGACCGGAGATGCCGGCAGCTGTGCTGATCGCACGGTAGGCGGCCGGGATCCGTACGAGTTCGGACCGAGGTGCGTGCTAACCGGACAAGCCGGGGTGCGACCCGATCGAAGCCGGGGTGTGTTCCCATCGGACCGAATCTGCGGTGCGTACTGATCGGACCGAAACTGCTGCGGTCCACGCTGCTCGGTCCGCTGTGGATAGTCGGTCGGAAGCTGGCGCTCGGCCGGCCAGTCGCCTCCGCCGCACATGTTTCGGCCGGGTCCGCGGCGCCGCCAGAACGATGGACGACGAGCGGACCCGGCCGGTATGCCCTGTCTGCCCGGGAGTGGCCTGAAGACGTCTCAGGGGCGCTCTCGGGGCGCCGGATCAGTCGGTGATGATCTCGGCCGCAACCTCGCGAAGCTTTTCGTCGTAGGCACGGGCGTGGTGACCGCAGAAGAGCAGGTCTCCGCCGCCGGGAAGGACGACGCGGATCGCAGCGCGGGCACCGCAGCGGTCGCAGCGGTCAGCAGCCGTAATGGGGGCCACGGTCGTAACGGGCGTGATCGCGGGTGAAGTCACGGCATTCCTTTCGGGTCGAGGCCGGGCCGCTGGGGACCCGGCTCACCACTGTGACGTCGCTAGGCGATCACTGTGACGTCGTCGGCGCGGTGATCGGTTCTTAGCTCGTGCACTTACCTTGCACTCAGCTCAACCTACGCAAGGTCTCCCGCGTTCCCATATCGCTTGCAGCGAACGTCACACTGCGTAACGGTGCCTGCGTTCCTCCGAAGTGGACAGCGCTCACGAGAATGCCCCCAACCGGCCATCTTGGTTCGGCCGATTGGGGGCATTGATGTGTCGTACGGAGCCCGGAGATTTTCGGTTGAAAGATCGTTTCCGGAGCGCCGAGGAGCCTCAGTCCAGGTAGTCGCGGAGCACCTGGGAACGGGACGGGTGGCGCAACTTGGACATCGTCTTGGACTCGATCTGCCGGATGCGCTCGCGGGTCACCCCGTAGACCTGACCGATCTCATCCAGCGTGCGCGGCTGACCATCGGTGAGCCCGAACCGCAGCCGGACCACGCCGGCCTCCCGCTCAGACAGCGTCTGCAGCACCGATTGCAGCTGGTCCTGCAGCAACGTGAAGCTGACCGCGTCGACGGCCACGACCGCCTCGGAGTCCTCGATGAAGTCACCGAGCTGCGAGTCGCCCTCGTCGCCGATCGTCTGGTCGAGCGAGATGGGCTCACGCGCGTACTGCTGGATCTCCAGGACCTTCTCTGGGGAGATGTCCATCTCCTTCGCGAGCTCTTCGGGAGTGGGCTCGCGACCGAGGTCCTGCAACAGCTCGCGCTGGATCCGGCCGAGTTTGTTGATGACCTCGACCATGTGCACCGGTATGCGGATGGTGCGGGCCTGGTCGGCCATGGCGCGGGTGATCGCCTGCCGGATCCACCAGGTGGCGTACGTGGAGAACTTGTAGCCCTTGGTGTAGTCGAACTTCTCGACCGCACGGATCAGGCCGAGATTCCCCTCCTGGATCAAGTCCAGGAACGCCATGCCGCGGCCGGTGTAGCGCTTGGCCAACGAAACCACCAGTCGCAGGTTGGCCTCGAGCAGGTGGTTCTTGGCCCGCTCACCGTCGCGCACAATCCAATGCAGGTCGCGCCGCAGCTGCACCGCGAGCTTCTCGTTGTCGTCGTCGGCCTGGCGCAGCCGCTCAGCCGCGTAGAGCCCGGCCTCGATGCGTTTGGCGAGGTCGACCTCCTCCTCGGCGTTGAGCAGGGCGACCTTGCCGATCTGTTTGAGGTACGCGCGGACCGAGTCGGCCGAGGCGGTCAGCTCGGCGTCCTTGCGGGCCTGCCGCAGCGCCTCGGACTCTTCCTCGTCCCAGGTGAAGTCGGCCGACTCGCCCTCGCCGGTGACCTGGATCTCGACCTCTTCATCGATCGCCAGACCGTCGCCGGCCTCCTCGGAGCCCTCGCCAGAGCCGGCCTTGCCAGCAGCCTTCTTGGCCGTCTTGGCGGTGCTCTTGGTCGATCTGGACTTCGCGGGGCGCGTGCTCTTGCTGGCCGGCTTGCCCGCCGCCGGCGCGCTCACCGCCGCGGGGCGTTCGGTCGATTCCTCGGCGGCGGTCGGATCCGCGTCGGCCGTCGACTGCGTCACCGCGGTACGCACTCCGGTCGCGGCCGCGGCGACCCGAGGTCGCGCTGGTGACGGCGTCTCCGAATCGATGTTTACAGTGATCCCGGCATTGCTGATGCTGCGTAGCACGCGTCGCCCCTCGCTAGCGGAAAGCCCAACTCGGTGGAACTCGGCCTGGACCTCGACCACGCTCAGCGATCCGGTCTGGCGCCCGCGTTCAAGCAGGCGGTCGATCGCGCTCGTCGCTGTCATCGCTGCATGGTCGGGGGACTGTGACGGCGAGTCTGGTGGTACCACGAACGCCCTTTCAGGATGCGGTGCCGTAACGGCAAGGTACGGATTCGTCGGCGACCCAAGGGACGCGGGAAGTCCACGGCGTCGAGGACAACCACCTGCAACCCATATGGAGAGGAAGGGGACCAACCGCTCGGCTGGGCCGCCAACACCGTGTGTGCCAGTGTAACTTCGCGTCGCGCCGCTCGCTGCCCAGCCACCAGACACCGACGAGTCGGAGTCGCGTGCACAGCAGTGCACGGTGCGGCAGCGAACGGCACATAACGGCTCAACGAGGAGTGATCCGGGAGGGTGCGCCCGGCGTACATCGTTTATTCGCCGAGGTGCTGGTCGACCGCCAGCGCGGCGCCGACGATGCCGGCGTCGTTGAGTAGCTGAGCCGGGCGGATCGGCGTCTTCAGATTCAGGTGTGGAAGCCATTTCTCGGACCGTTTACTGACCCCGCCGCCAACGATGATCAGGTCCGGCGAAAAAAGCGCCTCGACGTGCGACAGGTAGTGCTGCACGCGCTCGGCCCATTTCGTCCACGACAGATCGTGTCGTTCCCGGGCTGAATAAGCCGCGCGTCGCTCCGCGACATGGCCGTCGAGTTCGAGATGACCCAGCTCGGTGTTGGGCACCAACCGGCCGTCCAGGAACAGGCCGCTGCCGATTCCGGTGCCGAATGTCAACAGCAGTACGACGCCGGAAACCCCTTTGGCGGCGCCGAATCGCACCTCGGCCAGCCCGGCGGCGTCGGCATCATTGAGGACGGTGACCGGGCAACCACTGGCCTCGGTGAACGTCTTGTCGACGTCCACGCCGATCCAGCTTTTGTCGACGTTGGCGGCCGAGAAGGCGACCCCGTGCTTGATAATCGCCGGAAACGTCGCGCCCACCGGACCGGTCCAGTCCAGGTCGCGCACGAGCTTGGTCACCACTTCCGCGACCGAATCCGGGGTGGAGGGCTGTGGGGTAGGAATGCGTTCCCGATCGGTGCGCAGCTCGCCGGTGTCCAGGTCGACGATGGCGCCCTTGATCCCGGTACCGCCGATATCGAGACCGAAAGCCTGGCGCGTGTTCTCGCTCATGCTGGGGAGTCTCCCTCTAATTCGCTGGACCCTCACTGGCTGCGCTGAGGTTTCTTATGCACGAATCCGCCGTACATATCCGCGCGGCGCGCGCCGGAAATGGTAATGCGTGCGCGTGATTACTGATCGTAGGCGTTGATCAGCAGTGCTTAGTCGGCGTCGTAGCAGCCGTCATCTGGCTGATGGCCGACTCGATGACCTTCGGGGTGGCCAGCGCACGGAAGTGCGGGCCGAGCGCCACATCGACGGTGGAGTCGGTGCGCTTGTCCTGGACCATCGTCGCGCCGGGCAGCGCGGCCTCCAGCAGCTTCGCCTGCCGGGTGCCAAGCGAGCCGTACCGGATCTCGGCGACCCCGGTCACCTTCCGGTTGGTCGGGTCGTTCGCGGTGGCGACGACGGCCAGGCCGCGGCTGGTCAGGCCGCGGCTCACGGTCGCGGCCAAGCCCGCGTGGTCGGTGGCGTTGTAGACCCGGACCTGCACGTCGTGAGCGGTGAGGGCCGAGGTCGACGGGTTGGCCGACGCGCAGGCGGCCGCCCGGTCGTGCTTGGACTGGTTGTCGATGACCCGCCACCACACGACGACAGCGGCGATCACGAAGATCACGATGAACGCGACCATCGGCCACGACCGCCGGTTCGTCCGCCGCTGCTCGGCGGTCCGGCGGGGCGTCTTGCCCAGCGGGCTCAGCATGGTCACGGTGTGCCCCCCACCAACCCGACGATCCTAGCGCCCGTCACGTCGCCGTTCCTCCGCCGGCAACCCAGCGGCTGAGCCGGATTCGTACGGTAGCGGGCAATGGACACACGGGGACTGTAACGACACTTCCGGGCTGGAGCGAACCACTCTCGACTGTGACTGCATGTGGTCGGCCACAGGAGCCGCGGTTGCGGGGCAATTGCCGGGTTGATCACGGCTCGAATCCGCCGGTGCCGTACCGCATCACCGCATGCATTGAGATGCCGGTCAAATGCGGGTCTTCGACGGTGCGTCGTGCTGCCGTTGCGGCGAGCTTTTAGGTACCCTACGGCGCCCGCCCGGCAGTGGGTCGCAGGCCGCAGTAGGACAGTACTACGGACCGCGTGAGGAAGGTCACGAGGAAGTGGCGCGGACCGGGCACATTTCGGCGAGGCAATGCGTTACCCACGCGCTACGACCTGATGGTAGGAGTGACCAGCGTATGGCGACCGATTACGACGCACCGCGGCGCAATGAGAATGACGACCTTGGCGAGGACTCGCTCGAAGAGCTGAAGGCACGTCGGTCGGAGGCCCAATCGGCTTCCGTCGACACCGACGAGGCTGAGCTGGGGGAGACGTTCGAGCTGCCTGGTGCCGACCTGTCCAGCGAAGAGCTGACGGTGAAGGTGCTGCCCAAGCAGGCGGACGAATTCACCTGTTCCAGCTGCTTTCTTGTCCACCACCGCAGTCGACTTGCCGGTCAGAAGAACGGCCAGCCGATCTGCCGCGATTGTGCCGCATGAGCTCGGTGTACCCCGGCGGTTGATGCCGCCGGGGTAAACCCGCGGGCGAGCCGGCTGAGCCGGACGGCATGCCGTGTAGCCTTGCCCGCTGTGCCGATGACGCCGATGACTTCGCCACCACCGCCTGCTGGTTCGAGCGACGGTCCCGAAGTGTTGGTCAGACTGCTTGATCCGCAGCTGCCGTTACCTCAGTACGCCCACCCCGACGACGCCGGGGCGGATCTGGTGTCCGCTGTGGACATTGAGATCGCGCCCGGTGAGCGGGCCGTGGTGCCCAGCGGCGTCGCCATTGCTTTGCCGAGCGGTTTTGTCGCGTTCGTCCACCCGCGCTCCGGGCTTGCCGCGCGGTGTGGGGTGACGTTGCTGAACTCGCCCGGCACGATCGACGCAGGTTATCGAGGAGAGATCAAGCTGATCGTCATCAATCACGATCGGCATGAGCCGGTGGTGTTGTCCCGGGGCGACCGTGTTGCCCAGCTGATCATCCAGCGGGTCGAGCGCGCCGTGTTCCGTACCGTCGATGAATTGCCGGAGTCCAGCCGGGGTACCGGCGGGCATGGTTCCACCGGCGGGCACGCGGTGTTCGCCGCACAGCCAATGGATGGTGGTCGCTGATGGCGCTCGGCCGCCGTAAGCACAAGCACAGGCAGCGGCAGGAGCTCCCAGTGCCCGGTGAGGAACGCCGTGAGTACGTCCAGGAAGAGACTCACGGACCGTGGGATGTTCTCGACGCGCCGGACGACGACCGTGAGCGCATCGATCTGGGCGCCCTGCGGGTGCCGGCTCTCCCCGGGTACGACCTGCGGGTCGAGGTCAGCCAGGAGGGCCAGGTCGTCGCCGCGACGCTGGCCAGCCCGCGTGGCGAGATGCAACTCGGCGTCTTCGCCGCGCCTCGCTCGGCCGGCATCTGGGACGAGGTCCGTAAAGAGATCAAGGCCACGGTGAGCTCGCAGGGCGGCACGATCAGCGAGCAGGCCGGCGCCTTCGGGCCGGAGTTGACCGGCCGGGTGCCGATGCCCAACGGCCAGGCGGCCGCGCGGTTCGTCGGCATCGACGGCCCGCGCTGGTTCCTGCGGGCCCTGCTGCTCGGCCCGGTCGCGACCGACCCGGAGCAGGCCAAGCCGTTGGAAGAGGCGCTGCGACAGGTGATCGTGGTACGCGGCAACGACCCGATGCCGGTTCGCGAGGCGCTGCCGCTGCGGTTGCCCAAGGCCGTGGCCGAACAACTCGCGGAGCAGGGCGACCCCACATTCCTGCAACAACACGAGCCCGAAGAGTGACTGGAAATCCAGGCATTTCGACGCCGACGCAACGGTGCGTCCGTGGCTACCCTGGCCTTATCGTGGGTGGTGCACAAGCTGTGGTCCTTGCCATAGGTGCGGCCATAACCGCGGCCGCGGACGCGCCACTGAGGGGGCGTTGATTATGTCCGACCGAGCGCAAACGCGGAGTCCAGGCTGGTGGTCGCGGACGATGCGCCGGCTGGTTGCCGACGATGCCGAGCTCGATGCCGAAGAGCTACGTGGCGACGTCGAGCAGGACACCAGCGCCACATCCGTCGCCGAGTGTTGCCGGGGCGAGCGGGTACGGGTCACCGGCCGGCTGCGGTCGGTGGTACTCAAGCCGCGCGGCAGCGTACCGACGTTGGAGGCAGAACTGTTTGACGGCAGCGGCTGCGTAACCCTGATCTGGCTGGGCCGGCGACACATAGCCGGTATCGAGCCGGGTCGGGCGTTGTGCGCGTTCGGTCGGATCGCCGAGTCCGACGGCGTAAGGATCATGTTCAATCCCTGGTACGAGCTCAAGCAGTCCGCCTCGTGAGCGAAGGCTCCGCAGCCGAGGACGCTGCTGTCACGTCGAAGCAGGATTCTGGCCACACTTCTGGGCACACTCCACGCCATGCCGCCGGCAGCCCGCTGAGTCGGGCGCCCGAGGGCGATGACTTCCGCGAGCTGTTGATCAATTCCATCGGTGGTTGGCGCGGCATGGTCGATTCCGGCCTGCCGGTCGTGGTCTTCGTGCTCGCCAACGTCATCGGCGGGCTGGCGGTCGGAATCTGGTCGGCGGTAGCGGCCGCCGTCCTGCTGCTGGTCGTACGTCTGGTCCGGCGCGAGTCGGTGCAGCAGGCGATCAGCGGCCTGTTCGGTGTCGCGATCGCGGCGTTCATCGCATGGCGGATGGGCCAGGCGCGCGGATTCTTCCTGCTCGGTATCTGGCGCAACTTCGCCTACGGCGCGGTGTTCGCGGTCTCAGCCCTGGTGCGCTGGCCCCTGGTCGGCGTGCTGTGGGAGTACCTGGAGGGCCACGGCACCACGTGGCGCACCAACAAGCGGCTGCGCCGTACTTATATGGCAGTGACGCTGCTGTGGGCGGCGGTGTTCTTCGCCCGGGTCATCGTGCAGCACTTCTTCTACGAACGGAACGCCACCGGCTGGCTGGCCGGGACGTCGCTGGCGATGGGGTATCCGCTGCTCGGCATCACCCTCGCGATCACGGTCCTGGTGGTCCGCCGGGTCCGTAAAGAGGAACGGCCCCAGCTCGAACCGGAAGAGACCGAAGACCGGGTCTAGCCGGTTTTTACGCGCTTTCCCGTCGGTCGGCGCACATCATCTCGCGGATCTCCTGCTCGACATGCGGCGAGGCGACGAACAGCAGCTCGTCGGCGTTCTCCAACGGCTCGTCCGGGGTCGGCACGATGACCCGGCCACCCCGCAGGATCGTCACGAGTGCTGCGTCCCGGGGCAGGCTCAGCTCGCGCACCGCGCGGCCCTGGTGCGGCGAATCCGGCGCCAGCGTCACCTCGACGAGGTTGGCCTGCCCCTGCCGGAACGTCATCAGTCGGACCAAGTCGCCAACCGAGACCGCCTCCTCGACCAGCGCGGCCAGGACCCGCGGCGAGGAGACCGCGACGTCGACACCCCACGACTCGTCGAAAAGCCATTCGTTGCGCGGATCCTTGACCCGGGCCACCACCCGGTTGACCACGAACTCGGTCTTGGCCAGCAGCGAGACCACGAGGTTGACCTTGTCATCACCGGTCGCGGCGATGACCACGTCGCAGTTCTGCAGGCCGGCCTCCTCCAACGAGGCGACCTCGCAGGCATCGGCCAGCACCCATTCGGCGTCCGGCACGGCCTCGGGCGTCAACGCGGCCTCGTCGCGTTCGATCAGCATGACCTGGTGACCGTTTTCGGTCAGCTCGGCGGCGATGGACTGACCCACATTCCCCGCGCCGGCGATCGCGACCCGCATCAGCCTTCTCCTTCCGGGGCAGCCCCGGCGACGTTCGACACCGTCGGGATGACGTCATCGGTGCCCAGGACGTGGACCAGATCGCCGGCCTGGAAGACCATCTGCGCCGTGGGCAGCATGCCGCTCCCGAATCGGGTCACGAACGCGACCCGGGCTCCGCTTGCCGCCTCGAATGCGGTCACCGCCCGTCCGACCCACCCCTCGTGCAGTGATACCGCTACCAACGCTATTACTCCGGAGGGGTCGCGCCAATCCTCGTCCGGCCCGTCGGTCAGCAATACCCGCAGCAGCTGGTCGGTCGTCCACGGAACGGTGGCTACGGTCGGGATGCCCAGGCGCTCGTAGACCGCCGCCCGCTTGGGGTCGTAGATCCGGGCGATCACGTGCCCGACGCCGAACGTCTCGCGGGCCACTCGCGCGGAAATGATGTTGGAGTTGTCGCCGGAGCTGACCGCGGCGAAGGCGGCCGCCTGCTCGATGCCGGCCCGGACCAGAGTCGCCCGGTCGAACCCGGTGCCGGTGATCTGGCGCCCGTGGAAGTCCGGCCCGAGCCGCCGGAACGCCTGTGGGTTGCGGTCGATGATGGCGACGGTGTGCCCGCGTTCCTCAAGCCGATGAGCGAGGCTGGAGCCCACACGGCCGCAGCCCATGACAACGATGTGCACGCTCGGTGCCTCCCAGGCGGTTCGTGCCCTTGGAACGTGATCTGCGGTGAAGTCTTGCAGGACGGTACACGGCGCGTAACCCGTCTGGGTGACCCGTACTCCTGACTTCTGGAGGGGTCCGGAAGCGGGCAGATTGGGCGACGCGTTCACCACCTCGGAATCGACACGCCCTACGCTTGCGCCGTGTCCTGGTTTACCCAGCTGGCCAAACGGCTAGTTCTCGGTCGCCCGCTACGCAGCGAGCGGCTCTCCGAGACGTTGCTGCCCAAGCGCATCGCGCTGCCGGTGTTCGCGAGTGACGCACTGTCCTCTGTGGCCTACGCCCCGGAGCAGATCATCACGACGCTGAGCATTGCCGGCCTGTCCGCGTACGCGTACTCGCCGTGGATCGGCCTCGTGGTCGCGGTCGTGATGCTGACCGTGGTCGCGTCGTACCGCCAGACGGTGCACGCGTACCCCAGCGGCGGTGGCGACTACGAGGTGGCCACGACCAACCTCGGCGCGCCGTTCGGACTCACGGTGGCCAGCGCGCTGCTGGTGGACTACACGCTCACGGTCGCGGTGTCGGTCTCCTCCGGCGTCGCGAACGTGATTTCGGCGGTCCCGTCATTGAACGGCCACGCCGTGCTGATCTCGCTGTGCGTGGTGGTCGTGCTGACCGCGCTGAATCTGCGCGGTGTACGAGAGTCGGGTACGGCCTTCGCGATCCCGGTTTATTGCTTCATTTTCGGCATCCTCACGATGGTCGTGTGGGGCCTGATACGGCTGGCGATGGGCACGCATCTGGTGGCCGAGACCAAGCATTTCGAGCTGCGGCCGGAGAGTCATTACGCCGGACTCGCGCTGGCTTTCCTGGTGCTGCGGGCGTTCTCCTCCGGTTCGGCCGCGCTGACCGGGGTCGAGGCGATCAGCAACGGCGTTCCCGCTTTCCGTAAGCCGAAGAGCAAGAATGCCGCCAGCACGCTGCTGATGATGGGCGTGATCGCGGTCACCATGCTGATGGGCATCATCGTGCTGGCCCACCTCACCGGGGTGAAGATCGCCGAACACGCGTCTGATCTGATCGGTGCGCCGAAGGGGTACGAGCAGAAGACGGTAATTGCCCAGGTAGCAAAAACTGTCTTTAGCAATTTCCCGTTCGGGTTCTATTTCGTCGCGGCCGCAACCGGTGTGATCCTCGTCCTGGCCGCGAATACCGCGTTCAACGGTTTCCCGGTGCTCGGCTCAATCCTGGCCCAGGCGCGTTATCTGCCCCGGCAGCTACACACCCGCGGCGACAAGTTGGCGTTCAGCAACGGCATTTTGATGCTGTCGCTGATGGCGGTCGTATTGATCGTCGGTTTCCGGGCCAACGTCAACAGCCTCATCCAGCTGTACATCGTCGGCGTGTTCGTCTCGTTCAACTGCAGCCAGGCCGGCATGATCCGGCACTGGAACCGGCTGCTGCGGACCGAGACCGATCCGGCCAAACGCCGGCACATGCGCCGCTCGCAGATGATCAACACGTTCGGCCTGTGCATGACCGCGGCCGTGCTGATCGTCGTACTGATCACCAAGTTCCTGCTCGGCGCCTGGATCGCGATCCTGGCCATGGTCGTGATCTTCCTGACCATGCGGGGGATCCGTAAGCACTACGACCGGGTCGCGAACGAGCTGACTCCCAGCCACGAAGAAACCGTGCTGCCCTCGCGCAGCCACGTCGTCGTCCTGGTGTCCAAAGTGCACAAACCGACGCTGCGGGCGCTGGCGTACGCCCGGGCCACTCGCCCGGACACGCTCACCGCCTTGACCGTCAACGTGGACGACCTGGAGACCCGGGCGCTGCAGGCTGAGTGGGACCGGCGCGAGATACCGGTGCCGCTGACCGTGCTCGAGTCGCCCTACCGGGAAATCACCCGGCCGGTGCTGGAGTACGTGAAGTCGATCCGGCGGGAGAGTCCGCGCGAGCTGGTGACGGTGTTCATCCCGGAGTACGTGGTCGGTCGCTGGTGGGAAAACCTGCTGCACAACCAGAGCGCGCTGCGGCTCAAGGGCCGACTGCTCTACCAACCTGGCGTGATGGTGACGAGCGTTCCGTGGCAGCTGCACTCGACCGACCGCTTGGTCAGCCCCGAGCACGTCGCCCGCAGCAAACGGCGCGATGCCCGGCAGCAGGCGATCCGGGCGCAGTACCGCGATGCCGCCGCGGCCGATCGGGACGCCCGCGCGGAACGTCGGGCGGCCCAGGCCGAGCCGGCACCGGATGCAGATCCTGCGCAGGCGCCGGACGTGGATCGGGCCGAGCCCGCGGATGGCGCTGATCGGGCGCCCAACGCCGACGTCGACGGCCGGCGCGGGTGACTCGACGGCGTCAACCGGTCGCTGGGCCGCTGCTCGGCCAGCGCATCGAGCTCGACATCGGCGCGGTCGCCAACCTGGGCTACTGCGTGGCCCGGCACAAGGGTCGGGTCGTCTTCGTCCGGCACGCGTTACCGGGCGAACGGGTCGTGGCCGAGGTGACCGAGGATCACGGCGGGTCGTTCTGCCGGGCCGACGCGATGACGATCTTGGACCCGTCGCCGGACCGGGTGCAGCCGCCATGCCGGTTCGCCGGGCCGGGTCGGTGCGGCGGGTGCGACTGGCAGCACGCCACCCCGGACGCGCAACGGCGGCTGAAGGCTGAAGTCGTACGCGATCTGTTCCGGCGGATCGGACAGCTGGACGTCGGCGAGGTGGTGGTCGAGGAGGTGCCGGGCGGGCCGTTGGGTTGGCGGACCCGGGCCCAGTTCGCGGTCGACGACGCCGGCCGGCTGGGCTTGCGGCGCAGCCGCCAGCATTCGGTCCAGCCGATCGACGAGTGCCCGCTGGTCGTACCGGCGCTGGCCGAGGCGATGACTCGGGCACAGCGCAAGCCGGGGACGGTACTCGACCTGGTCGCCTCCGGCACCGGCGAGGTCGCGGTCGACCGGCGTTCGGGAACCCGACGGGTTGCGGGCCGGGTAGTGCACGAGCGCGCCATCGGCCGGGACTGGCAGGTGCACGCGGGCGGGTTCTGGCAGGTGCACCCACAGGCCGCGCCGACGTTGGTCCGGTGTGTCCTGGACCTGCTGGCGCCGCGGTCGGGGGAGCGGGCGTTGGATCTGTACGCCGGGGTCGGGTTGTTCACCGCGGCGCTGGCCGGGGCGGTCGGACCGACCGGCAGCGTCGCCGGTATCGAGGTTGATCCGGTCGCGGCCGCCGACGGCGAGGCGAACCTGGCCGATCTGCCGCAGGCCACGATGCGGGCCGGCGACGTACTCGAGCTGCTGCACGATCCGGCCGACCTGATCGTGCTCGACCCGCCCCGGGCCGGCGCCGGCGCACCGGTTGTCGAGGCGATGACCGCGCTGGCGCCGCGGGCGATCGGCTATGTCTCCTGTGACCCGGCCACGTTGGCCGCCGATGTCCGGGTAGCGGCGGCAAACGGATATCGGTTGCGCGCTTTACGCGCATTCGATCTGTTTCCCATGACGCATCATCTCGAATGTGTGGCGCTGCTGACACCCGTTACGTAGCTGGCTTTCAGAACGGGTAAACCGCGGCTTATCCGGATTAGCGGTCGGCGCTTTCCAGCGTATTCCACGAGTGGAATTGCCCACGTTTGCCGCGACCTTTCCGTGCCGGCGGCCGGCCCGGGAGTGTGCCGAATCGTTACGAACGCGCCGCTCGATCACGGCGCCAATCGTGCCTAACCGGGATGCTTCGGCGAGTCCGGTACTGCCGCGTCGGGCCGTCGAGACTAGAGTGATCGCGTGGCGACTCACTCTAATGACCCGGACTATGACCATCCGGAGAATGTCCCGGCGATGTTGTCCGACATTCGGTCTCCGCGTGATCTGCAGAAACTGGCACCTGAGCAGCTGCCGGATCTAGCCGCCGAGATACGCGACTTCCTGGTCGCCAAGGTGGCCCGGACCGGTGGGCACCTCGGGCCGAATCTCGGCGCGGTCGAACTGACGATCGCGCTGCATCGCGTATTCGATTCGCCCAACGACAAGCTGCTGTTCGACGTGGGTCACCAGGCCTACGTCCACAAGATCCTGACCGGGCGTCAGGACGGCTTCGACAACCTGCGTCAGGGCGGAGGCCTGTCCGGTTACCCCAGCCGGGCCGAGTCCGAGCACGACATCATCGAGAACTCGCACGCCTCGACCGCCCTCTCGTACGCCGATGGCCTGGCCAAGGCGTACGCGCTGCGCGGTGAGAAGCGGGCCGTGGTCGTCGTGGTCGGCGACGGTGCGCTAACCGGTGGCATGTGCTGGGAGGCGCTCAACAACATCGCCGCCGCCCAGGACCGCCCGGTCGTGATCGTCGTGAACGACAACGGCCGGTCGTACTCGCCGACCATCGGCGGGCTGGCCGACCACCTGGCCGCGCTTCGCTTGCAGCCCGGGTACGAGAAGGCGCTGTCGGTCGTGAAGGGCGCGTTGGGACGCACCCCGGTCGTCGGGCAGCCGATCTACGACATGCTGCACGGGGCCAAGGTCGGCTTCAAGGATTTCGTGGCGCCGCAGGGCATGTTCGCCGATCTCGGGCTGAAGTACGTCGGCCCGGTTGACGGGCACGATGTGGCCAGCGTCGAGTCGGCGCTGCGCCGGGCCCGCGACTTCGGTGGTCCGGTCGTGGTCCACTGCGTCACCCGCAAGGGCTTCGGGTACGAGCCGGCCGAGAGTAACTACGAGGCCGACTGCCTGCACCAGTCCGACCCGTTCGACCCGGGTACCGGCGAGGCGGTCGGGTCGAAGGTACGGAAGCCGACGTCGGTTTTCGCCGAGGAGATGGTGCAGATCGGCGCCGACCGGCCGGACGTCGTCGCGATCACCGCGGCGATGCTGAATCCGACCGGGCTGAACAAGTTCGCCGCGGCCTACCCGGACCGCATCTACGACGTCGGCATCGCCGAGCAGCATGCGGTCACTTCGGCGGCAGGACTGGCGGCCGGTGGCCTGCACCCGGTGGTCGCGATCTACTCGACGTTCATCAACCGGGCGTTCGACCAGGTGCTGATGGACGTCGCGCTGCACAAGGCGCCGGTCACGCTGGTGCTCGACCGGGCCGGGATCACCGGCAACGACGGTCCGTCGCACAACGGCATGTGGGACCTGTCGATCCTGGGCGTCGTGCCAGGTCTGCGGGTGGCCGCGCCTCGGGACGAACCGACGCTGCGGGCCGAGTTGCGTGAGGCGGTCGACTACGCCGAGGGACCGACCGCGCTGCGGTTCCCCAAAACCCCGCTGAGTGACGACATTCCGGCCGTTCGCAGGGTCGGTGATGTGGACGTGCTGCGCGAGCCGGCCGACGCCGAGGTGCTCCTGGTCGCGGTCGGAGCGACCGCCGGGCTGGCCCTGGAGGTGGCCGACCGGGTCGGGGCGCAGGGCATCGCCGCGACCGTGGTCGACCCGCGCTGGGTGCTGCCGGTGCAACCGGCCCTGGTCGAACTGGCGGCGGGGCACCAGCTTGTGGTCACGATCGAGGACAGCAGCCGTACCGGCGGAGTGGGTTCGCAGGTCGCGCAGGCGATGCGGGACGCGGACCTGGATGTACCGGCCCGTGAGGTTGGCATCCCACGCCAGTTCCTCGACCACGACAAGGTCGACAAGGTGCACGCCAAGATCGGCATGACCCCGCAGGACGTCGCCCGCCGGGTCGTCGAATGGGCGGCGCGAATTTCCGGTGACACGACCTCGGAGCAGCGGGCAGAATCCCCCGAGCCGACCGACATGTCCACCGCCGGGCCGGTCCGCACCGACGAGACGAGAGCCGAGGACGCTGCCGAGCAGTGAACGAACCGGAGCCCGACGGCAGACCTGATGCAGCGGCGGGTCAGGCGCTCGAGGAACAAACCCCGTCGGGGTTTTCTGCTGCCATAGGTCGCCGGGCCCGCGCGTTCGCTCGCATGACTCCAGCGCACTGGCTGTTGTCGGTCGTGGCGATGGCGATCGCGGTAGCCGTGATCGCCGGCATCGGTCAGCCCGGTCCAGCCGCGCCGGCCAGCGGGGTCTCGGTACCGGTACGGGCCGCCAACGCCGCCCCGGTGCAGATGTCGCCGGTGGTGGTCGTCTCCCGCGGTGAGACCGCCCGGTACGACCCGACCCTCGGAGTGACCCGGACCCAGCCGCTGCCGCGTGGCGCCCAGGCGACGCAGGCGGTGGGCATGATCGGCGGCGGCATCGTCATCGTCGGGCTCGACAGCGTCGGCCGAGCCGAGGCCTACTACGCGCGGAGTGGTCACCTGCGCCGGCTCGGTGCGGCCAACAGCGCGGTGCCGTCGGCTGATGGCACCTCGGTCTGGCTCGTCCATGGCAACCTGGCCCGGAAGGTTGATCCGGCCGGCGACGTCGGCCGTGAGCGGTTGGTCATTCCGGCCGGCTGCGTCCTGGTCGGTGCGAACGCCCACGGGCTAGTGGTCACCGGGTCGTCCGGCCTGCTGCCCGGCCACACCTGGGTGGTCTCCTCGCATCACCCGCCGCATCTGCTGGTCGCGGGTCGGGCCATCGCGGTTAG
The DNA here is from genome assembly GCA_040414495.1 of Mycobacteriales bacterium. Taxonomy (GTDB): domain Bacteria; phylum Actinomycetota; class Actinomycetes; order Mycobacteriales; family QHCD01; genus DATAVB01. Next base: position 21,681 of record JBEDUI010000006.1, read on the forward strand.
CCCACACCGGGTGCTCGTCGCCCGCGGTAACTCGCTCCGCCTGATCGGCATGGACCGTACGGTCGTGCAGCGGCTGCCGTGGCCGCCGGCGTTGGTGGCCAGCGGATTGGGCAGTTTGGCTCCCGATGGACAGAGTTACGCCCTGATCGCGCGGACCGCCGGTCGGGAGCGTCTGGTGGTCGGGTCGTTGCTCGGCCACACCCCGCGCTCGCCCAGCGTGATCCCGCTGGATGGCGGTGGGTTCCGGCCGTCCCCGGCTCCGGTCTGGGTTGCCTCCGGCACCGTGGTCGCGGTGCGACCAGACGGCCAGTTGGTGGCGTACATGCGCGGGCGGCAGCACGGCTGGCTGCTCTCCGATGGTCCCACCCTGGTGCGTTCGCTGGCCCAGTGATCCCGTGCGGTGGCGGCCCGCGACGACGGGGTTAGACTGATCGACGTCAAACGCCGGGGAGCTCGGGACAGCCGGGCTGAGAGGGTGACCGGCCGCCGTCCGACGGCAGCGCCACCGACCCGTACAAACCTGACCTGGGTAATGCCAGCGGAGGGAAGCGATGGGTGCCGGGCCCTGCCATTCCGAAGGATCAGACCGTACGGCGATTGTGTTCACCGGCGGCGATTCACCCGACCCTGCGGTACGCGAGGTGCTGCCGGCCGACGCGTACGTCATCGCCGCCGACAGCGGGCTTGACCACGCGAATCATCTCGGTATTGCCGTGCACCAGGTCGTCGGTGACTTCGACTCGGTGACGCCGGACGCATTGGCTGCGGCCGAACGGGCTGGCGCCCGGATCGACCGCCATCCGACGGCCAAGGACGCCACGGACCTGGAGTTGGCGCTGGACGCGGCCCGCGCGGTGGCGAAGCGGATCGTCGTGGTCGGGGGCGATGGCGGTCGGCTGGACCACCTGCTCGGCACCGCGTTGCTGCTCGGCAGCGCCGCCTATGCCGACCGGACCATCCTTGCCTATCTGGGCCCGGCCACCGTTCACGTCATCCGTTCGGCTACCACGCTGACCGGCGTACCGGGCGAATTGGTCACGCTGCTGGCTATGCATGGCCCGGCGCACGGCGTGCGCACGTCGGGCCTGCTGTATCCGCTGCGCGCCGAGACCCTGCATCCGGGTTCCAGCCGTGGCGTCAGCAACGAATTCACTCATCGCACGGCCGAGGTCACGGTGTCCGCCGGCGTACTGCTCGCGGTCCAACCCTCGCACCTGCACTAAATCCCGTACCTCGGGTTCCCGGCCGTGATGCGCCCACCACAACACTCATCAGGAGGAAAACAATGATCGCCGAAATTCAGGTCCTACCGACCCCGGCCGGGACCGAAGGCGACCCGCACGCCCACGTCGAGGCGGCCATCGCCGTCATCGCCGGATCCGGCCTGCACTACGAGGTCGGGCCGTTGGGCAGCACGCTGGAAGGCGACGCCGACGAGGTGTGGTCGGTGCTGCGCCGGGCCCATGATGCGGTGTTGGCGGCCGGGGCGACCAGTTCCATCGCGGTCGTGAAGATCGCCGAGTTGCGCGGGCCGGGGGCGAAGTCCATGGACGACCTGACCCGCAAGTTCCGCTGATGGTCCCGACCACGCCGGTCCGCCGCCCGTACGGTCGCTGGCTGCGGCATTTCCTGCCGCCGGTGCTCTTGCTGGTCGGCCTGGTGGCGCTCTGGCAGATCATCGTGATGGCACGACATATCGAGCCGTACCTGTTGCCCTCGCCGAGCCGGATCGCCCGCGCCTTCGTCGGGGTGCAGGGCGTGCTCGGCGGCGACCTGCTCACCACGGGCGAGGAAGCGGTGCTGGGCCTGCTGGTCGGGGCCGTGGTCGGCGCGGTCCTGGCGGTTGCGGTCGCCTCGGTGCCCTTCATCCGCCGGGCGCTCTACCCGTTGCTGGTCGGTAGCCAGACGATCCCGATGATCGTGCTGGCCCCGCTGCTGGTGTTGTGGTTCGGGTACGGCCTGACGCCCAAGGTCGTGGTGGTGGCGCTGATCGTGTTCTTCCCGGTCGTGGTCAGTACGGTCGGCGGGCTGCAGTCGGTTGATCAGGAAATGGTCGATCTGGTCCGCAGCATGGGCGCGAGCCGCCGCGACGTGCTGCGGATGGTGCTGATTCCGGCCGCGGTACCGGCGTTTTTCGCCGGGTTGAGGATTTCGGCCGCTTATGCCGTGGCGGGCGCGGTGGTCGGCGAATGGGTCGGCGCGAGCAGCGGTCTGGGGTTGTTCATCGACCGGTCGAAATCCACGTTCCGGGTGGACCGGGTTTTCGTCGCGGTCGTCATTGTCGCCCTGGTCTCGATGGTCCTGTTCGGAATTGTCAGTGCGCTGGCCCGGCTCGCCTCGCCGTGGCGGTACACATCCGGTAACAACGATGGAGTGTCCACATGAGACTGAGGTTGCTCGCCGCCGCGTTGGTGGCGCTGCTGTTGGCCGGTTGTGCCAACAATGCCGCGCCGCAAAGGGCCGCCAATGGCCGTAAGCAGCTCACGGTGCTGCTCGACTGGACGCCCAACACCAACCACAGCGGCATGTACATCGCCAAGGAAAAGGGCTTCTACAAAAAGGCCGGTCTCGACGTAAAGATCATCGAGCCAGGCCAGAACAGCAACGCGACCCAGATGCTTGCGACCGGCAAGGTTGATTTCGCGGTCAGCACCGAGGACGAGATCACCCCGGCGATCGCGCAGGGCCTGCCGGTGGTGTCGGTGGGCGCCATCATCCAGCACGACACCTCCAGTCTGGTGGCGTTGTCCTCGACCGGTATCACCCGTCCGCGTGATTTGGTCGGCAAGAAATACGGTGGTTTCGGGGGCCAGTTGGAGAAGGCCGTACTGCAGAAGTTGGTGGCCTGCGACGGGGGCGACCCGTCGAAGATCCAGTATCTCAACGTCGGCGATGCCGACTACCGAGTCGGGCTGACCAAGCATTTCTACGATTACGCCTGGATTTTCGACGGCTGGGAGTGGCTGCAACTGTCCAAAGTGGACCACATGAAGGTGAACCGTATTCCGTTCGCCAATTATGAGAAATGCATTCCGGATTACTACACACCGCTGATCGCCACGAGCCAGCAGCTCATCAAGGCCGATCCGGGGACGGTGTCGGCGTTCATGCACGCCACGCGGCAGGGATATCAGGACGCGATGGCGCATCCGGATGACGCGGTGAACGCGCTGATGAAGGCCGCGCCCGACCTGGACCGGAACCTGGTCTCGCTCTCGGCTCATTACCTGGCATCCCGTTATGCCGCCGATCCGGCGACCTGGGGTTGGCAGGAGGCGGCCGTATGGAACCGCTTCACCACGTTCCTGGAGCAGGCCAAGATGCTGGACGGCAAGGTCGATGTGAACAAGGCGTTCACGAACAAGTTCCTCGGCGAAGGCTCCGGCTCCTCTTGAACGCGGTCGAGATCACCGGGGTGAGCCAGCGCTACGGCGAGCGTCAGGTCCTGGAAGCGATCGACCTGGCCGTGGCGCCGGGGGAGTTCGTCAGCCTGGTCGGCCCGAGCGGCTGCGGGAAAAGCACACTGCTGAAGGTGCTGGCCGGCCTGCTCGCGCCGAGTTCCGGCGGGGCCAGCGTCGGTGGCCAGCCGACGACCGGCCGGCGCGGGCTGGTGGCCTACATGCCCCAGCGCGACCTGCTGTTGCCGTGGCGCCGGGCGTTGGAGAACGCCGTGCTCGGCGCGCAGATCGCTGGTGTACCGGTGCCGGTGGCGCGGGAGCGGGCGCGCGGAATGTTCGAGCAGTTCGGGCTGGCCGGGTTCGAGAAGTCCTGGCCCGGCGAGCTGTCCGGCGGCATGCGGCAACGGCTCGCGCTGCTGCGTACGTTCCTGCTGGACCGGGACGTGCTGCTGCTGGACGAGCCGTTCGGGGCGTTGGATGCGATCACCCGGCGGCAGATGTACGCCTGGCTGCAGGAGGTGTGGTTGGCCGACCAGCGCACCGCGATCTTCGTCACGCACGACGTCGAAGAGGCGATCTACCTGTCCGATCGGGTGATCGTGCTCTCCGCCCGCCCCGGCCGGATCGTCACCGAACTGACCGTGCCGTTGCCGCGCCCGCGCGAACGGGACGTCGTGAGCGACCCGAAATTCGTCGAGCTGAAGAGTGAGTTGCTCGCTGCCCTCGAATAACCGGCGGAAATTCCTCCCGGCGAGATGTCGAGCCGGCATCATCCGTTCCGACGTACCCGGTGAACGGTGCCCGGCCGGGCACCGCGGTGACAACCAGGAGACGACCATGAAGTACATGTTGTTGATCTACCAAAACCCCGCCGGCGTTCAGGCGCTGAGCGAGGAGGAGCGGAAGGCCGTGATGGCCGACGCGGGCGAGCTCATGGGCGAGCTGGAGAAGTCCGGCGAGTGGGTCGGGGGCGAGGCGTTGGCCGAGCCCGCGCGATCGAAGGGCGTACAAGTGCGCGGCGGCGTTCCAGCGGTCACCGACGGCCCGTATCTGGAGGCCAAAGAGCAACTGGCCGGCTACTGCATCGTCGAGTGCGAGAGCATCGACCGCGCGGTGCAGATCGCAGCTCGGTGGCCGGACGCCCGCTACTGGGGCATGGAGGTCCGCCCGCTCGTCAGCTGATTCGCCGAAGCCGGCCCGAATCCGTACGGAAACGGGCCGGCTTTCACATGACGCTGGCTACGCCCGGGGGCAGGAACCGCCCGCCGGTGAAGTGCTCCGAAATGCCGGTGCGGTCCAGGTACGGCGTGATGCCGCCGAGGTGGAACGGCCAGCCGGCACCGAGGATCAGGCACAGGTCGAGGTCGGCGGCCTCGGCCACGACGCCCTCGTCCAGCATCATCCGGGCCTCCTGCGCCAACGCGGCGAGCGCGCGCATCTGCACATGTTCGGCCGACGACGGGTTGGCGCCGACCCGGAACAAGGCCGCCACCTCGGGGTCGATGAACGGCTGCCCCTGCGCGTCCCAGCCGTAGATCCCCGGCTTACCGGCCTGGACCAACCGGGCGAAGTTGGCGCTGAGCGCGAACCGGTCCGGATAGGCGTGATGCAGCGTCTCGGCCACGTGGTACGCGACCGCCGGACCGACGAGCGCCAGCAGAACGAACGGGCTCATCGGCAGACCGAGCGGCGTGAGCGCGGAATCGGCGACCTCGATCGGCGTACCTTCATCGACCGCCGCGATCACCTCACTGATGAACCGGGTGAGCAGCCGGTTGACCACGAACGCCGGCGCATCCTTGACCAGCACGCAGGACTTCTTCAGCTCGTTCCCGACCGCCAACGCCGTAGCCAACGTGGCGTCATCGGTGGCCTCGGCCCGGACGACCTCCAGCAGCGGCAGAATCGCGACCGGGTTGAAGAAATGGAATCCGACGACCCGCTCGGGATGGGCCAACCCGGCGGCCATATCGGTCACCGACAGGCTGGACGTATTCGTCGCGAGCACACATTCGGGGGAGACGACCGCCTCGACCTCGGCGAAAACCTGCTGCTTGACCTTGAGGTCCTCGAATACGGCCTCGATAACGAAATCGGCGTCGGCGAACGCGCCCTTCGACAGCGACCCGGTCACCGCCGCCTTGAGTCGGGCCGCGGCATCGGCGGCGAGCCGGCCCCCGGCCGCCAGCTTGTCGATCTCGCCACGTACGTACGCCACGCCCCGCTCGATCCGTTCGGGGTCGATGTCGGTGAGCACGACCGGGACCTGCAACCGGCGAACGAACAGCAGCGCCAACTGACTGGCCATCAGGCCGGCGCCGACGATTCCGACCTTGCCGACCGGACGGGCCAGCTTGGCATCCGGCGCGCCGGCCGGGTGGTTGGCCCGCTTCTGCACCAGGTCGAACGCGTACAGGCCGGCCCGCAACTCGTTGCTCATCAGCAGATCGGTGAGCGCATCGGCCTGGCGGGCGTACCCGGTGCCGATGTCATCCGTCTTGGCCGCCGCGATCAGGTCGAGCGCCCGGTACGGCGCCGGGGCCGCGCCGTGCACCTTGGCATCGGCCATCGCGCGGCCGCGCGCCACCGCCTCATCCCAGGCCGGTCCGCGGTCGAGAGCCGGGCGGGGGACGCTCACCTCGCCGCGTACGACCAGGGCGGCCCATTCCAGTGAGCGTTCCAGGAAATCGGCCGGCTCCAGCATTTTGTCGGCCAGGCCGAGGGCGTGCGCCTGCTTGGCCCGCAGCATCCGGTTATTCGACAGCGCGTTTTCGATAATCATTTGTACGGCGGAATTCGCGCCGATCAGATTGGGCAGCAGCCAGGCGCCGCCCCAGGCCGGCACGATGCCGAGAAAACACTCAGGAAATGCCAGCGCCGCCGCGCTGCTGGACAACGTGCGGTAGTGACAGGACAGCGCCAACTCCAGGCCGCCGCCGAGCGCCGCGCCGTTGATGAACGCGAACGTGGGGACCGCGCTGTCGTACAGCCGGCGGAACACCCGCTGCCCGTATTCACCGATTTCCCGGGCCTGCTCGGCGCTCTTGAGCTGCGGCATCCCGGACAGGTCGGCGCCGACGGCGAAGATGAACGGCTTGCCGGTCACCGCGATCGCCGAAACCGCCGGCGAATGCGCCTCGATCTCGGTCAGCGCATTGTCCAAAGAGGACAGTCCGGCCGGGCCGAAGGTCGACGGGCGCTTGTGATCCCGCCCGTTCTCCAGCGTGATCAATGCGACCGGACCGGTCAGCCCGGGCAGGTCGACGTACTGCACCAGGGAGGAGGTGACGACCTCGTCGGCGAACTCGGTCTGCACGCTCATGCCTCGACTCCGTCCCAGTGCGGGTTTTCCCAGATGACGCTGCCGCCCATGCCGATGCCGATGCACATCGCCGTCAGTCCATAGTGGACCTCCGGGTGATCGGCGAACTGCCGGGCCAGCTGGGTCATCAGCCGGACACCGGAGGAAGCCAGCGGGTGGCCGACCGCAATCGCCCCGCCGTACTGGTTCACCCGCGGATCGTCGTCAGCAATACCGAAGTGCTCAAGAAAAGCGAGCACCTGTACGGCGAAGGCCTCGTTCAGCTCGAACAACCCGATGTCCGTAATGGACAGTCCGGTCCGGGCCAGTGCCTTCTCGGTGGCCGGGATCGGGCCCAGGCCCATCACCTCAGGCTCCACGCCGGCGAACGAGTACCCGACCAGCCGCATCTTCACCGGCAGTCCGAGTTCGGTGGCGATGTCCTCACTGGCGATGATCGAGCCGGTCGCGCCGTCGTTCAGGCCGGCCGAATTTCCGGCGGTCACCTTGCCGTGCGGGCGAAACGGCGTCTTGAGCCCGGCCAGCGCCTCAACCGTCGTGCCCGGTCGCGGCGGTTCGTCCACGGTCGCCAGGCCCCAGCCGTGCTCCACCGACCGGGTCGCCATCGTGACCAGGTCCTCGGCGATCTTGCCGTCGGCGTACGCCTTGGCCAGCTTGGCCTGGCTCGCGGCGGCGAAGGCGTCGGCGCGTTCCTTGGTGATGTGGGGCAACCGGTCGTGCAGGATCTCGGCGGTCTTGCCCATCACCAACGCGTCCGGGTTCACCAGCTTCTCGGCCAGGAAGCGGGGATTCGGGTCGACGCCATCGCCCATCGGGTGATGGGTCATGTGCTCGACGCCGCCGGCGATGGCGATGTCGTACGCGCCGATCCCGATGCTGCTGGCCACCGTCGTCACCGCGGTCATGGCGCCAGCGCACATCCGGTCGATCGCAAAGCCCGGCACCGATTTGGGCAGCCCGGCCAGCAGCGCCGCGGTCCGGCCGATCGTCAGGCCCTGGTCGCCGGTCTGCGTGGTCGCGGCGATGGCGACCTCATCGATGCGCTCGGGCGGCAGGCTCGGGTTGCGGCGTAACAGCTCGCGGATCACCCGGACCACCAGGTCGTCGGCCCGGGTTTCGGCGTAAAGGCTGCCGGCCTTGCCGAACGGGGTGCGTATCCCGTCGACGAACGCGACGTCCCGTACGGCGGCGTGCCGTCTGCGGGACTTGGCAGGGTTGGTGGCGGGTGCGGTCATGCACGCCTCCTTGAGCACGTCACTGGGAGTACGTTACCGGCGGGTAACCCCGACTCTAGACACGTCACCATAAAGGTGCACCTCGGGTCAGGTAGTTGCGCGGTTACTCAGCCGATTCGTCGGCGGCGGTCAGCGCGCGGACCAGTAGGTCCGTGGTCAGGTCGATCTGCCAGGACCGGGCGCCATGCTCAGCCAGGAAGGTACGCACCGCGTCAGCGTCGATCCGGGCCGGCGGTTGCCAGGCCAGGCGGCGGATCGCGTCGGGGGAGATGAGGTTCTCGGTCGGGATGCTCAGCTGCTCCGAGCGTCGGCCCAGAGCAGTACGGACCCGGGCCAGCCGGGCCGCGGCGACCGCGTCCTTGCCCGCCCACCGGTTGGTCGGCGGAGGTGCGTTGCCCGGCACCGATATCGCCGGCAGCTGCGAATCGGGCAGCGCCTGGGCCTGCCGCAACGCCGCGAACCAGCGACCGGCCTGCTGGCTGGCGTTGCGCCCGGACACGGCCGGCAAAGCACGTAAAGCGTCGACCGAACTTGGCGCGGCCAGCACGACGTCGATCAACGCCTTGTCCCGCAGCAGCCGGCCCGGGGCCAGATCCCGCCGCCGGGCCAACTCGTCGCGGGCGGTCCACAGACTGCGTACCCCGGCCAGCTGCCGGCGGTTGCGCACCCGGTGGATACCGGAGGTACGCCGCCACGGATCCGGCCGTGGCGAGGGCGGATCGGCGGCCGCCAGCGCGGCGAACTCCTGCTGCGCCCAGTCCAGCTTGCCGGCCGCGCTCAGCTCCACCACCAACGCGTCGCGCAGCTCAACCAGGAGCTCCACATCGAGGGCGGCGTACACCAACCAGTCGTGCGGCAGCGGACGGGTGCTCCAATCCGCCGCCCCATGACCCTTTTCCAGCGAAATGCCCAGCAGGCGCTCGGTCATCACCGCCAACGCCACTCGGGGATGACCCAGCAGCCGGCCGGCCAACTCGGTGTCGAACAGTCGCTTGGGCCGCATGCCCAGCTCGGCCAGGCAGGGCAGATCCTGCGAGGCGGCGTGCAAAATCCACTCCGCGTCGCCGATCGCGTCGTTCAACGCGGTCAGGTCGGGGCACGCGATCGGGTCGATCAGCGCCGTACCCAGGCCGGCCCGGCGCAATTGGACCAGGTACGCGCGCTGGCTGTACCGGTAACCCGAGGCGCGCTCGGCGTCCAACGCGACCGGACCGCTGCCCGTCGCGACTCGCTGCACGACCTCGGCCAGCCCGGCCGCAGTAGCGACCGGTTCGGGCACACCGTCCTGCGGTTCACGCAGGACGGGAAGTTCTGCCGCCTCACCGATGTCGTCGTCGGGCAGCGATGCGCTGGCGGACACCCTCAGCGAATCACCCCGGCGCGCATGACGAGCGCGACCATCTCGGCCCGGTCACCGGTGCCGAGCTTCCGGGCGATGCGCGCCAGGTGGCTCTTCACGGTCAACGCGGAGAGACTCAGCGCGTCACCGATTTCCTTGTTCGACTTGCCGTCGGCCACCAGCCGCAGCACCTCGATCTCCCGGGCCGAGAGGTCCGAGACGCCCGAGTCGTTGCGGCCACCGCGCAGCCCGGCGGCCAGCAGCGAGGCCACCGAGGGGTCGGCGTACACGCCGCCGTCGAGAACCCGCCTTACGCCGTCGGCCACGATCGACGCGGACGCCGACTTGAGCAGGTATCCCTGGGCGCCGGCGACGAACGCCGCTCGGACCGAGTACGGGTCGTCCGCGGCGGAGAGCACGACCAGGCGCTCCCAACCGGACTCGCGTAGCTCACTGAGCAGGTCCAGGCCATTGCCGTCGGGCAGGCCCAGGTCCAGGACGCACAGGTCCAGCGGACCGCTGGAGTGCGCCCGGGCGCGTGCCTCGGAGATGCTGGCCGCCTCGTACACCTTGGAGGCGCCCATGGCACGCAACCGAGTGATGATCGACTCCCGCAATAGCGGGTGGTCGTCTACGACCAAAGCGGTGAACTGGTCGCCGGAGAATGGAGCAGCCGTTGCCGGAAGCGTAGTCGCGGCCCCGAAGCCCCCAACGTTGTTCTCGCCTGCCACGCTCATTCCTTCCTGGCATCCACCGATCGGCCAGCAGTGAACGCGAATCCTTGGCGCCGAAGGCGCCGGACTTTGTCGTTTGAGGTGCGGACCGGCTGGTCAACGTGCTCGACCATCACCGACCCCGCGTCGCGATGCTACTCCGTTCGGGGTATTTTGGAGGCGAAACACCGGGAAACTCCGCACCCAGCGGGGTGGACGCGGGATGCTACGGATGTCCACGCTCCGTGGGGGCTGAGTCGTGGCTGCCAATAGAGAGAGGTAGCTCGATGCGTCGGTTGAACAAGATCGCCGCCACAATTGGCGTAGGTGCGGCGGTCCTGGGTGGAGCTGTTCTAGGGCAAGCGCAGGCATCCAATAGTGCGGATGGCTTGACTTGGACCAGTGCCAGTGTGTCTCACCGTTCGGTGTCCAGTCCTGATGGGCTGACCTGGACGGCAGCGTCGTTGACTCATGCGCCGGCATCGTCTGATGCGGGCGACACGTCGGCATAGAGGTTCAGTGACCCCGCAACGGCGCGTCCATCTGCTGACCGCGGCACTCCTTGCCGTCACCGTCGCAGGTTGCGTCGAGCTGGGGTGGGGTTCGCCGAGTTGGTGGGCGCTGCCTGCACTCATTGCGGCGGTAGCAGTAGCCGAGTCCGCGACGGCTCGCATCGTTCTGGGTACGGAGGCTGGGCTTTCGGTTGCCCTGACCGATGCGGTCGTCGCGATCGGTTTTGTGGTGGCGCCGGGTTCGTGGGTCGCCATCGGCGTCATGGTCGGCGTGCTGTTGGCGAATCTGAAGCTCTCGCCTACCAAACTCGCCTTCAACGCGGCCCAGTACGCGGCCGCGATCTGTCTTGGTCTACTCGTCGCCCGGTCGCTGGGCGGCGGGTTTGCCGCGTCGGCCGTGGGCCTTCTGGTCTTCGGTGTCCTGAACTTCCTGATCGTCTCGTTGCCGATCGCCTGGATGACCCAGCAGAGCTATCTGACGGTCGCGTCGCAGGCGGTCAAGTTGGCCGTCATCCACCTGCTGGGCAACCTCTCACTCGGTCTGCTCGCAGCCTGGTTGGCCCAGCACGCACCGCTGGGTCTGCTCGGTCTGGTTGCCCCGCTGATCCTGCTGTGGTGGTCGTATCAGCAGCAGACGGAACGGGCCAGTGAGGCGCGACTCTTCGCCGAGTTGGCGCGGGGTCAGGAGCAGGCGTCGTCCCGGTCGTTGGACAGCTCGGCTCGGGTGATTCTGACGGCGGCCGCGCGCCTGTTCGGCGGTGCCGAGGTCGAAATGTTGCTGCGCCACCCCGAGGGTCTGGTTCGGTACGTCGGCGACGAGGGCGGCATCAACATCCGCGAACGGGTCGAGGCCGACGCCTTCGCCGAGCCGTGGGTGTTGCGCACCATGGGTGCGCGTGGTGTCCGTATCGGCACCGAAAACGATCGCCCGTACTGTTCGGCTGTGCTCGGCGACCTTGAGCGCCCGTTGGCGGTGCTGATCGCCCGCCGGCCGCCGCGGTCGGGATCATTCGAACGCCTCGACGCCCGGCTGGCGCAAGTGCTTGTCGGCCAGGCCGAGGCCTGGCTGTCGGTGGCCGATCTGACCGCGCGACACGGTGCGGCGGTGGGCCAGGTCGAGGCGTACGGGGACGCCAACCGGGCGCTGGGGGACCTGGGCGCGGAGACGTTGCCGTCGCTGGTCGTGTTGCGTGAGTCGGCCGAACGGTTGTCCCGACTTGCCTACAGCTTCAACGGTCCGGATCCGGTACGGGAAATCGTCGATGAGCTGCACTCCGCCGAGCGGGCGGTGGCATCCCTACTCGGCGCGGTCGCTTTGGCCAGTGAACCCGAATTCGTCGCCGGTGCGGACACTTCGTCCGGATCGCACGGCGGGCTGCGTGTGGATTCCGAATGGACGACGACAGGACGGCTCGAAGCCTTCGAGATCAGGTGAGCGCGGCCAGACAGCAGCGCCCGCTACCGCTTGCGTTGTGGGCCGGCTTGCTCCTCGCGATCACCGTTCTCATCATGCTCGCGGTTACCGGGCTGATCCTGCGCTCGGCCACCGGCAGTCTGCAGCTGCCCGCGTTGCTCGGCGGCCTGGGTATCGGCGTCGTGGCAACTGCCGGTGGTGCCTACCTCGCGCATCGGATCGGCAGCGACGTCCGCCGGCTCACCGTCGATGCCACCCGCAGCGCCCGGGACCCCAGCTTCTCCCCGCAGCTGGCGCCCATGACCGACCGGATGCTCGAACTGCACCAGCTGGCCCGGCTGCTGGACGCGTTGCAGCTGCGGGCGCGGGTCGCCGAGGAACTGGCCGAGCAGGCGCAGCGGGCGTCGCAGACCGCCAGCGCAGGCATGTTCGAGCTGCTGTCCGGTCTGGTGGCGGCCGAAGAAGCGACCCGGGGTCAGCTCTCGGCCGACCTGCACGACACGGCCGCCCAGACGCTCTCCAGCGCCCGGCTGATCCTGGCCAACCCCGAAGGTCAGCCCGGTGCATGGGAGCGCGTGCGAGAGCTGATCGAGGACGCTGAAGAGGAGCTGCGGGCGGCAATGGCCCGGGCCCGTCCGCCGGAGTTACGCGACGGCGATCTGGCCTCCGCCGTGACCGCGCTGCGTCGGGAAATGGCCTCGCGTTATCTGCTCGACGTGAAGCTGGGCTGGCCGGTCGAACCGCAGCCGGTGCCGTTGGTCTCGGCCGTGACGATCTACCGGTTCTTCCAGGAGGCGCTGCTCAACGTCGTCAAGCACGCCGACGTCGATGAGGCCGAGGCGACGCTGTCGATCCAGCCGGACGTACTGGTCGCCACCGTGCACGACGCCGGGCCGGGCTTCGACCCGGAGAAGGTCGAGTCGGTCGGCGGCCGGCACGTGGGCCTGGGGCTGATGCGCGAGCGGGCCCGGCTCGCCGGCGGAACCGTCGACCTCGAGACCGGTACGGGCAACGGGACGACGTTGACGTTGCGGCTGCCCCGGCGGCCCCGCGTACTGGCCGGCTGACCGGTTCAGCGGTGCGACCGGTCCGGCAGCGCGGTGACCCCGGCCGGTGGCACTCCCGCCGCCGTACACAACAGATCGACCCAGGCCAACAGGTGTGGGCCGAGGTCCTCATCCAGCGGCGTCCAAGACGCCCGTAACTCCAACTCCACGACGTGCGGCGGTCCAGCCAGATCACCGAAGCGAGCCGAGGAGGTCTGCGTAACGGTGCCGCCAGCGGCCGTATAGCGCGCGTCGTGTTGCTGCAACGCGTCGATCAGCCAACTCCAGCCGACCTCGGCGATGAGCGGGTCGCGGGCCATGTCCGGATCGAGCTCGGCGCTGGCGTACGTAACAAGCCGGTGTGTGCCGTCCCAGGCCGACTCGCTGTCCGGGTCGCTGAGCAGAACCAACCGCCCAGTAGCGACCGTGTCGTCGCCACCGATCACCTCGGCGGTCAACGCGTGCGCCCATTTCGCCAGGCGGCGCGGCGGTTTGACCGTCTCGACCATGACATCCGACCGCACCCGGCAGCGGGTCAGGCTCTCGACGGCCCGGAGAAAGTCCGCGGGGGCGGTGAGTTGCTGGGGCTCGGACACAACGTCAGCGTAAGCGGCACTCGGGCCGGTTCCGGGTCGGCTCGCCGAGTCTCTTATCACGCCGCCGCGTGTACGACGGGCACGGGGTTCTCCTCGGGCTGCTGACCGATGGTCACCGCGTCGCCGCAGCGGGTGCAGATCCGATCCGGACAGTCCTCGCCGTGACCATCGCAGCAGACCGGAACCTCAAATGCCCGGTCCTGGCCGCATTCGTCGCAATAGCGCCATTCGAGCTGGTCTGCCGACATCGCACGCACCTCCGTGCAACGACGTTGCCACGAGTCACTGACGGTCTGGTGGAGGCGCTGCGGCGTGTCGAAGGCGGCGTGCAACGATGGTTGCGATGTCATCCTCTCCACCGCCGTTGACCGGCGTCGATGCCCCGTTGTTGCTGGCGGCTCGGGGCGCTGCGGTGCCCTATACGCCGGTGTGGTTTATGCGGCAGGCCGGCCGTTCGTTGCCGGAATACCACAGCATTCGTGGCGATGTGCCGATGCTGGAGGCCTGCCGCCGACCCGAGCTGGTCACCGAGATCACGCTGCAGCCGGTACGCCGGCACAGGGTCGATGCCGCGGTCCTGTATTCCGACATCGTCGTGCCACTGGTCGCGGCGGGGGTCGACATTGACATCGTGGCCGGCGTGGGCCCGGTGATCGCGGCGCCGATCGCGACCGCGGCCGACATTGACCGGCTGCCGGTCCTGGCGGCCGAGCAGGTGGATTTCATAACCAAGGCGATCGGGCTCCTGCGGGCCGAGTTGGGGACCACGCCGTTGATCGGGTTCGCCGGCGCGCCGTTCACCTTGGCCAGCTACCTGATCGAGGGCGGACCGTCCCGCACGTACGCCAAGACCAAGGCGTTGATGCATGGCGATCCGGCGCTGTGGCAGCGGCTGCTGGACAGGTTGGCCGACATCGCGGCGACGTTCCTGCGGGTGCAGGTCGAGGCCGGCGCCGCGGCCGTGCAGCTGTTCGACTCCTGGGCCGGCGCACTGTCCGATCTGGATTATCGGCGGTACGTACAGCCGGCCAGTGCGAAGGTTCTGGCCGCCGTCCAGGGCGTTCCGCGGATCCATTTCGGCGTCGGCACCGGTGAGCTGCTGACCGCGATGGCGGAGGCCGGACCGGACGTACTCGGCGTGGACTGGCGGGTCGCGCTGTCCGACGCCGCCCGCCGGGCCCCGGGTCTGCCGCTGCAGGGCAACCTCGATCCGGCCATCCTGCTGGCGCCCTGGCCGGTTGTGGAGGCGGAGGTACGGCGCGTGCTGGCCGACGCCGAGTCGCTGCCCGGGCACATCTTCAACCTCGGTCACGGCGTACTCCCCGAAACCGATCCGGACGTACTGGGCCGGGTCGTCGAGCTGGTGCACGAGGTCTCGGCGCGGTGAGACCCGAGGTTGTCATCGTCGGGGCCGGCATCTCCGGTCTGGCCGCGGCGCACGCCATCGGTTCGGCCGCGCACGTCACCGTCGTCGACGGCGCGAACCGGCTCGGGGGCAAGCTGCTGCGCAGTGAGGTCGGCGGCCTGGTGGTCGACGCCGGGGCCGAGGCGATGCTGGCCCGCAGCGTCGAGGGCATCGAGCTGGCCACCGCGGTCGGACTGGCCGACGAACTCGTACACCCGGCCACATCCTCGGCCTCACTGGTGATCGGCGGAGCGCTGCGCCCGGTACCGGCCGGCACGTTGATGGGTATCCCGGCCGACCTGGACGCGGTCCGCGCGGCCGGCGTGCTCTCGGACCAGTCGCTGGTCCGGCTCGAACGCGATGAGCCCGGACCGCCGCTGGGCGATGACGTCGCGGTCGGTTCGGTGGTGGGCTCGAGGTTGGGCCGGGAGGTGGTCGACCGGCTCGTAGACCCGCTGCTCGGTGGCGTGTACGCCGGCCGGGCCGACGTGCTGTCGTTGCAGGCGACCGTGCCGGCGCTGGCGCGGGCGCTGCGACTACGTGGGTCGGTGGTGGCCGCCGCCCGGGCCGCGGTCGCGGCCGCGCCCCGTCGGGAGGGCCCGGTCTTCGCGACGCTGCGGCTTGGCCTGGGGTCGTTGCCGGAGGCTGTAGCCCGGGCCTCGGGCGCGGACATCCGGCTCGGGTTGCCGGTTCGTGAGGTGGTCCGTACCGCGACCGGATTCCAGGTGCTCGCCGGCCCGGTGCCCTCGCCCACCGTGCTGCAGGCCGACGCGGTGATCGTCGCCGCGCCAGCCCCGAAGGCCAGCCGGATCCTGGCCGTGGTCGCACCCCACGCGGCGTACGAGCTGAGCCGGATCGAGTACGCGAGCACGGCGCTGATCACGTTGGCCTACCGGGATGTGACGTTCCCGCCCGGCAGTGGCGCGTTGGTGCCGGCTTCGGAGGGCTACGACGTCAAGGCGCTCACGTTCAGCTCGCAGAAATGGCCGCATCTGGCTGGCGAGCACACGATCGTACGGGCCTCGATCGGCCGGCACGGGGACGCCAGCGCGTTGCAGGTCGAGGACGACGAACTGGTGGTACGCACCCAGACCGAGGTCGCCTCGATGACCGGGGTGTACGCGGCCCCGATCGACAGCCGGGTCACCCGATGGGGCGGCGCGCTGCCGCAGTACGCGATCGGGCATCTGGACCGGGTGCGCCGGATCCGGGCCGACGTGGAGCGGGTGCCGGGCCTGGCGGTCTGCGGTGCGGCGTATGACGGAGTTGGGGTGCCGGCCTGTATCCGCACCGGTCAGCAGGCCGCGGCCCGGGTGCTGGCGGACCTCGCGGCGCGGGTAGGTACGAACGGGAGTTAGGTGGAACATGGTCGACGGCAAGCAGGCGCGTGAGCTCAACAAGGTCATTCGCTACACGATGTGGTCGGTGTTCAAGGCCGGGCCGGGATTGCCCGAGGACCGGTCGGCGCTGGCCGGCGAGGTGAGCGGGCTCTTCGAGCAGTTGGCGGCCAAGGACGTCGTGGTGCGTGGGACCTACGACGTGGCCGGACTGCGGGCGGACGCGGACTACCTGATCTGGTGGCACGGTCCGGCGGCGGAGGATCTGCAGGAGGCGTACACCCGGTTCCGCCGCACCGCGCTGGGCAAGGCCAGCGAGCCGGTCTGGTCGGTGATGGCGCTGCACCGCCCGGCGGAGTTCAACAAGAGCCACCTGCCGGCGTTCCTGGCTGGCGAGGAACCGCGCAACTTCGTATGCGTATACCCGTTCGTGCGGGACTACGAGTGGTATCTGCTGCCGGACGACGAGCGGCGGGGCATGCTGGCCGAGCACGGCCAGATGGCGCGCGAATACCCGGATGTCCGGGCCAACACGGTGCCCGCGTTCGCGCTCGGGGATTACGAGTGGATCCTGGCCTTCGAGGCCGATGAGCTGCACCGGATCGTCGATCTGATGCGCCACCTGCGGGCGGCGGCGGCGCGCCGGCACACCCGGCTTGAGATCCCGTTCTATACCGGGACCCGCAAGCCGGTGGATGAGCTCATTGCCGGTCTGGCTTAGGGCGTGTTGCTTTAAGTCCTGGCCGTCGCGAGCGGTGATTCAGGCGGCGGTCCGAAAAGGCAGCCCGGGTGCGGGTGTCCCGCAAGATGAGGAGGAGCCGGTAGCGGAGCTACCGGCGACGACGATAACGCCGCCGGTCGTCGTCTGGGCGCCGCGTAGCAGGCAGAGGACTTAAGCAACACACCCTAAGCCTGTTCTTTGGCTTCGGCCGGCTCGAGCGTGATGCTGATCGAGTTGATGCAGTAGCGGTCGCCGGTGGGCGTCTGCGGCGCATCGTCGAATACGTGGCCGAGGTGCGAGTTGCAGTTGGCGCACCGCACCTCGGTGCGGATCATGCCGTGGCTGCGGTCTTGCAGCAGTACGACCGCGTCGGACTTGGTCGGCTCGAAGAAGCTCGGCCAGCCACAGTGCGAGTCGAACTTGGTCTCGCTGCGGAACAGCTCGACGCCGCAGGCCCGACAGCGGTAGACGCCGACGGTCTTGGTGTCGACGTACTCACCGCTCCACGGCGCTTCGGTGCCGGCCTCCCGTAGCACCGTGTATTCGGCCGGGGATAGCTCGGCCCGCCACTGTTCCTCGGTCTTGTTCACTGTCATGTCTTCACCCTATGTCGGTGCGGGCTCCGGGCCGGCTGCTGGTAGCCCAGAGCGGCAGTCTTGTCAAACGACTGTCCACAGTTCGAACGCCTATCCACAGATGCTGTTCCCGGCCTCTGACGGCTCGTGCCGAACGGCATCGTTTGGACATGATCTTTTGTCCACGCCGGCGGTTGCCGGTCCTGCTGCTGGTCGGACTGATCGGCGGGTGTTCGGCCAGGCCTGACTCCGTGCCGACCGGCTCGCCGGTGCAGCCGCGCGGCGCGAGTCGAGTGTCGGTGCTGGACGTCATCGACGGTGACACGATCAAGGTCGACCGCAGTGGGGTCGAGGTCACGGTGCGGATCCTCGGCATGGATACGCCCGAGACCCACGATCCGCGTAAACCCGTGCAGTGTTTCGGTCCGGCCGCGGCCGCACGGGCGCAGCAGTTGCTGACCGGTCGGTCGGTGGCCCTGACCGGCGATCCGAGCCAGGACCGCCACGACAAATACGGTCGCGAGCTGGATTACGTCTGGTTACCCGACGGCACGCTCTACGACTGGCTGATGATCCGCGACGGCTACGCGCACGAATACACATACCGCAAGCCGTACGAATACCGGTCCGCATTTCTCGCCGCGCAGCAGCAGGCGCGCGCGGCCGGCCGCGGGTTCTGGGCCCGATCGACCTGCAACGGCGATACGACCCAAGCCGCCGACCAATGAGCGTTCATCTGATCGCCGCCCCGGACGGCCCGCGGCGCACCGTGTTGGGCCCGGTGCGCCGCGGTGCCCTACCACCTGAAGGATTAGTGACCGGTCATTTTCAGCCGTACGACCTGCGGGTCGTGATCGCTGATCTGGTCGGCGAATTCGCTGTTGAGATGCACCGGCTGATAGCTGTACGAGCCGGCCAAAGCCGGGCTCAGCAGGATGTGGTCGAGCACCTCCGAATTGCCTTCGAAGACGTACGTGTAGCGCTCCTGGATCGGCAGCGTGCTGGGCAGATCGACCAGCTCGTGGCCAGCGGTGAGAATGCTCGTCGTCTGGGAGAAGTCGTAGTCGTTGAGGTCTCCGACGACAACCACATCGGCGTTCGGATCGATGTTCTCGATCTGCCCGACGAAGTCGTGCACCAGCGTCGCCTGCTCGTGCCGTTGCACCGCCGACGGCTCCTTGATCGGCTGGAAGCGTCCGAACAGTGGGTCATCGCCGATCTTGGCGTCGAAGTGGTTGGCGATGACGAATACGGTGTGGCCGCGGTAGGAGAATTCGCCGGCCAGTGGCTTGCGGCTGGCCTGCCACGCCGAGTTGGTGGGCGCAATCCGGCCAGGGGACAGGGACAACTGCGGTTCGTGGTGGCTGTCGGCGCTCACCGTGGTGGCGGTGGTCGCATCGCCCTTGCCACGAGCGATGAATTGCAGGCCGCGGTCGGTGCGGTAGAGGAATGCGACTCTGATATTGCCGCCCGGCTGGCCGCCATCGGCGTCGTTGGTCGGATCGATCTCCGCCCATCTGTAGGTGGGTCCGCCGGCCGCCTTGATCGCGTCGATGAGCTTCTGCAGGGTCTGATCGGCGGCCACGACACCGTCGTCAGTCGCA
This sequence comes from Mycobacteriales bacterium, assembly GCA_040414495.1. Classification (GTDB taxonomy): domain Bacteria; phylum Actinomycetota; class Actinomycetes; order Mycobacteriales; family QHCD01; genus DATAVB01. The sequence continues at coordinate 40,898 of JBEDUI010000006.1, forward strand.
CCGTCGTTGTCTTGGATCTCCTCCAGCGCAAGGACATCGGGCGAGGCCAGGTTGTGCACCGCGTACTGACCCAGCGTGTCGAATTTGCTCTGCGGGTCGCTCGGCGCGAGGTTCTCCACGTTGAACGTCGCCACGGCGAGCTCATTTCCGGTCTGCTTGCGGGTCACCTCGCGCTGGAGATTTCCCTTGTGCAGCTGGGGAGACGTGGTCGGCAGGATCTCGTAGTTGCCGAAGTCGTAGTCCAGTACGCCGGTCGTTGCACCGCTGTAGGAGTCACCGACATTCGCCGTCGGCACCGTGGCGAGCGTCGGAGCAAGGACAACCCGCTCGGGGTTGAAGTCGTTCGGGCGCGCCACGATCCCGCCGCGGCTTGTCCTGATGCTGGAGCCGACCGGCACGACGCTGGTCTCGCCGAACTCGTTCGTGGGTCCGACCACCTGAGCGTTCAGCAGCTCGACCCGCATGCCCTCCAGCGACTCCCAGAAGTCGATGCCGTTGCGGTGCGGGTCGTAGGTGTGGGAGTGCTCGATGTCCCCGTTGTCGCCGCCGTCGATAACCGTGAACGGTGGGATGCGACCACCCAGACCTATGAGCACCGGCTTGGGTACCGGCTGGTTATGCGCGGTGATCGTCACCGTCGGGTTCTCGATCTCGGTGGTTGCCAGGTTGGTCGATGTCGTACTGCCGGGGCGGAATTCCTTGACCAGACCGGTGACCGTCACCGCGTCGCCTACGGCGGCGGTCGGCTTCGACCCGGTGAAGACGGTGATGCCTTCGCTGGTGCCCGAGTCGCTGTCCGGCGTCGGGTCCTGCATCCACAGTTGCTGGGCGCCGACTGCGGTCACGATGCCGGGCACGTCTTCGACGGTCTTGCCGGCGTAGGGCGAAGAGAGAGCGGCGCCCTGGATGTCGTGGATCTGCAGACCCGGGATGCCTGGTGGAGGCGGCGTGCTCCCGCCGCTGCCGCTGGGCTCGGGAGTGCCGGCGGTGAAGTCGGCGGCGTTGTCGTCAGTGTCGGTCGCGCCGTCACCGGCCCGTATCGCGGCCGTGGTGTTGCTCAGCAGCGGCGCGGGGTGGCCGCCCTCGGCGTCATTGGCGCCGCCGTACCCGACGAAGTCCCGTACCCCGTCCGTGCCGGCGCAGGTCGCGCCGCAGGTCAGCGCTGTGCTGGACATGGAGAGCGCGACCTTTCCGGCGGTCGCCGACATCGCAATCGTGCCGGCCGCATCGGGCGTGGGCAGATCCTGCGTTCCGCCGGTACCCATCGACTCGGCCACCAGATAACGGCTTCCGGCCGCGAGCGTCCCGGACAGTGTGGTGACCTGCCAGGTCGTGCCGGCCGTCGAGGCGTACTGCACCGACCAACCGGACAGATTCACCGTCGTGGTGCCCCGGTTGTAGAGCTGCACGTAGTCGTTCTTCAGCGTGGCCCCGGAATTGCCACCGCCACCGTAGACCTGGGAAATCACCACATCGGGCGAGGCCGCCTGGGCGGGTTGACTGCCGACCATGGCGGCGACGCCCGCACCGAGAGCGGCGGCTGCGGCCAGAGCCAATGGACCGCGACGAAGGGATGGACGCACATTGTCTCCTCAGCGCCAAGATGCACCGAACGCACCAAACGCCACGGTTCGTACCACGACGGGGATGCGGCCACCGGCGCTGTATCGCGCGTTCAGCCCGACTACGCCCACTGTTCAGCGACCTCAAGCGCCAAGCAGGAGTCCCAGCAGGTTCCAGACCCACCACAACACGGTCGCTGCGATGGGCAGCAGGACTGCCACGACGATGATCTTCGCGGCGAACCGGCGCCAGCCATGCGCCCGCAGGGCGCCGGCGGAGAAGTTGCCGAGATTCGCCAGATAACCCTCGACGGTGTTGGGGGAGTGTCCGATCCGGCTCGGGTCCACGAAGGTCACGTACGGACCAGACCGGCCTCGTTCGGCGGGTTCGCGGCGCGGCACCTGATCCATTCGTCGAGTTTGGACCCACAGAGTGGATCAGGAAAGGGCTACGGTCTATGTCGTGGCAGATGCGCAGGAGATCACGGTCGGCGAGCGGCAGGTCCGCGTCTCCAATCCGGACAAGCTGTATTTCCCCGAGCGGGGATTCAGCAAGATCGACATCGTTCGATACTTCATCTCCGTGGGCGACGGCATCATGGGAGCGCTGCGGGAACGGCCGACGACCTTGGAGCGGTGGCCGTCCGGTGTTCGTCCCGACGTCAAGCTGGCGACCCGCCAGGACCGGCGCGGCGACGCGTTCTTCCAAAAGCGGGTGCCGCAGGGCGCGCCTCCCTGGGTGGAGACGGCCCGGATCACCTTTCCCAGCGGCCGACCCGCCGACGAGGTTTGCCCGACCGAACTCGCAGTGGTTGCGTGGGCGGTCAACCTTGGCACGCTCACGTTCCACCCGTGGCCGGCGCGGCGGGCCGATCCGGACCACCCCGACCAGCTGCGGATCGACCTCGACCCGCAGCCGGGCACCGACTTCGCCGACGCGGTGAAGGTTGCCTACGAGCTGCGTGGCCTGCTCGACGAGCTCGGGATGCGTGGTCACCCGAAAACGTCTGGCGGCCGGGGACTGCACATCTACGTCGGCATCGAGCCGAAATGGACGTTCATCGAGGTGCGGCGGGCGCTGATCGCACTGGGCCGCGAACTGGAGCGGCGCATGCCCGACCAGGTGACGATCTCCTGGTGGAAAGAGGAACGCGGCGAGCGCATCTTCATCGACTACAACCAGGCCGCCCGCGACCGCACGATCGCCTCGGCTTATTCAGTCCGGCCCACGCCGAAGGCCCTCGTGTCGGCGCCGTTGGACTGGAGCGAGCTGGAGTCGGTCCGGCCGGAGGACTTCGACGTGACCTCGATGCCGGCCCGATTCGCCGAGCGTGGCGACCTGCATCGCGGGGTCAACGAGGACGCGTTCTCGTTGCTCCCGTTGCTCGAATTCGTCGAGCGGGACGAACGCGATCATGGGCTCGGCGACCTGCCCTACCCGCCGGACTACCCGAAGATGCCCGGCGAGCCGATGCGTGTCCAGCCATCGAAAGCCCGCGCCAACAAGGACAACGACGCGACCTAACCGGTCGCCTCACGGCAGTTGAGTTTCGGCTCGGCGTCGTCGCGCGGGGTGCGTTACGCCAGGTGGACATCGATGCGGTGCTCGCCGGTGATGTCGGCCGGCAGGTGAACGGCTTGATCGGGTTCGATACCGCGGCCGTCGACGGTCAGACGGCTGAGGTGATTTCCGAGTCCGGCCACCGTGATGTCCAGCGTCGCCTTCCGGTAGGGCAGAGCGCGCAGCGTGAGCGGTCCGGTCCCTTCGGGCATGGTCGGTCGAAAGGCGATACCGGCCGGCTGGAATTGAATGCCCAGAACGCCCGTGTGGATCAGGCGGAGGTACGCCGTGGCCGACCAGGTCTGGTCCGGCTCGCTTTCCCAGTGCTTCCCGATCTGCCAGCCACCGTCGATGATGCCGGTCGCTGCGTTGTACAGCTCGAAAAAGCGCCGGTCATGAGGTGCGGTGAAGGCATCGAAGCGGTCCAGCGTCTCGCCCACGACGTCGGCCCGGCCGGCCCGCGCGGCCGCATCGCCGAACAGGCCCATCACCATCGGCCAGCAGATGGCGTTATGCCGGCCGGGACGGTCGTCGGAATACCGCTCCGGGAAATGCGGCCAGACATTCACCACCCCGTACGGTGCCCGATGGGTCTGGGACAGCACCAGATCAGCCTGCCGTTTGTCGGCGACCCCGAACGTGATCGCGAGCGCGAGGCCGGCTGCTTCCTGGTGGCTATCGAGTTCTCCGGTTGGATGCAGGAAATAGCCGTACAGCCCGGAATTCTCGATCCACATCGTCTCGTTGATCGTGCGGACGATCCGGTCGGCCGCATTCTCGAATTCCGCCGGATCCTGTCCAAGCTCCCGGGCCATTGCGGCCAGCGCCCGGTGCGCACCAACGTAAACCGCATTGGTCGACAGGCACATGATTTCGCGGCTGGCGGGATGGTCGAGCACAAAAGACGACGGATTACCTGGTTCACGCGGCGGCTCCGGATATCCGGAAATGCCATCCTGCATCAGGGCGCCGCCGACGTAGAGACCGAATTCGCCGTTATAGCGCTCGCGATTCAGCACTGCCAGCGAGTCAACGCCAATCTGGAACGATTCGGCCAGGAATTCCCGATCCCCGGTAGCCAGATAATGCTGCCAGGCGGCGATCACCCAGATGATCTGGTCCCACCACTGGTTGTCCTGCGCGATGATCGGCGCGCCGTTTTCCTGAACGCCGCACACCATTTGCAGGGTCTGCCGGGCGAGATCGGGATCCAGGATGCTGGCAGCGCCCCAGACATTCAGCGACGTGTCACGCGTCCACGGATCCTGATAACCGGCGCCGGCGCGGATATAGCGCCGGGCACCCTGGGTCACCGTATTGATATCCAGCAGATTATGAACAGCGCTGTCGTACATGGCGGACAGTGCCGGCCGGTCGGGCGCGGCAAGGCTTGGGCGTGTCATCGCGGTTTATCCGTCCGTGGGTTGTGGGGCGGCTCGGGACTCGATCTTCGCGGTCAGCTGGTGCTGCCGGCGCTGAGCACCTCGGCCAGATCGAAGCTGACCGGTTCCTCGAGCTGCGCGTAGGTACACGAGCTCGGGTCGCGGTCGGGCCGCCACCGGACGAACTGCGTCGTGTGCCGGAACCGTACGCCCTCCATGTGGTCATACCGCACCTCAAGCACCCGCTCCGGCCGCAGCGGTACGAACGACAGGTCCTTGCCGGCGTTCCACCGGCTGCCCTCGCCCTTCCGCGGTGTCCGGTTGCCCTCTTCCTGCTTGGCCCAGGCCCAGGGATGGTCGTCGAATGTGGTCACCAGCGGCTGCAGTTCGGTGAACAGTTCCTTCCGCCGGGCCAGCGGGAACGCGCCGACCACGCCGACGCTGGCCAGCACGCCGGCATCGTCGAACAGCCCGAGCAGCAGCGACCCGATCGCGTCGGGCCCGCTCTTGTGCACTCGGTAACCGGCCAGTACGCAGTCGGCGGTCCGTTCGTGCTTGATCTTGAACATCGACCGCTTGTCCGGCTCGTACGTACCGTCGAGCGGTTTGGCCATCACACCGTCCAGGCCGGCGCCTTCGAACTGGGAGAACCAGCGTTGGGCCAAGTCCCGGTCGGTGGTGAACGGAGTCAGGTGCACCGGTGCGGTCGCCTGGCTCAACGCGTCTTCCAGGGCGGCCCGCCGCTGCGCGAACGGTCGGCCGGTCAGGTCGGTGTCGCCCAACGCCAATACGTCGAAGGCGATAAACCGGGCCGGTGTCTGTTCCGAGAGCAGCTTGACCCGGCTCGCGGCCGGGTGAATCCGCTGCTGCAGCGCCTCGAAGTCCAGGCGCCCGGCGGCAGTGTCGGCCACCACGATCTCGCCGTCGATGACGCTGCGCTCGGGCAGGTTGGCCTGCACGGCGGCGACGACCTCCGGGAAGTAGCGGGTCATCGGCCGTTCATTACGGCTGCCGATCTCCACGTCGTCGCCGTCTCGGAAGATGATCGACCGGAAGCCGTCCCACTTCGGTTCGAACGCGACGTCACCGTGCGGCAGCTCTTTGACCGATTTCGCCAGCATCGGCGAGACCGGGGGCATCACTGGAAGGCGCATGCGCCCATCATCTCCACAGTCGGCGGCCGATGTGCGACGACCCGCAGAACCGACGCACGGTTACCGCGCCCGGTCACCGGCAACCGCGTCGACCTCGATCCGCAGCCGGGCTCGCAGGCTGTGCCGGCCCAACGACTCGCGGGCGTGCCGCAGCACGGTGTCATCCAGCGATTCGCGTGCCGCTTCCAGATCGACCCCGTCGCAAAGCCAGACCGACAGCACCAGCTCCGGATCGTGCTCATCGCCGGTCAGCCGGGCGCGGGCCCGGTCGATCTCCGGCATCGCCTCGGCCTCGGTCCGAACCGCGTCGCACAACGCGCTCGCGGCCAGCACCGAATCGCCGTCGTTCGAGCGCTGCAGCGGCACCGAGCCGAGCCGTTCGAGGCGCAGCTGCACGGCAATCGAGTACAGGGCGATCAGCGCGATCATCAGGGAGGCGGCCCCGAGCACCCACCACAGCCACGACTGTTCGCGATGCAGCAACTGGGCCGCACGCGGATAGACCAGCGAGGAATTGGCGCGCTTGTCGCCGAAGACGCCGGCTCCGATCAGTACGCCACCGGTGCCGAGCAGCACCAGCAGAGTGCCGACGAGGACGAGCACCGCGCGGTTGAGTCGGTCGGTCCGGTTCTTCATTCCGGCCGCCCCGGTCTGACCCGGACCACCAGCCGCGGAGTCTCGGCCAGCGCGATATCGCTCAGCCGGGACGTCACCGTGCCGCGGAGTCGCTGCTCGAGCTCGTCGGTGTCATGCAATCCGGATGTCGCCGAGATCGTGGCCGTGTGCTTACGGACCCGGGCGACGGCGGTGCCGACGCCGTCGACCGCGCCGGCCTCCTTGCGCAATGTCCGGGCCAGCGAGCGCCGCGACGTACTCACTTCGACATCGGGATGCGCCGACACCATCCGCACCCGGCGCTCCCGACCGACCACCGCCGCCACGATCAGGAGCAGACCGACGACGATCGCGGCGATCGACCCCAGCCGTACCACCGTCTCGTTCCAGATATGCGGCCGCAGATGGTCCAGCCAGCTGTTGTACGGAACGACCAAAGGAGGCTTGTGCGGCCACGAGGTCCGGGCGACCAGGACCTCGGCCGCAGCCAGCAGCCCGGCGCCGGCGATCGCCAGCGACAGCAGCGCCACGACCAGGCGGTTCACCGCACGCATGGCTACTCGCCCTCGTCGTCGAGCGGTTCGAACTGCAGCGCCGACACGTCGATGTCGCAGACTCGGACTGTCATTCCGGCGAGCTGGTCGACCCGGTCGACGATGTGCGCGCGCAGTCGGTCGAGCACCTCGTGGATCGGGGTTGGGTACCGCACGGCGACGCGTACCCGTACCGAGGCCGCGCTGCCGTCCAGCCGGGTGGTGGCGCGGGCGGCCCGGCCCGAGCGGCCGCGCGAACGGCGGCGGCCGGCCACGACACCGTCAACCTCACCGGCGGCCGCTTCGACGATGCCGCGGATCACCGCCGGCGCGATCGTCAGCCGACCGCGTTCCTCGGCCGGAGCCAGTTCAGTGATAGCCGGTGCGCTCATTACCGCCGCCGCGGGCTGAACACCGAGCTGAGGTCGAGTTCGCTGTCGAGCACGCGGCCGATCACGAAGCCAACCGCACCCAGCACCAGCACGATGACGAACGCGCTGAACCCGCCGAATGCGCCGGCGAAGCCGAGCGCCAGACCGACGGCGATTCCCATCTGAGTCGTGGTCATTGCCTCTCCCGTGACCTCTCTTGTGTGGTGGCTTGTTCTCGATGCGGCGGCGGATACGAGAGCGTCATTGGGCCGCCAGCCGGCCCGCTCCAGCGCCGACCGATCCCGCGCCGTCCGCTGTTGCGCTGACCACGGCGACCCGGCCGGCGGCCAGCTCGCTCTCGGTCAGAACGTCCTCGATCACGACATCGACCGGCTGCCCATGCGCCAGAGGGACGACGGCGCCCCGGACCGCGGCCGCGATCGGATGCAGCGGCAGGCCATACCGCACGCTGAGGTGGACCGCCACCCGACCGCCCTCGACCTGAACGCCGATCACCCGCCGACCGGGTAGATACGTGGCGACCTCGCCGTACCGGCCGCCGTGCAGCCCGACCACGGCCGGCTGGCGCAACACCGCGGCCGCGATCTGGTCGGCATCTGGTGGCTCGACGATCGTCACTGGACCCGGGTCACCTGCTCTGGCTCGCTATCGTCGCCGGGGATGTAGATGTCGTCGACGGCGATGTTGACCTCGATCACCTCGAGCCCGGTCATCCGTTCGACGGCCGTGATCACGTTGCGCCGGACACTGGCTGCCAGCTGGGCGATGGAGACCCCGTACTCGACGACGATGTCCAGGTCGATCGCGGCCTGTTTTTCCCCGACCTCGACCGAGACACCCTGAGTCACGGCCGGGCCACCGCTGCCCGGGATGCGTTCGCGCAGCGCACCGAAGGCCCGTACCGATCCGGTCCCGAGGTTGTGTACGCCGGACACCTCGCGGGTGGCGATGCCCGCGATCTTCTGCACCACGCCATCGGCGATGGTGGTGCGGCCCTGCTCGCTCTGCAAGGTCGTGGCCGTCCGGGCCAGCGCGCTGCTCACCGGTTCGCTGACCTCATGGGTCGTGGTAATGCTGCTCTGGGTCATGCCTTCGCCCTTCGTTCGCGCCGTTTGTCATCGGCTGGAGCCGGCGGTGTGCTCGTACGGTTTGGCGTTATTCCGCACCAGATCATCGCGCGATGTCGTGACGACTACCACACATCGGTAATGCGTAGCTCGCGCAGCGACGGAGGCGCGCCGAACTGTGGCGAAGATCGGACAGCTGACGACTCAGCGGTTGACGGCGTAGCGCAGGAAAAGGGCGCCATCGTCTTCGAAGATGTGCTGTACGGACAACGAGATCTGCTGTGTGCCGGCGAGGGTCACGATGCGGCCGGCCGGTCCGCCGGCGACCATTGGCGAGAGGGTCAGACACAGCTCGTCCAGTCGGTTTGCCTCTAGCACGCTGCCAAGCAGGGTCGGGCCGCCCTCACACAGGACCTTTCCTAATCCACGTTCGGCCAACGCATCCAGCGCGGCGGCGACGTCGAGCTGACCCGAGCCGGCGACCACGACGTCGGCTACTGACTCGAGGGCCTTGCGTTGATCGGCGGGTGCGTCGGCGTGGGTGACGACGATGGTGCGCGGGTCGTTGGCGAACAGCTCCGATTCCGGATCGAGGGCCAGTCGGGCGCTCACCACAGCCAGCCGCGGTACCGGGCTCAGCCCCAACTCGGCTCGGCGGGCCCGGCGCTTCGGCGTGCTGGGCGTCGAGCCGTACTGTTCGGTCCGGGCCGTGCCGGCACCAACCAGGATCACGTCGCACAGATCGCGCAGCAAAGCGAAAAGCCGCCGATCGGCCGCGGTGCCCAGCCCGCCCGAGCGACCGTCGACGGTGACCGCGCCGTCGGCGCTGGAGACGAAGTTGGCCCGCACCGAACGCTCAGCGGTGACGGCGTACGCGGCGACCAGATCGTCGTCGGTCAGCTCGTGCGCGGTGGCGGGCGGCGGGAGTAGGCGGCGCATCTGTCAATCCCACCACGGCTGGTCCGGCCGACGGTGGCGGCACGCGAAACGTACGGAGGCGGAACCCGAATCGGGTCCCGCCTCCGTATCGAGCAGAACGGACTAGAACGCGCCCGTACCGTTCGGCGTGCCCATGCCGGTGGGACCGTCCCAGCCGCTGCGCGCCGCACACAGCTGCGAGGGGCTGCAGCTGCCGTTGTTGCCGCTGGTCACGTCGTTGAGCGCGTCGGCATGACCGTACGCGGTGCCGGGCGTGACGTCGGCGGAGTTGCCGGCCAGCGCGATCGTGCCCGCGATGATCGGCGCTGAGGCGCTGGTGCCGCCGTACACGGCCCAGCCGTCGGACTGGTAGCTGTCATAGACCGCGACCCCGGTGTTCGGATCGGCGACCGCGGACACGTCGTTCATGGCCCGTCCGCTGCAGCCGGTGTCGGCGTTGTCCGACCCGGAAATGGCTTTGTTGAGGCTTGAGCAGCCACTGCCGGTGCCGTCCCAGACACTTTCGCTCCAGCCGCGGGAGCTGGAGTCCTTCTTCAGCGAGGTGCCGCCGACTGCGATGACCGACGAGGACGAGGCCGGGTACGACGCACCCTGGTAACCGTCGTCGCCGGCGCTCGCGGTGATCGCGACGCCGCTGTGGCTGAAGTACTTGCCGTAGTCGGAATCTGATGCGTCGCTACCGCCGTAGCTGTTGCTGACGATCGTGGCATTGGCGGCGGCGGTGTTCTCGGCCGCGCCGAGGTTCTCGAAGCTGGGGTCGTCGGCTTCGACCAGCAGGATGTGGCTGCCCGGGCTGATCGCCGAGACCATGTCCAGGTCGAGCGAGATCTCGCCAGCCCAGCCCGCGTCGGCGCTGGGGTAGTTGGTGCCGCCCTTCTGGTCGACCTTCTTGAAACAGCCGTTGTCGGTGGTGCAGGCCGGCAGACCGTACTGCTCGCGGTACTTGGCGAGGTCGGCCTCGGCGTTCGGGTCGTCGTATGCGTCGACGATCGCGACCGTCTCGGCCGTGCTGCCCGGCTGAAGGTTGTACGCCGACTGCAGGTCCGAAGGTCCGAGGCCGTCCGGCGCGGCGGCCGGCGTGCGGGGTTGGGCCGCGGCGGTCCGGTGCATCGAGAAGCAGGTGGCGTAGCCGGAGTGGGCCGGAGTGCCGCAGTTGCTGACGTACGTATGGCTCTGCGATGGGGTGTTCCCGGAAGGCTGCGCAGCCGATGCCGAGCCGGCCCATATGCCGGTCACGAGCACGGCGGCGGCCCCTACCCCGAGGGCGATACGTCGCTTTTGTCGGCCCGCGTTTGCGTCGTTGTGGCGGTGTTGGTGTCGCATCAGGCCTCCCCTCGCCCCGCCCGTCGCGGGGCAGCTAGTCCGAATCCTGCATGTTTTGGCACGATTTGAGACCGAGATTTCCTCATTGAAAGGCAAAGGTTCAGCAAAGGATTTCACGAGAATGCGACAAGCGATCAGGATTCGGACGCGAGTAATCCTCGCAAGCATGCCGTTTCGTCGCCAGCGAGACACTCGGCTCAGTACGTGCCAAGCGGCAGCCGATACCTAGGCCGATCGGTGCCCGCCGGTTGGCGTGTTCTCGTACGCCGAACGGCCATCGGCAATTCACGGCGGATTGGTTGCGGTCAGCGGTTCATGGTCTGTTTGGGAGCGGCGGGCGACCTTGACTGGAGTGAGCCTGACCAGAGGGCGGTCGGACCGCCGGCAACGCGCGCCAACTGCAGCGAGCGTGACACCGGGGTGGTCGGACGAAGGAGCAAGCAGCGCTGATTGCAGCGAGCGTGACACCGGGGTGGTCGGACGAGGGGGCAAGCAGCGCTGATTGCAGCGAGCGTGACATGGGGGTTGTTTTTGGCGGTGTCAGACCGCGCTGGTGGCACGTTCGCTGCAATGGCGTTGAGTCGGCGGTCGGGCCGGCCGGGTGGTGATCGACGCGGGACTGGCGTGACGAGGATGGGACCGAGGGAGGACGTTGATTGCAGCGACCGTGACATGGGGGTTGTTTGTGGCGGCGGCTGAACGCCGAGGTGTCACATTCGGTGCAGTGGCGCTCGAGTCCCAGCCGGCGAGTAGGACCGAGCGTGAGCGGACTAGCGGGATCGTCGAATTAGCGAACGAGCAGGACCGCGGCCGATTCGCCGTCGAGGGTTAGCTCCTCACCGGCATAGACGAACCCGGGCGCGGAGGCGAGCAGCATCTCGACCGCGGTCGACCCGATCGGCACCGGCTGCCGGAACGCCGCCAGGTTGGCGACAACCGCCAGCCCGCCGCGGCGCAGCACCAGCCACCGGGCCTCCTCGTCGTAGTCCACCTCGACCGCGGTCAGCCGCGGATCGCTTAGCTCGGGCCGGTCGCGCCGAAGCGTGAGCAGCTGCCGGTAGTAGGCCAGCACCTCGGCGTGCGGCTCCTCATCCAGCTCGTCCCAGCGGAGTTTGGATCGCAGAAACGTCTCGGGTTCCTGCGGGTCGGGTACGTCCCCGGTCCAGCCGTGCGCGGCGAACTCTTCGTAGCGACCGCGGGCGACAACCGCCGCCAGTTCGGGTTCGGGGTGGCTGGTGAAGAACTGCCACGGCGTCGACGCGGCCCATTCCTCGCCCATGAACAACATCGGCGTGAACGGCGAGCAGAGCACCAGCGTCGCCCCGACCTTGACCAGCCCAGTGGAGAGCGTGGCGCTGATCCGGTCGCCGGTGGCCCGGTTGCCGATCTGGTCGTGGTTCTGCAGGTAACCCAGGAAGCGCCAACCCGGGGTGCGCGCGGTATCGACCGGGCGGCCGTGGTGCCGGCGACGGAAGCTGGACCACGTACCGGCATGGAAGAACGCGTGGGTCAAGGTCGTAGCGAGCGTGGCCAGCGACCCGAAGTCGGCGTAGTACCCCTGCCGTTCGCCGGTCAACGCGGTGTGCAGCGCGTGGTGGAAGTCATCGCTCCACTGGGCGGTGAGCCCATATCCGCCGGCCTCCCGCGGCGTGATGAGCTTCGGATCGTTCAGGTCTGACTCGGCGATCAGACTGAGTGGCCGACCCAGGTGCGCCGACAGCGCGTCGACCTCGACCGCCATCGCCTCGAGCAGATGCTGGGCCCGGTGGTCGACCAGCGCGTGCACGGCATCCAGCCGCAGCCCGTCGACGTGATAATCCCGCAGCCACATCAAGGCGTTGTCGATGATGTGCCGGCGGACCGGGTCGGAGTCCGGTCCGTCGAGGTTCAGGCTCGCCCCCCAGGGATTGGCTGTGTTGGTGGCGGCGGTGAAGTACGGGCCGAACCGGTCCAGGAAGTTGCCGCTCGGGCCGAGGTGGTTGTAGACGACGTCGAGCACCACACCCAGGCCACGCTGGTGGCAGGCATCGACCAGCCGCTTCAGTCCATCCGGCCCGCCGTACGCCTCGTGCACCGCGTACCAACCGACACCGTCGTAACCCCAGTTGTGCGTCCCGTTGAACGCGTTGACCGGGAGCAGCTCAACGAAATCCACGCCCAACTCGACCAGATGGTCTAACCGCTCGATCGCCGCATCGAACGTGCCCACCTGGGTGAACGTGCCGACGTGTAGTTCGTAGATCACGCCGCCGGCCAGTTGCCGACCGGTCCAGGCGCCATCGGCCCAGTCGTAGGAGTTCTGGTCGTAGACCCGGCTCGGCCCGTGCACCCCGTATGGCTGCCAACGTGAGCGCGGGTCGGGGATCTTGGCGTCGTCCTCGCCGAGCAGGTACGTGTACTCAGTACCAGCGGTCAGGTCAGGCAGGTCGACCCGCCAGAAGCCCTGCTCGTCCCGGGCGCATTCGTGGTCGGCGTTGGCGGTGTGCAGGCGCACCGAAGTGGCATTCGGCGCCCATACCTCGAACATCGTCATCATCGGCTCCCTG
>JBEDUI010000007.1:0-55535 GCA_040414495.1 Mycobacteriales bacterium
GCCGCCGCTCGCGGGAGACCGCGAGCGACAGCCGCTCGTACGACGGCGAAACCCCGCGCGCCTCACGTATCGCGAAATCCGCGTATAGCTCGTCCGTCGTCATGCTCGAATTCTATTTGCCCACCAAATCCATTGACACATCCCACAGACGGCTGGCGGCCTCGGGATCGAGGGCATGCGGATGAACGCCGGGTGCGTAACCGTCTGGATCTGTAGTCAACTCCGGCTCGTTGCAGTTCTCGAAATACCGGCCCGTGACACCGTCGAGCAGTGGGGATCCGGCCAGCAGCGCCGAGGTCGCGGCGCCCTGTTCCACGGTTTTCCAGGGGTACGAAGCGAATCGGGCGTTCAGCTCGGCTTCGACGTAGCGCTGCAGGTTGGTACGAATCCCGCCGGGCATAAGGGCATTGGCGATGATGCCGTCCGAGGCCCAGCGTTTGGCTGCTTCGACCGCGAAAAGTACGTTCGCGGTTTTGGATTGTCCGTACGCCAGCCAGGGCTCGTATTCGCGCCGTTCGAAGTTGATGTCGTCGAACACGACCGGTGACCGGCGATGCGCGCTCGAACTGACCACCACGAGCCGGGCGTTGCCGGCCGCGGCCAACGCATCGTGCAGACCGAGGGCGAGGTGGAAATGCCCGAGATGGTTCGTAGCAAATTGCAACTCCCAGCCCTCGGGGGAGAGTTGGCGGTCGGGCACGGCCATGATCCCGGCGTTGTTGACCAGAATGTGCAGCGGGCCGGCCCAGTTCGCCACGAATTCGTCCACAGAGGACTGGTCGGCCAGGTCGAGTCGGGCCACGGTCAGGTCGGCGCCCTCGGTCTTGGCGGAAATCTCGCCCGCGATCCGGTGGCCGGCCGCGAGGTTGCGCACGGCCAGGGTGACGGCGGCGCCATGTGCGGCCAAGGTACGTACGGTTTCTACGCCGATGCCCGACGCGCCGCCGGTCACGATTGCCCGCCGGCCGGATAAGTCGACGCCGTCGAGCACGTCGTCAGCGGTGGAGTTCTGATCGAACGGCGTGGTGAATTTGTTCATGTTCGTGTCCAAATCGTCCGTGTCCGCAGCGTCGGCTGGCGCCCACCGACCCGGCGGTAAGCTGTAACCGGAAGGCGTTCCGGTACTTCGACAGTAACCGGAACTCATTCCGGTTGCAAAGGGGTGTGATGACCGGCATGGACGAACCCAGCAGTCCGCGGCTGCGCGCGGATGCCCAACGCAACCGCGACCGGCTGCTCGCGGCGGCGGCGCGCGCGTTCGCCGAGGATGGGACCGGGGCGACGATCGGTGCGATCGCGCGCGAGGCCGGGGTCGGCGTTGGCACGGTGTATCGGCATTTCCCGACCCGAGAGGCACTGATCGAGGCGGCCTACCGCAATGAACTGGTCGGCGTTTGCGACGCCGCGAGCGAGTTGCTTGATTCGCTCCCGCCGGAAAAGGCGCTCCGTACGTGGATGGATCGTTTTGTCGATTACATGACGACCAAGCTCGGCATGGGCGACGCGCTGCGGGCCGTCATCGCCGCCGGCACCGACCCGTTCGCCGAAAGCCGTGAATTACTTAATCGCGCGCTGGAGCAGCTGCTCGCGGCGGCCGTCGCCGACGGCGTTGTTCGGGACGATATCGCCGCCGACGACGTGCTGATCGGCCTGTCCGGTATTGCCATCGCGGCGTCGGAAACCGGGGAACGCGAACAGGCCGGTCGGCTGCTGGACCTGTTGCTGGATGGGCTGCGCTATAAGGCTTAGGCCGTCAGGGATATCCCTGAGCAGGCCCACCTCGCCGCGGACGGCAAGCCCTGGCGGTCGGCGAGGTCGTCATCGAAAAACTGCACGCAATACCAGGCCGTGACCGCGACTTCCTCGAGCGGATCGACCGGCCCGGAGAATTCCCAGCCGATAATCCCAGCCGGACGGTCGTCGCGGAAAACGATATGCCACGGGGCGATGTTGCCGTGACCGATGGTGGTCCCCGGCACATCGGAGTGCATGGTCCATGGCATCCAGTGCGCGTCAGGCGGCGGCACGAACCCACGACTGACAATGTGAAGTCGCCGTAAAAGCTGGCCAATCACATGCAGCGATTCCTCCGGATGCCCATGCCGTATGCGGGTGAATCGTGCCGTCAATCCAGCTAAGAACCTCGTGCCCGTTCGCATTGAATCCATCGCCGACAATTCGCGGTGCCGCGTCGAAACCGTTGTCGTGCAGGTAATTCAGATACGCATGAATTGCCGGCGGGATGCAGGACCGTTTGGCCCTGTCGGCGGGACGGCTTCGGGTGGCCCAGATCCGTGGTGCGGTCGTACGGTGCCCCGTCGAGGCCGTGATCTTTCCGCCGTTCATCCATTGCCTCAACGTAGGTACGGCTGCGGCCAAGGACAATCGGTTATAGGCCGCAGCCTCATTGCTCAGTGACGCGGGCTGTTGCCTTTCGGGTGCGTAACGCGGTGAGCAATAGCTGCGCCGCCAGGCAGGCACCGACCCCTTCGCCGGCGCGTAACCGTAATTCCAGCAGCGGTTCCAGCCCGAGTTCGGTGAGCACGGCCCGATGCGCGCGTTCTCGGCTGAGCTGGCCCGCGACCAGTGCGCTCTGCACCGCCGGCTCGATCCGAACCGCGAGCAGCGCCGCCACCGACGTCGCCAGCCCGTCGAGTACGACCGGAACACGGGACTCGGCCGCCCCGAGCGTGATCCCGGCCAGCAAGGCGAATTCCGGCCCGCCGAGACTGGCGAGTACCACCCCAGGATCACGCAACTGGTCGCCGTAAATCGCCCGGGCGCGGCCGACCGCGCGAGCCACGACGTCGCGCTTGCGTTGCATCATCGCGGAGTCGGCCCCGGAGCCCAGGCCAGCAGCGTCATCAGCCGGCAGACCGAGCATCGCGCCGACCATGGCGGCCGCGACCGTGGTGTTGCCGATCCCGACCTCGCCCAGGCAGATCAGCCCGTGTCGCGCGGTTTTCCGCCCGAGTTCGATGCCACGCTGGATCAGCGCATCGACGTCGGCGCTCGCGAGAGCATCGGACTCGACGAGGTCGCCGGCAGGCTGGCTCGGTCGGGTGTCGACGCTTTCGACCCGCAGGCCAACCTGGCTGGCAGTGGTGGCGCCGAGGGAAACCCCGGCCTGGGTCGCAGAGAAGACATCGGCGGTGGTCGACGCGGGGTAGGCCGAAACGCCGTAGCGCGCGACCGGATGGTCAGCTGCCGCGACGATCAGCGTCCCGGTCGCGGGTGCGATTTCGCTGAGGGCGAGTACGCGGTTCACGGCGCCGTCCAACACCCCGAGCGAGCCGGGGACGGTGAGCAGGTCATCGCCGGTATCGCGGCCGGCCACCACCGCCGCCGGGTCCGGACCGGCGAGGTGCGAGACCGGCTCCGCCGGTTCGTCGCCGGCCGGCCATCGTTCGGCGAGGATCACGTCGTCGAGCGGCAACCGATGCGACCAACCGTGCCGCTGCAGGCCCGGTTCGGGCGGACGCTCGTCGGGCCAGCCGAGGCAGAGCCAGCCGAGCGTGGTGATTCCGTCGGGCAGGTACAGCAACGCGGCCAGGTCGGCCGGTTGGAACAGCGTGACCCAACCGAGGCCGAGGCCGGACGCGCGGGCGGCCAGCCAGATGTTCTCGATCGCGCAGGCGCAACTCCACAGATCGGCATCGGTGAAACTGGCCCGGCCGAGTACGCCGGCGGCCGGCGCCCGGCGGTCGCACGCGACGACAATCCCGATCGGCGCTTCGCGGATGCCGTCCAGTTGCAGGTCAAGCAGGCGGGCCCGGCGGTCGGGCACGAGCTGATCGGCCTGGCGCAACCGTTCCCGGTCGGCCAGTACCGCCGCTGCATCGCGCGTGGCCTGGCTGCGGATGACGATAAAACGCCACGGCTGCGAATGTCCGACCGATGGCGCCTGATGCCCGGCCGCGAGCACCCGGCGCAGCAACTCGTCCGGAACCAGGTCAGGTCGGTACCGGCGGACGTCGCGGCGCGCGGCCACCACCGTGTGGAACGCGTCAACGGTGGCCGGATCGAAGGCCCAGCCGGTGGGGTCAGCCGCGCGGGTGGCGGCCGCGGTCGGGTCGCCGATGAAAGGTACGGGCCGGGGCCAGGTGGGTTCGGTCATCGCAGCGCCATCCACCTACGTACTGAAATCTGGTCGATCGATCTTAGGCCGCCGCGGACCCCGTACCTATTCGGGTATTTGTGCGGCAACGATCGCGCGATACTGAGCCGGTGTCCACTGAGGAAACCGCGACAGCTCCGACGTTAATCGGCCTCCGGGCGCAAGCGAAATGATCCTTGCCGCCGTGACGGAAACGTCTCGCATTCTCCAGCCCGCCGCCCAGCGGGATTGGACGGTGCCAGCCGGATCGTTGACCTGGAGTTGTTGGCAGACCGCCGCTCATATCGCGCACGACCTGCTCGCGTACGCGACCCAGGTCGCGGGGCTGCCACAAACGGCGTACCTGCCGCTTGATCTCCGGGTCCGCGAAGACGCCAGCCCAACCGATCTGCTGCGAATCGTCGGCGCCTGCGGCGGTCTGTTGCAATCCGCCGTCGCGACCGCCGACCCGAAATCCCGCGCCTGGCATTGGGGACCGTGCGACCCGGCTGGATTCGCCGCGATGGGAGTCGCCGAAATCCTGTTGCATACGTACGACATCGCGCAGGGCTTGGGTATCAGCTGGATGCCGCCGGAAGCGATGTGCGCGCCGGTTCTGAAACGCCTGTTTCCGAATGCCCCGAAAGGACCGGCCACGGACGTATTGCTCTGGGCTACCGGACGGGACGAATTACCCGGCCACGCGCGCGTCACGTCCTGGGTGTGGAGAGCCGCCCTCGAATAGCCATCGGGTACGCAAGCAACTGGCAGCCGGCATACGAACGTTCCTTTATGGACATGCGGTAATGCCACGGGATTAACGCGGACCGTGGATACTGCCCATTAATACTGCGGGGAGCGCCTGACCGGCTCGCGGGAGTTTGCCGGCCAGGCAAGGCAACGCTACTGCATAACTTGTAGTAGAGAACCGGGATCTACGACATTGCCTGTCGTAGTAAGAGGGGGCGTTGTGGCGGAGCGACGTCGGGGCGCGGGTGTTCTGGAGCAGGAAGTGCTGGCCGTCCTGGCCGCTGCCAACGCCGCCCTGACTCCGGCCGAGGTACGCGACGCGCTCGGTGACGAGCTTGCCTATACGACCGTCATGACCGCGCTGGTCCGGTTGTGCGACAAGGGTGCGGTCAGTCGGGAGCGGGTCCGGCGCGGATATGCGTACCGCATGATGGCCGACACGGCCACGCTGACCGCCCGTCGGATGCGCCGGCTCCTGGACCGTGACGCCGACCGCCCGGCGGCGCTGGCCCGGTTCGTGGCCGAACTCGATCCCGACGACGAACGGCTGCTGAACGACCTACTGTCCGGTGTGGACCGCCAGGATCCTCCGTGAGCCTCGTGCTGATGGCGATGCTGACGCCGTGGGTCATTTCGGCCGTTCTGGCCGCGACCGCCCGCCGGATGGGCCGGCTGCTCCCGCCGAGCCACGCGGTGCGACTGCTCGCCGCGACCGGGCTGTTGGTCGCGTTGGCCGGTGGGTTCGCGCTGGCGGTGCTGGCCTTCACCCTGCTGGCGCAGAACGCCTGGATCGCCCTGATCGGGCATTGGTCGCCGGCTGCTCTTCGGAGTCTGGACCCGGTCGCGCCGTCGCTGGCTCCGGCGGTCGGGCTCGTGGCCGGGTTGGCCGTGATCGGGTTGTTCGCCGCCGCGGTGGTTCGGGCGATACGGACAGCGGGCGCGTTGTGGGCGGCCGGCGTGACGTGTCATCGCCTCGGTCCCGGCGCGGCCGGAATGGTCGTCGTCGAGGACAGCGTCCCCGACGCCTACGCATTGCCCGGCATTGCCGGCCGGATCGTGGTCACCACGGCCATGTTGGAGGCGCTGACTCCCGCCGAGCGCCGGGTGCTGTTGGCGCACGAGGCCTCGCATTTACGGCACCACCATTACCTGTACCTATTGCTCGCCGACGTTTCGGCCGCCGCCAACCCGTTGCTGCGTATGACCGCGGCCGCGGTGCGCCTCGGCGTGGAACGCTGGGCCGACGACGACGCCGCGAACGACGTCGCCGACCGGCAACTGGCCGCCCGCGCAGTGGCCCGGGCCGCACTGGCGCGCGCGGCCCATCCGGTCGGAAGTCGGCCCGCCACCGCGTTGCTGATGGCGGCCGGTCCGGTGGTCGACCGGACCCGGGCGCTGTTGTCGCCGCCGCCGCGACCGCGCCGTATGGTGGCCGCCGTGCTGGTGGCCCTGATGCTGGGCACCGCCGCGAGCGCGGTTGCGGTCGAGCGGATCACTGAGAAGCGGTTCGAGCGGGCGCAGGCCGACTGGCAGCGTTAACCGTATCCATCTACTACACTGAAGTAGTAGATAGGAGTTGGGGATGATCAAGGTCCAGAACGAGGAACAGCTTGAGGATCGCGAACTCCGCGACAGTACCGGGCGCCGGATCGGACGTATCCGGGCCGTGGCCTGTTGCGGATCTGACCGCTACGCGGCGGCTTGGGCCCTGGTTGGTCTCGGCCCGCTCCGGCGCCCGCGCCTGGTCGCGCTCGAAGCGGCCCGGCTCGCCGCCGACGGGAGTGTGCAGGTCCCGTACCCGCGGCGTGTGATCGCATCCGCTCCGGCGGCGGACGATGTGGATCTGGCCAACGCCGCCGCCCGGGCACATTATCGGCTCGCCTAGCCCCAGCAGAGGCAGAACGGGTGCCCGGCCGGATCGGCGTAGACCTGGAATCCCTCATCCGCATGGGGATCGTCGGCCGGCTTCAGCAGCCGGGCCCCGAGCGCGAGCGCTTCCTCGTGTGCCGCCGCCAGGTCATCCACGTACAGGTCGAGATGAAGCTGCTGGGACGCGCCGTCCGGCCAGTCCGGTGCGACATGATTCGGCGCCCGCTGAATGCCCAGTCGCCCCTCGCCATCAACCACGACGCTGTGCCAATCGTCCGCGGCTTCCACGGTCCCGCCGAGTAGCCCGGCCCAGAACGCGCTCTCGGCGGCAATGTCGGCGGCGTCGAATACGACTATTTGTCGCTTGATTTCCATATCGGCTCCCTCTATTGATCGGTGCGCAGCATGCTAGGGCGCAGCACCGACATTCTTGGCCGCGTGATTGGTACGGGATTCCGGCCCGTAAGTGGACCGGCCAAGGCCGCGCATCGCGCTTTAGGCTGGCCGGACCAGGACCGAAATCGTAAAGGATGACAATGGAATACCGCTTCATGGGCAGCACCGGGCTCAAGGTCAGCGAGCTCTGCCTGGGCACGATGACGTTCGGTCGGGAGGCCGATGAGATCGTCGCGCACGAAATGCTCGACGCCTTCACCGAGGCCGGTGGCAGCTTCATCGATACCGCCGATACGTATTCCTTCGGCCGCTCTGAGGAAATCCTCGGCGGTTGGCTGAAAGGAAAACAGCGCGACGATCTGGTCATCGCGACCAAGGTTTACGGTGAAATGCGCGAGAACGCCCCGGTGCAAGGCCTCGGACGTAAGCATATTCTGTCCGCGGTCGAGGACAGCCTGCGCCGGCTGGGCACCGACTATATCGACCTTTATCAAGTGCACCTGTTCGACGACGCGACCCCGCTCGACGAAACTCTGTCCACACTGGACACGTTGGTGACGAGCGGAAAAGTACGGTTCATCGGCGCCAGCAACTACACCGGTTGGCAGCTGCAGAAGGCGATCGACCGATCCCGGCAGCAGGGCTGGGAGCCGTACAGCTGCCTGCAGCCGCTGTACAACCTCATCGAGCGGGACGCCGAATGCGAGCTGGTCCCGGTATGCCTGGGCGAAGGCGCCGGGCTGATCGCCTGGAGTCCGCTGGCCGGTGGCTGGCTGACCGGGAAATACCGGCGGGACATGGGCAACCCGCCGGCCGGTTCCCGCGCGGCCGCCGAAGGCGCCTGGGCCGAGCACGACAACGACCGCACCTGGCGCATTGTCGAAGCGGTGGTGGCGGTCGCAGAAGAGGTCGACCGGACACCGGCGCAGGTGGCGCTGCGCTGGCTGGTGCAACAGCCTGGCGTCACCGCCGCAATTGTCGGCGCGCGCTCATTGCGTCAGCTGGAAGACAATCTCGGCGCGACCGGCTGGGCGCTGTCCGATGACCAGGTGCGGCGACTGACCGAGGCGAGCGAACGGCCACTGCCGTACCCGTACGCGCTGCAGCGGTTGCCGCAGTTCCAGCGCCGGAACAGCACTCAAGCGCCCTGGTGAGACTGCAGCATCACGCAGTTGGTGAGGCTGAGGCAGCCGCAGGCCAGGCAGTTGGCGACGTTCTCGCGTAACCGCGACAGCCGGTCGATCAGCGCGTCGAGTTCGGGGAGCTTGCGGGCGGCGAGCGCCTCCCACTGTTGTCGCACGTTGTCCGCGGGCCGCTGGTCGAGTAGTTCCTTGATCTCGGCCAGCGTGAAACCCGCCTCCCGAGCGGCCCGGATCAGCGCCAACCGCCGGAAGATTGTGCCCGGGAATTGTCGTGCGCCGGCCCGTCGCGGTACCTCACCCAGCAGGCCGAGTTCGTCGTAATAACGCAGCGCTGATACGGCCAGACCGCTCCGGCCGGCGACCTGGCCGATCGAATACGTTCGCATGAATGTCCTCGGAAATGGTTGCCCTCAAGCGCACTTGAGGATCGACGCTAGCGAACGTGGCCGACGTTCTCCAGCAGTCCTACCGGCAGGTGCTGCGCGACCGCCGCCTGGCATTCCTGCTGGGCGGCGACGTGATTTCGAAAATCGGTGACGGGATGGTGATCGTCGCCCTGCCGCTGCAGACATTGCGGATACACGGCCGGCTCAATCCGGCGGTGGCGATTTCGCTGATCGAGGCGGCACCGTACGCGCTGGCGGTCGCGGCCAGCCTGCTGTTCGGGCTGGGGCGGCGGCGGTTCCGGCCGCGGGGACTGATGCTGGCCGATTGTGTGCTGCGGAGCGTTGTGTTGGTCGGCCTCGCCGCGCTGGCGATGGCCGGGCTGCTGCCGTTGTGGGCGCTGGGTACGGCGCTGTTCTTCGGTTGCGGGTTGCGGTTGACCGCGGCCAGCGCGCGGCGTTTGATCGCGACCCAATTGGCCGCGCCCGAAAGCCGGTTCTCCGTGAACGCGCTGCTGGGTGTCAGCGACAGCCTTGCCGCCTACGCGATCGGGCCGGTCATCGGTGGTGTGCTGGCCGCGGCGGTCAGCCCGGCTTTTGTGTTGTTGCTTGACGGCGCGAGTTTTCTCGTACTGCTGGCGGTCCTGTTCATCGCGGTACCGCCCATGTCGAAGCGAAATACCGATGGCGGGGCGGAATCAGGTTGGTCGATTCTGCGTACGGTCCCCACCGCGGGCTGGCTTTTCCTGGTCGTTGTGCTGTTCAACCTGTTTTATATGCCGGTCGAGGTCGCGCTGCCGTTGTTGGTCCGGCACGATTTCGGGGCACCAGCCAGCACACTCGGGGCGATCTGGACCGGGTTCGGGATCGGGGCGTTGCTCGGGGCGGCGGTCACCAACCAATTGCGCCGGCTGCCGCAGGTCGGCCTGCTCATCGCGATCATCGGCGGGTGGGCCGGCTGCGTTCTGTTGCTCGCCGCGGCGTCCGGCCCGCTCGTCGCGGCGATCGCGCTGGCGGTCGGTGGCCTGATCTACGCCCCGTTCACGCCGGTGGCGTACAGCCTGGTGCAGGATCTGCTCGATCCCGCCCGGCACCAACCGGTGTTGACGCTCTGGTCGGCCGGTACGGCCGTCGCCGCCCCGGTGGGGTTGGCCCTGAGTGGACCGCTGGTGCAGGTGGCCGGCGTGCGCGGCGGAATGCTGACCTCGGCGCTGTTGACCATTGCGCTGGTCCCGGCGGCGATCATGTCCCATCGAAAGCGACGCAATAGCGGGATTTCGCAGTAGAGTTCGTATTCGTGACGATTTCCCGGCGTGCTCTGATCGGCAGCATGGCGGCACTGACCGCCGTCCTCACGGTCGTTAGTCCAGCGCAGGCGTCCACGGCACCGCCGCCACCTCCGCGTTCGGCCCTGCAAGCGGCGGAGAACGCCATCGTCGCGGCCGGAATCACCGGCCTGAGTGTGGAAGTGCGCGATGAGAACGGCACGTGGCGCAGCGTCGCCGGTCACGCCACCGTCGACTCGGAACGCCAGCCCAACACCCGCGGTGAATTCCGGGTCGGCAGCATTACCAAAAGCTTCATCGCCACAATCGTGCTGCAATTGATCGCCGAAAAGCAGGTCCAGCTGGACGCGCCGATCAGCAGGTATCTGCCTGGATTGCTGCCGTACCAGCAAAGCATCACGGTACACGAATTGCTGCAGCACCGCAGTGGGCTCGTCGATTACGCGAATATGCAGCCGAGCGTGCTCTGGCCAACGGCGCAGGCGCTCGCCACCCGCCGATTCCGTACGTATACGCCGCTGCAGCTGGTACACATCGCGACCGCGAAGCCGTTGCTGTTCACGCCCGGCACGCAGTGGTCGTATTCCAATACCAATTACATCGTGCTCGGTCTGCTCATCGAAAAGCTCACCCACCACAGCGTGGCGGCCGAACTGCAGCGGCGGATTATCGGCCCGCTCGGATTGCGGCGCACCTATTTGGCCGGCGCATTTCCGTTCCTGCCCAATCCGGCCGAACACGGCTACGAACAGCTCGCTGCCGGCGCTCCGCTCACCGACCTGACGACGTACAACATGACCTGGGCCTTTTCCGCGGGCGCCATCGTGTCCACAACGGACGACCTGAATCGCTTCTACCGCGCGGTTCTGACCGCGAAACTATTCCCGCCCGCGCAACTGGCCGAAATGGAGCAGACGGTTCCGATCAATTCGATCGACGGGTACGGACTCGGTTTGATGAGTGCCCAGGGCTGCGCCGGCACCATATTGGGACACGACGGAAGCGTTCCGGGATTCCTGACATACAGCTTCGACAGCACCGACGGGCAACGGCAGATCACGGTATCGATGGATCGTTCGTTGACCGTGCCAGCCGCGGTACCGGAGGCGATCAACAACCTGTTGCTGACCGAGTTTTGTTACGGCGCGGGCGCGCGGCCGTCGCTGGTCCCGAATTCGCTGCCGGTCCTCTAGCGGCCGCCGGGTCGGGTATTTAGCGACGCCGCCCGTGGGCCTGCAGGAAGCTCTCGACGGTCCGCTCGATAAATGTCCGTCCGACGAGTTTGTGCCCAACGAATTGTTGGAAAATGAGCGGTCCAGCCAATTCGGCCACGGCCTGCCCGACGTCCAGACCGGCGTCGATCTGGCCGGTCGCTTTGGCCTTGCGGACGATACCGGCGAGCGATTGTGAACAGGCCCGGTACATAGCGTCCCGCAGCTGAGCGAAGTCCGGATTGACCGAGGCTCGGTCCATGATCGTGACCATTACCCGTTCCATGCCCGGATCCTGCAGTTGATCGCGGAATGCATCGAGTTCGGCCACGAGGTCCGCCTCAGTGTCACCGCTGACCGTGGGGTGGCTTATCGAGCATTCGGCCAGCAACACGTCGCGGAGCAGTTGGTCGATGGTCGGCCAGTGCTGGTGGAGCGTCGTCTGGTCCACGCCGCTGCGGTTGGCCACCTCGGCCCGGGTTACGGCGTCCCAACCGTTGGCGAACAGGATGTCGCGCGCTGAGGCCATAGCGGCCGCGCGCGGCTGTTCGACCTGCGGATTGGGTCGGCTCTCCTCGGACATGGCTCGGATCGTACCCAAGCGTGTGTTGCACTTTCCGCTGTTCCAGCCGCTGGTGACGAGCCTTACGGCTGCTCGCAGATTCGCTTCAGCGCGGCGAGATCGGCGGCCACGGCGTCGGCGTCGCGGTCGAAATCCTCGTCGCTCATTCCCGGTTGGCGTCGCAGTGTGAATACGGCCTCACTGCCGCTACCGTCCACAGTGACCCGCATCGGGTTGTAGAACGTCTCACCGCTCGGCACTGTGACGTGGTGATCAAGGATCCCGAATTCGTTCCGGGGCGCAAAGACGACCACAACCTGGCCCATCGGTGAATCCACAACCAAGTTCCCGTCGACGTACTGGACCGCACTGCCGAGGCCGGGAGCCCATTCGGGCAGGTTCGCCGGATTGCTGGCGTACTCGTAGACCTGCTGGGCCGGTCGGTTGATATGCGTGCTGATGTGCCGGGATTCATCGCTCATGGGGGCAAGACTACGGTCCGGGGTGCCGCCGGTCTTGAACGAATCGGACGTTGGTCCGGCACGGGATTTGTACGGGTATTTCGAGGAGGGCGTGGCTGTGTCGATTCTCATGGAGCCGGTGGGGTTCGTCGTGAGTACGCGACAAGAGGTGGCCGACGACGACTGGGACCGCGAAGAGGTTTCGGTCGTACTCGCGGACGAATTCGAGCCCGAGGCGCTGTTAGGACTGACCGAATTCAGCCATGTCGAAATCCTGTATCACTTTGATCGGGTCCAGCCCGAGAAGGTGGAGCGCGGTGCCCGGCATCCACGCGGCAACCCGGATTGGCCCCGGGTCGGAGTGTTCGCGCAGCGGGTCAAGAATCGGCCGAATCGTATTGGCGCCACGATTTGCCGAGTACTCGATGTGGACGGTCGCACGTTGCGAGTGTCCGGATTGGACGCGGTCGACGGCACTCCGGTCCTGGACATCAAGCCATACATGGCCGAGTTCGGGCCGCGCGGCGATGTCGGCCAGCCGGACTGGGCCGGCGAGCTGATGCGCGAATATTGGACGACTGGCTGAGCTCGGTCGGCTTGGTCAGTCTGGTCCGCTCGGTCAGCTTGGCGGGTCCGGGGCGAGGGTGCCATCTGGTGCGATGTGGGCGAAGATCTGCTCGACCAGCGCGATGACGTGCGGGTCGGTGACCGTGTAGTACTGGTGTCGGCCGGCGCGGCGGGCCGCGACCAGGCCGGCCAGCCGGAGCTTGCCCAGGTGCTGGCTGACGGCGGCTACGTTGGCCCCGATCTCGTCGGCGAGCGCACCGACGTCATACTCGCGGCCGCGGCTGAGCAGCCAGACCAGATGCAGTCGGGTCGGGGCGGACAGGAGATCAAACGTGCTCGCGGCGGCGTGCAGCTGGGGACCGGTCGGATCGGCCGTCGCTGTACGCCGCCGGGCTGCATCGGTTGCGGGGTCTGTGCTCATGGTTGATGCCGATTGTTACCCATGATCGCCACCGATGGAGGTTCCTTTGTGGCCGGTTGCACGCCTGCTCAATTGCGTAACTCGTTGACAGTTGTCCCCTCGACCGGCATCCTGGGTGCCGAAGGGGAGTAGTCCAGAATCTGTCGCGTCGACATGCTGGTGTGCCGATCGCACCCGGCGTGCGGAACCTGCCTTACGAGCGGGTGGACGAGACCTTCGCCGAACTGCCACAGCTGTCCGGTTGTGGCCTGATGGGCGAGGACTCCTCAATGCTTGACGTTGCCGTGCTGGCGACCGTGCTCGCCGTGACGTTCGTCGCGGAGTTGCCGGACAAGTCGCTGTTCGCCTCGCTGATTCTCGGCACGCGGTACCGGCCGCTGTACGTGTGGGTCGGCGTCGCGGTCGCGTTCGCCGCCCACGTCGCGCTGGCCACGGCGGCCGGTGGTCTGCTGGCCCTCGCTCCGCGGGGCGTCACCGCGGGATTGTCGGCGGCGCTGTTCCTGGCTGGCGCGGCCTGGATGCTGCACGGGGTCAGGTCCGATGAGGATGAGCCCGGCCCGGACGCTGCCCGGCTGGGTGCGCCGCAACTGCGGTGGTGGAAGGTCGCGGCCACCAGCTTCGCGGTCGTGTTCATCGGGGAGTGGGGCGACATCACGCAGATCACGACGGCCAATTTCACCGCCCGCTACCACGACCCGCTCTCGGTCGCTTTGGGTGCGGCGTTGGGTCTGTGGTTGGTGTCGGGCCTGGCGATCCTGGTCGGCAAGAAGCTGTTGGAACGGATTCCGGTCCGTGCAGTGCGCTATATCGGTGCCGCGGTCCTGGCCGGTTTCGGTTGCTACGCCGCCGTGCAGGTGTTTCTCTGACTTTTGCGTTTGGCCCGAGGAGAGAACACATGGCGATCCGACACGTCGTCACAATCACGGTCACTGCGGGCAAAGCCCGGGAGTTTGTCGATGCGTTCGCGGCCGTGCGGTCGTTGGCGCAGCAGGACGAGGGCTGCGAGCAGTACGAGCTGTTCCAGAGCCTGGATGACCCGGACAAGATCGTGCTGATGGAACGCTGGGCCAGCGAGGACCTGCTGGCCCGCCATATGGAAGCCGAACGCACCCGCGACAGCTCGGCCATGGATGCGATCATGGCGTTGTGGGCACCCGGGATCACGCCCACGGTCGAGCGGTTCGAGGTATAGCGCTAGTCGCGGTGATTGACGATGTTGATGACGTTGCCGTCGGGCGCCCGGACAAAGAATCGGCGCACGCCCCACGGCTCGGTGACCAGCGGGTGGACGATCTCGAATCCTTGCGCCCGCGCCTCGGCGTAGGCCGCATCGACGTCATTGACGCCTACCGAAATCACCGAGTCGTGCGGCGCGGTCGCATCACGGGTAACCAACTGGATGGTGGCCCGGCCGTCAGGTGACTGGAAATTGGCCACCCAGCCGAGGTTGAAACCCTCGATACTCAGGCCGAGATAATCCACGTAGAAGTCGCGTGCCGCGGCTACGTCAGGAACGCTGAGATTTGCCGTAATTCCAGTCGCTTGCAGCGGTGTCTCCTCGGATCGGCTGTGCGCCGATTATGGTCGTTGACGGTCATCGTGACCAGCGCGGGAGTGATCGCTGTGCCGGCCGTGCGCCGCTGCGGCACGTAACGACTATTTGTTGGCCTGGTACGGGATCTTACTGTCCACAGTGGTCATCAGCAGAATGGCGGCGCCGATGCCGACCGTCACGAGAGCCACAGCGTGCAGGCCGGCGTCGGTGGCGGCCGAACCGAAGGCGATGCCGATCAGGCTCGAGGAAAAGATCGCACCGAAATACGTGAACGTCCGATACAGCCCGGAGGCGACCGCGACCTCGTCGGCGGGAGCCTGGATATACAAGGTCGCCTGATTGGCAAAACCGCCGAAGCCATTGGCCAGGCCGAACAGCAGCGACATCCCGATCAGCAAAATGACCGGCGAATTCCGGGTAATCAACAACATGACGGCCCCGGTCAACAGCAGCCACCCGCCGGTCAACAACAGCGGAACGCGGATCCAACCGCGCCCGGAGACCAGACGGGCGATAACGATGCTCGCGGCCGACAGCGGCAGCATGATTAGCCCGACTTGGGACGCCGTGTAATGAGCGGATTCTTCCATCCACTGACTCGTGCCGTATAACGCGGTGTACGTGCCCAGCGAGACGATCGCCTGGCGGACATACGTACGCAGCAATTGCGGATTCCGGCCGAGCATACGGACATCCACCAGCGGCTGCGGCGCGCGTCGCTCCCAGCTGATCAGACCGGCGCCGAGCACCACGACCGTAGCCAGAAGCCACCAACTGGGCGATTTCAGGTGCGACAGAAATATCAGCAGGGTGATGATCGTACCGGCGAACAACACAATGCCTGGCACGTCGATCGTCGCAAACAGGGATTCCTGCTTCACCGCCGCTTTATCGCGCGCGACGCCGACCAGCGTGGAGACCAGCGCCACCGCCGCCAATGGCACGTTGACAAAGAATATTGCCCGCCAGCCGAAGGCCCCGGCTAGCAATCCGCCGAGCGGCAGGCCAACGACAACCGTGACCTGGGACGCGATCGAGAAATTGCCCAACACTCGACTGGGTACGCCGGTGCGCATATCGTCGGCCCGCTTACGGACCAGCGCCATCGCGGTCGGGTACGCCGCCGACGTTCCTATCCCGATCATCGCCCGCGACAGCAGCAGAAACGCGAAATTAGGTGCGGCCGTGCCGACGATCCCAGCGGCCAGCAGGATCAGTAGCCCGGTGATGAAAATGCGGCGCGCACCAAAGACCGTCGCGAGTTTCCCCATCGTTGGCTGCATCACGGCGCTGCACAGGTACAGGACCGAGATCAGCGATGCGGTGGTGCCCGGTCCTTTGTGGAAATCCAGTCCGATGCCGACCAGTCCGGTCGCGATCATCGAGCTGTTGATCGGGTTGAGCGTTGAACCCAGCAGCAGCGGGCTGACGAACCGCCACCCGAAAGGTTTGCCGGTCATGACCGCCGGTCGAGAATGGCTAAAACGTCTTCTGCGAAGCCGGTTTCGGCTATACGCGGGAAGATCTGTGTCACGGCGTGCTCGTGCCGGGCGAGCTCGGAATCGGTCATGGCATCGACCGGCAGGGTCACGTGGAATCCCTGCTCGTGCGCGTCCCGGGCGGTTGACTCGACGCCGCCGCTGGTGGCGACACCGGCAACGACGACCTGGGTTACCTCGCGGCCGCGCAGCAGATCGGCCAAACCCGTTTTGGTGAAGGCGCTGCGCGCATACTTGGTGAGGAGAATATCGTCTGGCTGTTGGTCGAGTTCGGGAATAAGGTCGGTCCAGTCATCGGGAAGGGAAAGGTTCATGGCACCGGCATCGGTCCGGCCGGCCGGCGTTCCGGCGACATTGACCAGAACGACCGGCAGGCCACGACGTCGGAATTCCGCTGCCAGAGCAGTCGATTTCTCAACAACGTCATTGATCGGATGCGCCGTCGGCAGACCGACAACGCCCTTCTGCAGATCGATGATGATCAGGGCCGTGCGCGAATCAACTTCGGTGATGGGCATGCCAAGTCCTTTGTGGAGACACCAGAAATGTCGGCAGTTACGGCGATTTCGCCAAGCGCTGCAATAAATGGGTGCTCAACGAGAGTTGGGTGATTTCTTCGGGCGAGAGGTTGGCGTCGATGGCCTGCGTCAACCAATCTTCCCGGGCGCGGCGCCCGGTGCGGAACTGTTCACGTGCCGTCCGCGTAAGGCTGAGCACGGTTTTGCGGCCATCTCGTGGATCGGGCGAACCAGCGATGAGACCGGCGTCCAGCAGCGTATGAATGATCTTTGCCATCGACTGCGGACGCATTCCCTGGGCGTGCGCCAGCGCGGTGGCCGTTGCCGGGCCATCGCTTTCCAGTCGCAGCAGAACGGCCGTCTGCGACTTGGTGAGGTCGTTGCCCTCCACCTGCTCCCGCAATCGCCGCACGAGTTGGCTGATGGAGAGCCGGAGGTCGGCCGCCACTTGGCTCGCCGCCGCTGACTCCGTCCGCCGTTTCGTCACAACTGGACGCTACCACGATAGACAGCCAACTGCACAGCTGGCTGTCTACCTCACGTCCGTGCCGATCCGATCCGCGTACGCGTTCGAGGTGAAAGTTTTCGACCCTGGGTGGCGGGGTCCGCGCAGTGTAAGGTTTTCTCGGCGGCGTCGAGGTGAGGGCGGCATGAGTTTCCGGTTGAGGTACGGCAGTCCGGCCGAGCGTTGGTTGGAGGCACTGCCCATCGGGAACGGTCGTCTCGGCGCGATGGTATTTGGCGGTACTTCGGTCGAACGCATTGCGCTGAATATCGACACGCTCTGGTCCGGCGGTCCGCGCCGTCCTGATCCGGCCGCCGCCGAAGGGTTGACTGAGCTTCGGCGCTTGGTGCTGGAGGAGGAGGACTACGCCGCCGCCGACGCTGTGGCGCAGTCGATGCAGGGTTCGTACAACGAGTCGTACCAGCCGCTGGGCGACCTGCGTATTCAGCTCAGTCCCAGCGCATCCATCAGCGACTACGTGCGTCAATTGGACCTGACCGAAGCGATCTCCAGCGTGGACTATCGGGTGGCCGGCACCCGTTTCTCGCGCCAGATCTTCGCCTCCGCCCCGAACAATGCGATCGTCGCCCAGTGGTCAGCCGACACTACGGGCGGACTGTCCTTTGTGGCTCGACTGGATTCCGCGCACCCGGTCGCCGTGGACGTGGTCGAGGGAACCGTGACAATGCAGGGCCGCGCACCGGCCCATGTGGCGCCGAATTATCACCACGAGGATGTCCCCGTTGTTTACGCCGATTCCGCTGGAATGCCGTTTGCGGCGGCATTGCGCATCACGGTGGACGATGGCGAGATCCGGGCGGCAGCCGGTGGCTTAGAGGTAATCGGCGCCAATGCTGCGACGCTGATCATTGTCGCCGATACCGGATTTCGTTCGTACGACGAAGCGCCGGTCGCGGATTCCGGCCTCGTTCACCGGTGCGCCGAGCGTGCCCGTGTGCTTTCTGCTCAGCCATTCAGCGACTTACGCGAGCGGCATGTGGCAGACTACCGGCAGCTCTTCGATCGGGTCGGGCTCGAATTGCCGTCGTCGGAGAAGGCCGAATTGAACACCGATGAGCGGCTGGCCGCGGTTCGAGCGGGCGAAACCGATCCCGACCTGATCGCGCTGTTCTTCCAGTACGGACGCTATCTGCTGATCGCGTCGTCCCGCCCGGGCACGCAACCGGCCAACCTGCAAGGGATTTGGAACGAGCAGGTCCGTCCGCCGTGGAGTTCCAACTGGACGGTCAACATCAACACCGAGATGAATTACTGGCCGGCCGAGGTGGCGAACCTGGCTGAGTGCCACGAGCCGTTGTTCGATCTGATCGAAGATTTGTCGATCGCCGGCCAGTCGACGGCGCAGGCCCATTATCGCGCTCGGGGCTGGACTGTTCACCACAACGTCGACCTGTGGCGCAGCGCCTGGCCCGCCGGGGCAAAGTCGGGCAATCCCGTCTGGTCGTGTTGGCCCATGGCCGGCGCGTGGTTGTGCTCGCATCTGTGGGAGCACTATGCGTTCACCGGAGACCGGGAATTCCTTGCTGTCAAGGCGTATCCGGCGATGCGGGGCGCGGCCGAATTCGTGCTCGACTTTCTGGTTCCGGGCCCGAACGGCGAGCTGGTGACCTGCCCGTCCACCTCTCCGGAGAACCAGTTCGATACGGCTGACGGAGTGGCCGGGGTGAGCGCCGCGTCCACAATGGACGCCTGGCTGATCCGCGATCTGTTCGGCGGCTGCATCAAGGCGGCGACCGAATTGGGTATCGACCCGGATTTCCGCTCCACGTTGCAGGCGACCCTGGCCAAGCTGTGGACGCCGCGGATCACTGCGGATGGCCGGCTGGCCGAGTGGTGGCGTGACTTTGCCGAGGCCGAGCCGGGTCATCGTCACCTTTCGCATTTGTGGGCCGTCTATCCGGGCGACGAGGTAAACGGGACCATAGCCGAGGCGGCGCGTAAATCGCTGGAATACCGGCTGAAGCATGGTGGGGGCGGCACCGGTTGGAGTCGGGCCTGGGTGGTCGCGTTGGCGGCCCGGTTCGGCCTGGCCGATCTGGCCGCGGACAGTCTGCGGATCCTGTTGGCCGAGTCCACTGCGGACAATCTGTTCGACCTGCACCCGCCGGAGATCTTTCAGATCGACGGCAACCTCGGCGCGACCGCGGGCATCGCGGAAATGTTGCTACAGAGCCACGGCGGTGTGCTGCGCATTCTGCCGGCCCTGCCGCGGCAATGGCCAACGGGATCGGTGACCGGGCTCAAGGCACGCGGCAACATCACCGTTGACATTGACTGGACTCCGGACCGGGTTACGACCCGGCTCCGGCCGCAGGTGGACGGATCGCTCGTCGTTCTGCCGCCTCCACACCTCGATGCCGACCGGCGCGAAATCCAGGCCGGCGCCGGCGAAACGTACGAGTTGACCTTCGGCCCGCGTACCGACTGAACACGAAAGGCCCAGCATGAGTGGATCTGACGCACGCCTCGTCGTCGACCTTGACGTTCCCGGACCGCAAATCAGCCGGCATCTTTACGGCCACTTCGCCGAGCACCTCGGCCGCTGCATCTACGGCGGATTTTACGTTGGTGAAGACTCGCCGATTCCCAATGCGGGCGGGATCAGGCTGGACGTTGTCGAGGCGCTGCGTGGGCTGAACATCCCGAACTTGCGTTGGCCTGGCGGTTGTTTCGCCGACATTTATCACTGGCGTGATGGCATCGGTCCGAAGGCGGATCGGCCGATGATGATCAACTCGTACTGGGGTGATGTCCAGGAGAACAACCATTTCGGTACCCACGAATTCATGGCGCTGTGTGAGCTGCTCGGCGCCGATGCCTATGTGAACGGCAATGTGGGCTCGGGAACCGTCCAGGAAATGAGCGAGTGGGTCGAATATCTCACCCGTGCCGGTGATTCGCCGATGGTGCGGTTGCGTAAGGCCAACGGCCGGGACGAGCCGTGGAAGGTCCCGTTCTGGGGAATTGGAAACGAGGCCTGGGGCTGCGGCGGGAATATGCGTGCCGAAGCGTACGCCGACGAGGCACGGCGATACGCGACGTTCCTGCGTGACCAGGGCGATAATAAGCTGTACCGGATTGCCGCCGGCGCGGCCGATGACGACCTGGTCTGGACCGAGGCATTGATGAAAACCGTCAGCTGCCTGGGCTGCACCCAGAATCCGCGTGGGTTGTTCCAGGCAATTTCATTTCACTACTACACGCACGGCGGCGACGGGCTGGCCAAGGACTCGGCTACCGATTTCTCGGCCGAGCAGTATTACCGGACCATGGTCAAGGCCAAGGACATCGATCGCGTCATCGCCGGCCACAACGCGATCATGGATGCGTACGATCCACAGCGCAAGGTCGGCCTGGTGTGCGATGAGTGGGGCACCTGGTGGCAGGTCGAGCCCGGCACGCATCCCCGCTTCCTTTATCAGCAGAACACGCTGCGCGACGCGTTGGTGGCGAGCCTGCATTTCGATATCTTCCACAAATATGCCGCCCGGCTGCGTATGGCCAATATCGCCCAGACGCTGAACGTGCTGCAGTCGATGATCCTCACCGACGACACCGAGATGCTGGTGCTCACGCCGACGTATCACGTATTCGAGATGAACAAGGGACATCAGGACGCGATTTCGGTGCCGGTGCACGTGATCGCGCAGCCGGACGATGTCGAGGTCGGCGACAACCGACTGTCCACAGTGACCGCGTCGGGCAGCATCAAGGACAATACGTTCCTGCTGTCGATCAGCAACCTGTCGGCCGATTCCGACCTGAATGTCGAGTTGGATCTACGCGGTCGCGCCGTCAGCGCACCCCGCGCGCGAATTCTGACCGCGGATAAACCGCAGGCGCACAATACGGGTGCAGCGCCGGCAGCGGTAGCGCCGCGGGAATTCGACGTAACGCTGGAGGGTGGGCGGCTCCGGGCCGATCTGCCGAGGCATTCGTTCGCGACCGTCGAACTCGACGTCGGATAGTCAGTCCGGGCGGGCGATCCGCAGGCTAACCCGGCCCAGACGCGGGTCGGCGTCGACGATTTCCACGTCGACGCTCTGATCGCGTTCGAGTCGTAGACCAGCCGGAATGTCAGATGTGGGAATGAGGCCGCGGATTCCGTCGAAGTACACGAATGCGCCGAAGGGGAGGACGGCACCAACCCGGCCCCGTCGGCGTTCGCCCGGGTTCAGCGCCCGAACATTCGTTACTATGCGGTCGAATTCGGCGGATTCCTCGGGCGAGAGCGCATCGGTGACGACTGGCCGCTGCTGGGCATCAACGTCGATCACTACTGCGTCGAATACCGTGCCGACAATGGTATCCGGCGAATTGT
Source organism: Mycobacteriales bacterium (assembly GCA_040414495.1). GTDB lineage: Bacteria > Actinomycetota > Actinomycetes > Mycobacteriales > QHCD01 > DATAVB01. The sequence goes on from JBEDUI010000007.1 coordinate 21,564, forward strand.
GGCCCCACCGGGTCCGGCCCAGCGCTCCGGTCCGCCCGCGGTAAATCGCCGGGATTCCGATGTCGGCGGTGAAACCACCCGCGATCCGGCCGGTAATGCGGGTGGAGACGATGTGGTCGGTGCCGACGAGGCTCAATGCCTGTTGGGTCGAGGTGATCTGCATGGCGGGTTGGTCCCTTCGTCCACTGAGGTCGGATCGGAGTTGCGTGAGAGCGCGGGCTGTGTGGGTTGCGACCGTGCCTGCGGTGACGCCAAGATGCCCGGCGACCTCGGCTTGGCTGTGGTCCAGCAAATAGCGCAGCGTGATGACCCGGCGTTGTTGCTCGGATAGGTGCGCGATCGCGTCCTGCACGGCCATCCGCAGCACAACCTCGGATTCGGCGTCAATGCTGCCGACCGCGGTTTGGTCGAGACCGGTTTCCCGGGCCTGTCGCCGAAGAGTGTCGATGGCCAGATTACGTGTCACCCGTAGGGTCCAGGCGGTGACGTGATCATCATCGCGGCGGAGAACGTCCTGGTGTTCGAGTAGCCGGGCTATTGCTTCGGCCGCGATCTGCCCGGCCAAATCGGTATCAGAAACAAGCCGGCGCGCCAGCCGGGTGCAGCGCGCCAGCAGTTGTGGGTAGATCTCGTCAGCAGTCATTTGTCTATCCACGCTGGCGACACCGGTTTCAATGACAGCTAAGCCGTCATTTCTGCAATTCAGTCCGACGCAGCCATGCGGTTGGGTGCCCAGAGTTGATCGGCATCGCCGGCCTCGAGTCGTCCACGGTAGACATCGATCTTGTGGTCGATGGTTTTGAGGCTTTCCTGAACCTCTGCCAGCTTGGCCACGACATCGGCGCGATGTGCCTCCATCAACGCCAAGCGTTCCTTTTCGTTGCCCGGCCCGGCGGCAACGAGTTCGGCGTAGCGGCGGATCGACCTGATCGGCATGCCGGTCGCCCGCAGTTTGGTGCACACGACGATCCAGTCCAGGTCGAGTTTGTGGTACCGGCGCCTGCCTGTGGCGGTGCGGTCGATGGAGGTGACGACCAGGCCGGCGCGTTCGTAATACCGCAACGTATGCACACTGACGCCCGTTCGGCGAGCGGCCTCGGCGATGGTCAGACCCTGCTCTGGGATGGGAGCCTTCTCCTTGACTTCGAGCACGCTCTAAATTCTAGCGTCGCATTTATGACCGCCTCAAGCTTGTTGACCACCACGGAACTCAGCCGACGCCGCCAATTGCTCGTGCTCGCGATCTGCTGCGCCAGCATGCTCGTTGTTGTCATGGACATTTCGATCGTCAACGTGGCATTGCCGACGATTCGTCGCGATCTGCACGCATCGGTGTCCGGTCTGCAGTGGACAATCGATGCGTACACATTGGTGCTGGCCAGTTTCCTCGTGCTGGCTGGTTCGACCGCTGACCGGTTCGGCCGCCGACGGATCTTCCACATTGGACTGACGATCTTCGGGGCCGGCTCGCTGCTGTGTGGTGTGGCGCCGAGCATCGGTTGGCTGATTGCGGCGCGGGTGCTGCAGGCGGTTGGCGGCACGATGCTCAACCCGGTCGCGATGGCGATCGTGGTCGCCGCATTTCCCGATCGGGTCGAACGAGCGCGTGCAATCGGCGTGTTCGGCTCGGTGAGCGGCCTGGCACTGGCGCTGGGGCCGATTCTCGGTGGCGCGCTGGTCGACGGTCTGGGCTGGCATTTCATTTTCTGGATCAACGTGCCGATCGTCGCGGCGGCGATAGTGGCGACAGCCCTGTTCGTGCCCGAATCGCGTGCGGTCCGGGCCCGCCGATTCGACCCGGTCGGCCAGCTCCTGATGATTACGGTGCTCGGCTGTGTCGTTTACGCGATCATCGAGTCGAAAGCGCTGGGCTGGACGTCGCCGGTGATCCTTGGCCTGCTCGGGATTGCGGTGCTGTGCGTGCTGGGGATTCTTTGGTACGAACCGCGCCGCATCGACCCGTTGCTGGAATTGCGGCTATTTCGTAGTGTGCCGTTCAGTTCGGCCATTCTGATCGCCCTCTTCGGGTTGTGTGCGTTCGGCGCGTTTTTGTTCGTCTCGACGCAATATCTGCAAGACGTACGCGGCATGTCGGCGCTGAACGCCGGGCTGTGCCTGTTGCCGGTTGGTGTGCTGGTGGTGCTGTTGTCGCCGAATACGGGCAGACTGGTCGGGCTACGTGGTCCGCGGCTACCGTTGGTCATTGCCGGCATCGCACTGGCCGTCGGTGGTTGCGCATTGCTGTGGCTCGGGCTGACCACGCCGTTGCCGGCGGTGCTCGGAATGTACGCGTTGGTCGGCATTTTCATGTCCGCGCTCAATCCGCCGATCACCAATACGGCGGTCGCGGGAATGCCCGCGTCGATGACCGGTGTCGCGGCGTCACTGGCGTCAGCCGGCCGGCAGACCGGAACCACACTCGGTGTCGCGATTTCCGGAACTATCGTCGCCTCGGGGCGGGATTACACCGAAGCGGCGCACGGTGTCTGGTGGATGCTGCTGGGATTGGGTATTGCGATTGTGCTGCTAGGACTGCTCAGCACTGGGCGATGGGCGTTGGCGACCGCCGCACGAGCAGCGGCAACTGATACTTCAGGGCCTGATGCTTTCGACGCGGCCGAGCACGCTGTTGCGCACGGTCGGCGGTACTCGTAGCCCGTCGTCGTGATAGGCCCCTTGTAATTCCGTGAAGCTGTCGTCGGGGTTGTCGGTGAGGCGGGCGAGCCGGTCGAAGAACTCCCGGCGATCATCGGCAATCGGCTCATCGGGTGGGTAAACCATGGCGCCCCAAGTGTCCCATGGCAGCATTTCCATATTGTTTAATGCAGCCACATCGCGGATCAGGTTCTGGGCTATCCACCACGAGCCGGACTCATGCATTGCGCTCAACCCGAACTGGTCCGGCGTGGCTTCGCCGTTGCGGCACCGCGTCCATGCCGCACCAGCCGTCAGGAACCGGTCCCTGGGTACGTCCAACGGGCTGAAATCGACCGGGAAAATACGCAGCTGTGCGCTGTCGAGCTGCCCGTCGGCCAGGATCCAACGCTGGACGGCAGCACTCCAGTATTCGGCCACCCAGTGATCCTCGAACGTTCCGGTGCCGAAATAGCCGCCGAAGCCGCAACGCGCCCGGGCCGGCACACCCTGCTGGCGTAACAGGGCCACGAGCAGGACCGTGAAATGACGGCAGTTCCCACCCCAGCGTTCGGCCACCGGCCGCACCGTCCCCAGTGGACCGTCGGTCCGCACGCGGTCCAGCAAGCTGTCCACCGGCCGGATATGCACGCTGCTACGTCGCTCCTCGGACAACGTAATTCCGTAGAGCGAGGTGAGATGTTCATGGACCAGCAGCCCATGCCCGACGCCGATCAGGCCCTCCAGATCCCGCGGCAACTCGTCGGCCTCCGACTTATATCGGGCCAGCGACGTCATCGTTCCAGGTCGGAGATAGAAATCGCGTACCTGGGCCGCGATGCTCATGAACGACTCTCCCTCGTCTGTGTTGTACGGATACTCCGGTTACTTATCGGCAGATGTGAAGGGAATTGTGCCACGTTGCCCAACCGGTGGGCCGTTGTCGTGACGGAATGTGCGTGACTATGTCGCCGATTGTGGATATCCCGCCTCTGCGGTGAGTGGCGGGAAGACGCCCGTGCCGCCGGCGCTGGCTACACCCGTCCGGGCACGGTATAGCTGGGTTCTCTGCAGGGCTCCATGTCGACTGGAACAAGGAGATCATGATGAGCATGACGCAGGACCGCAGCAGCGCCCAGAACGTCAAGAACATCGACATGAAGGTTGAAGTGGTCGTAATTCCCGTCTCGGACATTGACCGGGCCAAGGAGTTTTATGGTCGTCTCGGGTGGAGAGTCGACCGAACGCCGCCTGGCTCCGGCATAGTTCAGCTGACGCCGCACGGATCGGCCTGCTCGGTCCAGTTCGGCACGAACATGACGTCGGCCGCACCCGGTTCGGCCAAGGAATACCTGGCCGTCTCGGACATCCAGGCGACCCGGGACTCGCTGGTCGCCGCCGGCGTCGAGGTCGGCGAGATATTCCACCTCGGACAAAGTGGCCCGGTTGACGGTATTGATCCGCAGCGCCGTAGCTATTTCTCCCGCGCCTCGTTCGCCGATCCTGACGGCAATACCTGGTTGTTGCAGGAGATCACGTCCCGACTTCCCGGGCGGGTCGACGCGGACGAGACGACGTTCGCGTCGACCAGCGACCTGGCTGGTGCGCTGCGCCGAGCCGAGGCTGCTCACGGCGAGCACGAAAAGCGCACCGGACAGGCGGATCCGAATTGGCCCGATTGGTATGCCGACTACATGGTCAAGGAGCAGACCGGCGCTGAACTACCGCGCTGAGCGCTTAATTCTCTAGTCCGGGTACGAAAAGAAGCCGGCGGTCCAGCGCGGTATTTCTTTTGGCCAACGCTTTGGCGTAGTCCTCGGAGGTGTACCAGGATTTCAATTGCTCCATCGTGGGGAATTCGACGATAACGACCTTGCGGCCCGCATCCCACTCGCCCTCGGGAACGTCGGGTTCGGCGGCGCGCGCGATATAACGACCGCCATGGCGGACGATCGACTCCTCGGCCAGGGCCATGTATTGCTGGGCCGCCTCGGCGTCGACGATCCGTACCTCTGAAATGACGAATGCGCTCATACAGCCAGATTACCCGCGTTCGATTGTGCTACGGGCGTATCAACGGTCGTGTAAGCCAGTGAGGCGGGCGACCGCGGTGAAACCATCGTCGGAGCCGGGCCAATGGGCGCGAATAGCAGGCAAGCCGGCGCGGCGGGCGACGCTGCGCAGAGTCGCGGTGACGATGATGGCGTCGTCGGCGTAACCGAGGACGGGAATGAAATCGGGAATCAGATCGATCGGGGAGGCCAGGTAAGCCAGCAGCAACGCCAGTCGGATACGAACACCGCGCGGCAACGTCCGGTCCGCAGCCAGGCGGCGGATGAGCCGAAGTACGTCCGGAAGTAGGCGCAGTGCCTCGCGCAGCAAACCGCCGCGCGGCCGGACGACAATCAACCCGATCAGAAGCGCGAGCCAGGCCAATACGAGCGCCGCGGCCACGCTCACCAAGAGGTCCAACCAGAATGAGCCGGTCATTTCACCGCCCGTGATTGCGAAGTGTCCTTTTGCAGCGCGATTTCTTCGAAGCGTGCCAGCTCGCTCGCGGCCTGGTCCACCGCGTCACGGGCGGCTTTACCGCCGGGTGCGCTGAAATAGTCCCGGGCCACGATCTTGGCCAGCCAGGACCGGAAGCGGTCCAGATCAGCCTCGGATTCCTCAACTTCGGCATACGTTGTATTGCCGCGCGCTCGTTCGTCGGCCAATTCTTTGCGCAGCTCCGGCAGGCGTTCCAGGATTTCGGCGTATTCGTCATCACGGGCGGCGTTGAACTCGGCGACGATCGCTGCCTCCTCGGCCGTGTCGGTAAAGGTCATACGCAGAACGCGGGCCGTGCCGCCGAGGTGATGCACCCGATCGGTCAGCCGCCGCACGTCCCGCGTCACCGAGTCCCGGGCCGGCAGCAGGCACACCGACTGTTGCAGGTACAGCGCGCCCAGCGACCGGAGCTTGCGCCATACCTGCATCCGCAGACCCGTGGCCGCACCGGCGGTGGACACGCTGATCACCAGCCAGTCTCGGTCGGCATCATCGGTCACGTCGCCATGTTACATCCGTAACATCTAGACACAGCTCATGCGGTACGCCAAAGTGTGCCTCATGCGATCTCGCGTGAAGGGTATGTGGTGGGGCACCGCGATCGAGGCGCCGGATCCGGCCGCGTTGGCCGGGTTTTACTCCGAACTGCTCGACTGGCCGATCGTCCACGCGGAGCCGGGAACGGCCATTCTCGCCGCGCCCGAAGGCTCGATTTTCGTGGTTTTCCAGCAGGCGAATGCCTATCAGCCGCCGGTGTGGCCGCCGGTCGAGGGGCAGCAGCGCCCGATGATGCACTTCGACTTCCAGGTCGGCGATCTGGAATCGGCGGTCGCTGAGGCGGTTGCGTTGGGAGCTACTGTTGCGGCCGAGCAAGCGCAGGAGAACGTCCGTGTCTTATTCGATCCGGCCGGCCATCCCTTCTGCCTCTGCCTCGACGGCGACTGAGATTACGCACGCAGCCGATGGACCAGACGGGCGCTCCACAGATCGCTTTGCCGCGCCTCGAGTTCCGATACGGATGTGCCTTCGACACAGGATTCGAGAGCATCGGAAATGAGCCGGGCAAATGTCCAGGCTTTTACCCGTTCGGCGTCAACGCCAAGGCGGATGCAGAATTCGTCGATAACATGGACCCATTCCGTCACAGGGTCCGCGAGATCGCCTTTGCGAAACAGTAAATATTGCACCGCGTCATAAGCGGGGTCGCCGACCATCGGTAACGGATCGACGACCAGCCACGGCTCCCGGTCGGCTGAGAGGATGTTTTCGTGGTGGAAATCGCCGTGCAGCAATACGTCGGCCGGACTGCGTTTTGCGAGCTGATCGAGAAGCTCGACGGCAGTGTCGAGCAGCCATTGATCGAACGGCGCCTCGGCGCTCTCGTACCGTACTGGCAACTGCTGCGCGAGATGGAGCGCCCGGTCAGCAACGTGCTCGAATTGCCCGTCGGCAGGATAGGGCCGGTGCAGTCGGCGCAATAGCCCGGCTGCTACGCGATCCTGATCAACGGGGTGGTCCAACGTCACGCCGGGCACGCAGCGCTCGATCAGTATGGCCCCGGTCGGTTCGTGGTGCTCCATTAATTGAACTGCCCCGTCGCCGGCCCAGTGCCGCAAGGCATCGGCTTCGTTGACGCGGACATCCGCCGCCAGCGTTCCCAGCGCAATCGCCGGTGGCATCGGCACTTTCAGTACGAACGGCCGCGTACCGCGCTGGGCCGCGACAACAAGCGATACGTGAGAATCAGCAAATGGCGCACCAAGCTGCACCGACCATTCATCGCTGAGGCGGGCACAGATCGCAGGCAGCTCGGCCAGCCACTCCTGGCCGTGCTCGACCCGCAAAGCCTTCGAACGCAGTCGATCCGGAATAGCGATCACGGTGCTCCCTTATGACGCACCTTGTCGCCGGCCAGGGCGCCGAAATAGAGCGGGCCAAGCTCGTAGTACGCGTCGGTCGCTTGCGCATCGCCCCAGTCGATGATGCCGACGAGCCTATTGCCCTTCACGAAAAGATGGTCCTCAGTGAGGTCTCCATGGGTCAATGTTTTTTTGGATTGGCGGTCAGGGCTGAGATAGTCTTCGATCTGTTCAATGAGCTGTAACGGCAGTACGCCGGCAGCACGCAGACGGTCGGCGCATTCGTGGCGATGGTCGGTCAGCCAATCGTGCTGCTAGATCGGTAGGTCAGGCACGTCGACGGCGAACCGGCCCGCTGCAGGTGGTCTAGCGGAGACGCTCCGCAGCGGCCGACTCGCGACGTATATGACCATGCGTCATCGCGTCAGTCATCGGAACCACCTCCACAAGGTTGAGTCGTATCCTACCCATCGTCAGCCGGGCGTCGAGACGATAGCTGGATTGAGGGATGCAATCATGAGGCGGGACGACGTGTTGGAATTCTGCGTCAGTTTGCCGGGGGCTGTCGAGGAATTTCCGTTCGGGGACGGCGTTTCGGTGTTCAAGGTCGGCGGGCGGATGTTCGCGTTGATCGCGCTCGAAGGGGATCCGGGCAGCGTCACGCTCAAGTGCGACCCTGACTTCGCGCTGGAGTTGCGTGCTCGCTATGCGGCGGTTCGTCCCGGATATCACACCAACAAGCGGCATTGGAACACCGTCGATCTCGATGATTCCATTGAGGACGACGCCATGGCCGAGATGATCGAGCATTCATACGAATTGGTCGTCAGTCTATTGCCGCGGGCACAACGAGATCGCCTCCCGCGCAGCTAATGTCCGCAGCGGTCCATACAGCGCTGAATCAGCGGTCGGGCAACTCGGTCGGCAACGGGTGGCTCAGGTGGGTCTCTTCCCACTGTCCAGTGTGCTCATCGAACTGGGTGTGGCTGATGAGGTGGCCCTGGTCGTCGGTGATGGTCAGCTCGTCCGCGTGTCCGTCGCCGTTATTGTCGGTGTAATACTCCACCTGCGCCACGCCGTCGCGCACCGTGTGAAGTACGGACGTGTCGGCGTGTCCGTCGCCATTCATATCCACATCGACCCGCCCGGTGTCGTAGTGCTCCCCGTAGATGTCCATCTCCAGATGCGAGCCCGGTGCGGGGTAATGCGGCTCGGCGGCCGGGTGTTCGTGTCCAGTTGTCGTGTGCTGGGCCGGCGCATGTTCGGCCGGAGTTTGATGCGGCGGCGGCTCGGCATGAGCCTGCGACGTGTGTCCGGCGGTGTCGTGACCGGTCGCATCGCCGGAGTGGTGGTCGGGATGATCTGCCGGCGGAGTCGGGTCGTGCTGGTCACTGGGATCGTGCGGATCGGTCGGCAGTGTCTCCGACATCGCCGAGCCGAGCCCGCTCGCGCCACCCACGTCGGAGTCGTGGTCGCCGAGGCCGCCCAGGCCGGTGTCGTGGCCGCCGAAGCCGTCCACCCCGTGGTCAGCGAAGTCGCTCATATCGTGCTCGAAGAACTCACCTGACATGTCGTCCATGAGCGCACCTCCCGGAGTGACGGCTGACAGCACCGTAGACGACGACGCAAGCGATTGGTTCCCTCCGGTTCAGATTGAGCGTCATTCCATCCTCGAACGGAGACGCGCGGGCTCGCGTTACCCGCCGGCAATACGCTCGACAAGAAATCGCAATCGCTTGCCGTTGGTCGGGCCGCGCTTGCGCGCTTCCGCATACATTCGCCTGTAAGTAGGCATCTCTGTACAACAGCACGCGCTTGCGTTACTGTCATGCAAGCTGCTCCGATCCTTCGCAAGGAGGCGGTCCGGAATGCGCACAATTCTCAACGACCTGCGATTGATACGCGCAGATGAATGCATGCGGGCGCCGGACCGAGCCGGGATCGATTGATTCATGGCCACGGAAACCGACGACGCGACACGCCAACCAGGGTTGTCACGTCGCGCCTTTCTGCGCGGCGCCAGCCTCGCCGCATTCGGCTCGGTCACCGCAGCCTGCAATCTCGTGCCGGGCCAGGAGAACTCCGCTGCCCTGAACTGGTGGCCGGGCTGGCCCGGTCCGTATATGCAGGGCGTGATCGACAAATTCCAGCATTCGCACCCACGGGTAAAGGTCAAAGCTGGCCTCTTCTATCCGACCGGTGAGAAGCTCCTGACCGCCGTTGCGGCGGGAAACGCGCCCGATATGGTGGCGGATCTGCCGTATTACAATTTCATCGGCCGCGGTTTGACGGTTGCCCTCGATGACATGATCAACGCGAGCAACGATATATCGCTGACCGATGGGGACATCCGTACAGCGAACTGGGATGCGTTCGTCTGGAACGGCAAGCACTACGGCATTCCAGCGGCGGACACGGCCGGCCGACAGGCCATCGGATACAACCTCGATCTGATCGAGAAGGCCGGACTGGATTCGAACTCACTGCCCGAGACGTGGGAACAGATCTTTGAATGGCATAAGCACCTGACCACCTTCGACAAAGCCGGCAACTTGCAGATCCTCGGTATAGACCCGATCGGGGACCGGGCCGGCGCGACCAGCGATGGCGACACCTGGCTCTGGCCGGAAATGTGGGGCTTCCACTATTTCGACCACGAGAAGTTGGCGTACGACATTGACCGCTCCGAGACGGTTGAATTCTTCGAGACCATCCTGCGGTTCTACGACCAGGTCGGTGTCACCAAGATGACCGGTCTGGCCACCTCCCTCGGAGGTCGTCCGCAGGGTGCGTTCGGCCAGGGTCGGCAGGTGATGAGCATCGCGTATCCGGCCGGTCCGGCCGAAGCGTATGACGCCGATCCGAAGCAGCGCTTCAAGTTCAGTTGGGTCCCGGTTCCGGCGAGCCGGAAAGGCAAACGGCTGCAGACGGTGGCCGGTCACGCCAGCCTCATCATGACCAGTTCCAAACATCAGAAGGAAGCATTCGCGCTGGCCGTATTTCTGACCCAGAAAGAGGCTTGTGACATCTTTTTCAACAACGTCGGCTGGATCGGCCCACGCAAGTCATGGCAGAAATCGCTCAACCTGCGTAAGTATCCCGAGCACGTCCAGCAGAACATCCTGTTTTACACGAACTCGATTGACGAGGCCAATGACCTGTGGGTCGTCGACAAAGACCCGGAGGACAGCTTCCTGTCCGACCAGTGGCAGCAGGCGATCGGCAAGGTCACTCATCACGACATCACGCCGCGCGAAGCAGCGCGTTTTCTGCAAACGCAAATGACCGAAGACCTGACCAGTGAGAAGCGGGAATTCTCGGCCCGAGCGACCTGATCTGGAGCGACCTGATCACGAGGGAGCGGACCATGGCGGAGCTGACCTACGCCCAGAACCTCCGAAGCGGGAGCGCCGCGCCGAAGAAACGGCGAAAAAAGGCGGAGCTACGGCGGATCGCGGTGGGTCTCGGCTTCATCTCGCCTTGGATCATCGGCTTTCTCGCCTTCACGTTCTATCCGATGATCGCGTCGTTCTACTACAGCCTGACAACGTACGACGCGATTTCGCCGCCGCATTTCGTGGGGTTGGCGAATTACCGTCACCTGTTTATGGACGACAGCCTGTTCCGTACGGCGCTCTACAACACGATGTACTTCGTCATCATCGGGGTTCCGGTCGGTTTCGTGGTCGCGTTTCTGCTGGCCAGCCTGCTTAATCAGCCGATGCGCGGCCGGGCGTTCTTCCGGACCGTGTTCTTCCTCCCGGCGATCACCCCGTTGGTCGGAACCGCGATGGTGTGGTTGTGGATCTACGACCCGCAATTCGGTCTGATCAACAGCTTTCTGGCCGGCCACGGCTTCAAGGCGATTCCCTGGCTTACCAGTACGTCGATGGCAAAACCCGCAATCATCATCATCCTGACCTGGGCGCAGGGTGCGACGATTCTGGTATTTCTGGCCGCGCTGCAGGGCGTTCCGCAACACCTCTACGAAGCGGCCACGATCGATGGCGCCAACACGCTACGTCGGTTCTGGCACGTGACGATTCCGATGTGCACACCTTCGATGTTGTTCGTGCTGGTGACGAGCCTGATCGAGAGCTTCCAGTCGTTCACCCTGCCGTGGTTGCTCACCCAGGGCGGGCCGGACAATTCCACCGAGCTGTACGGGGTGTACCTCTACCGCAACGCGTTCGTGTATTTCAAGCTCGGATACGCCTCAGCCATGGCATGGCTGCTGTTCCTGATCATCTGCGGATTCTCCATTCTCCTCATGAAGACGTCCGCCCGCTGGGTCTACTACGCCGAGTAGGAGGGCGATATGGTCAGCCGCACCGCGTTCTCAGAACGCCGGTTCACGATCACCGGCCTGAAAATCACCCGCAGAGTGGTGTTCTACGCCGTCCTCTGTGTACTCGGCGGGCTGTTCATCCTGCCATTCCTGTGGATGCTCTCGACGTCGTTGAAGCTCGATCCGCAGGTCTATCACGTCCCGCCATCATGGATACCGAATCCGATCATCTGGCGGAACTACCCGAATGCGCTGACGTACCTCCCGTTCGACAAGTATTTCTTCAACACGATGACGTACTGCGTCGGTGTCACACTCGGGACTGTCATCTCCGCAGCGTTAGTCGCATACGGATTTTCGCGCGTTCGTTGGCGCGGTCGCGATGCGATCTTCTGGGTCGTGCTGGCGACGATGATGTTGCCGTTCCAGGTGCAGATGATCCCGCTCTATATCACATTCAAGAACCTGCACTGGCTGAACACGTACCTGCCGCTGGTCGTGCCCGCGTTCTTCGGCTCGTCGGCGTTCTCGATCTTCCTGCTGCGGCAGTTCTTCCGGACGATTCCGATGGAGCTGTCCGACGCCGCCCGCGTCGATGGCGCCAATGAGATGACGATATTCCTGCGCATCATTCTTCCGTTGGCCAAACCATCGCTCGCGGTCGTCGCGCTGTTCCAGTTCATGGACGGGTGGAATGACTTCCTCGGACCGTTGATTTATCTGAACGATTCGAACCGATACCCGCTCGCTCTTGGCCTGCAGCAATTGCAGACGGCGTTCAACCAGGGCACGATCCCACAACAGTGGCCGCAGTTGATGGCGGCTAGCACCGTGGTGATGGTTCCGGTCCTGGTGATCTACTTCTTCACCCAGCGGGTGTTCGTGCAGGGAATCGTCGTATCGGGCATGAAATCCTGACGATGGCCGTCATCACTCAGGATGCGCAGGCACGGTTGTGCCACGGTATAGCGCAATTGGCCGCTGTGGTGGCCCGCACATTCGGCCCGAATGCCGGCACCGTGATTTCCTCCGGTCCCGGGCCGGAATACGAGTTGCTGTCGTCCAGCGGCCCGGTGGCGCGGCGCATTGTCGAGCTGCGGCACCGCAGCGACGGCCCGGGTGCCATGCTGCTGCGGCACGCGATCTGGCGGATGCACGATGAGGTTGGCGACGGTGGAGCCATGACCGCGGTACTCACCAAAGCCCTTGTCGAGGGCGGATTTCGGTTGGTCCGGGCGGGAATCGACGTCACCGGCTTACGCGAGGGCTTGCGGCTGGGCGCGACGGCCACCAGCGCGGCGCTGCGAGCGCAGAGCCAACCGTCCTCAGTGGAACCGCTGCTGGTCAGCGCATTCGGCGGGGGAGACCTCACCACGCAGTTGGCCCGCCTGTACGCCGAGCTAGGCCCCGAAGGCTATGTCGACATCCGCGAGGACGTCGCGTCCAGCAGCAGCTACCGGATAATCCCAGGTGGACGGTGGTCGGCCGACCTCTTCGCACCGAGCCTGATCGACTGTGGCGAGTTGTTGCTCACCGATCCGTACATCCTGGTGACCGACCGGGAGATCGCCGACGCCCGAGACATCACCGGGATATTGGACGCGATTCTGGGTGAGGACGGCGGGCCGCTCTTGATCGTGGCCAAAAACGTCACCGGTGCCGCGTTGCGGGTACTTCAGGCCAACCGGCGCATCCTGCCCGTTGCCGCATGTGGACTGTCAGCCGAAACGCATTGGCGCGATCACCTGGAAGACCTGGCTTTCTGCACCAGGGCGCGGTTCTTCAGTGACCGGTTGGGACTGGCGTTGGCGAAGGCAGGGACGGATGATCTCGGCTATGCCCAGCACGTACGACTGCGCGCGGACACGATCGAAGTGCTTGGTGGAGCCGGCGATATCGTCGAATGCGCCGACCGTCGCGGTGCCTTGCGGCATGCTCTGGAACAGGAGGCCGATGAGGTCGAACGGGATACGTTGCGGCAGCGGATCGGCAATCTGGCCGGGCGCACGGCGGTCTTGCGGTTGGCGGCGGCTCCGGAGATGGAGCGCGCCGCGGCGCGGACTATGGCCGAACGGGCAATACGACTCGCCGCCGCGGCCCGGGAAGGAACGGTGGCCGGCGGCGGTGCCGCACTCGTGCACTGCCAGAATTCACTCGACGAGCTGCACAGCGCCGCTCCGGCCGCATCTGTGGGAATCCGGTTGCTGCGGGATGCGCTGGCCGCTCCGCTGCGCCGGATCGCACGAGATCGGCCGGGCGTCGTCGAGCGAGTACGGAAGGCAGGCCCACCGTACGGCTATGACGTGGCAGCGGATGAGGTCGCGGATATGCTGCAGCGCGGAATTCTCGACTCGACCGCCGTCATATGCCGCGCGGTCGACACCGCGGTCAGCACGGCCGGTACGGCGCTGAGCGCCGCCGCGCTCGTTTTCGGCAGGACTCCCGAATTATCCCTGAAACCATAAGGAGAACACTGCATGTATCAATGGCTCCGGTCGGATCGCCTCAAGAACGGCGAGGAGGTGCAGATCGGATACGTGGAAGGACCGGACTCGGAATGGATCGGCCGGCTCATTCCATTTCTCGGTCATAAGCAGCCGTGGTTCCTTTATCACGTCACCCGGGCACTGTCGGCGCCGCTGGATGAGCTGCGGACCCGGTTCTATATAGGCACGGTTCAGGACGAGATCATCGCCCACATCATGGTGGTATCCGCCCGCGGTGCTGGGATTCTGGGGCACGTCTACACGGTTCCCGAATGGCGGCGGCAAGGTGCGGTGTCAGCTGTGATGCGGGCGCAGATGGACGATGTCGCGGATTTGGATGTCGTCACGTTGAGCACCGGGTACGGTTCGCCGGCCTACCGGATTTATGAGAGCTTCGGTTTCCGGTCCCTGTACGACGAATCGGGCGACATGGGGTGGTTTTCCAATGCCGAGCCACGGTTGTTGGAACCGGCCAACTGCACGGTCGGGCCGATGCGGTGGGACGACTGGCCGCAGTACAGCTGGACCACGTTGCAGGAATTCGGGAATGAGCCGGCGCCCCGGTCGGCTGCCTTCGGAATCCTGGGCCGGGGCAACAGCGAGGGCGCGTTCGTCCGCGTCATGCAATCGGCGCTGGGCCACCGGTCGACCCACCTGATTTTGCGCAGCGACCGGGGCGCCGTCGCGGGCTGGTGCCATATCGTCCGGGGCCAGACACCCTTGCACGGCACGGGAATGCTCGACGTACACACGGTGCCTGGGTTCGAGTCCCACCTGCCCGACTTGCTCGGTGCCGTCACCTGGCCGGAAATTCCCGTGACGTTCACCATGTCGCCACCCACCGCCGAATACGGAAAGGCCCTGGCCGACGTGGGATTCTCGGTCGACCGCAGCCTCTCCGACGCCGTGCCGGCGGCCGGCAACCCGTTGGAGGTGTGGATCCGGAATGCCTGACCGACACCGCAACACGAGCCCGTACGAATTCTTCCGCCGACTGGCCGCCGAAAACAAACCGCGCCACCAATTCTCCGGTGGCGACGTGTCGTCCTGGCAGCAGGAGGCACGGCCGGCCGTCCTCGCCACCCTTGGCACGATGCCGCAGCCCGTACCGCCGAATCCGAGCCTGATCGCGGAATGGCAGGAGAACGGACTGATCCGGCAACGCTGGCTGCTTGACGTGGCCGAGGGCCTGTCCGTGATCGCCTGCATCAACCGCCCAGCCGACACGACCGGGCGGCTGCCGGCAATTCTGTGTTGGCACGGACATAACGAGGCCGGTAAGGAACCGGTCATGGGCAATTCCTCCAGCCCGCGGCTGCGGGACGTCATCACGGTGTCCGGAACGGACTACGGCGAACGGATGGCCCGGGCCGGATTCGTAACGTACGCGATTGATTGGATGGGGCGCGGCGACCTCGACGACCGGGCGAAGCCGAATCATCGCGATATCGCCGGTGGCCGGGATTGGTGCAACATTTATTACCTGCACGCGACCATGCTCGGCATGACTCCACTGGGGATCAACGTCGCCAACGGCCGCGCCGTAACGGATTTCGTCGCGACCCTGCCGTTCGTCGATGCCGGAAGGCTTGGCGTCATGGGCGAATCCGGCGGTGGCACGATGACATTGTGGTGCGCGCTGGTCGACGAACGGCTGCGCGCAGTCGAGATCATCTGCTACAGCGACCTTTTCGCTGATTTCGGCTATCGCGACCTGAATTACTGTGGCTCGCAGGTCACGCCCGGTCTGTTCACCCTGGTCGATCTGCCTGATCTGCAGGGCCTGTTGGCTCCGCGACCGCTGCTGGTCGATATCGGTACGTACGATGAGTGCTTTCGACTCGAGTCGGCAATGGCCTGCCACGAACGGCTACGGGAGGTCTACTACGCGGCCGGCGCGGCCGATCGGCTGCAACTCGAACTGGGCCCGAACGGTCACGGCTGGCACGGCGGACGTAAGTCGGTCGCCTTCTTCACCGAGAATCTGGGAGATTCATGCTGACCAGGTACGTCCTGTGTGGACTGAGCAATCGCGGGCTGGCGCTGTTTGCCCGGCCGTTGCTCGGCGATATGAATCGGCACGGCGAACTTGTCGGCATTCTCGATGTCGACGCCGAACGGGTCGCGGCCTTCAATGCTGAGAGGACTCACCCGCCCGTTCCGTATTATTCGGCCGACGAATTCGACCGCATGGTCGACGAGACGGCACCCGATGTGGTGTTGGTGACCTCGCCAGACTATACGCATGCCGACTACGTGATCCAGGCGCTGCGGCGCGACCTCGAGGTCATCACGGAAAAGCCGATGGCCGCGTCCTGCGAGCAGGTCCTGGCCATGCAGGCGGCCGAACGAGACAGCGCTGGGTCCATCCGGGTGTCGCACAACATGCGCTACCAACCAAGAAACCGACAGATCAAACGCATGCTCCTGGACGGTCTGATCGGCCGGGTGACGAGCATCGACTACGTGTGGAGCCTGGATACGTACCACGGCGCGAGCTATTTCTACCGGTGGAACCGACAGCGTGCGTATTCCGGCGGCCTGTCGATTCACAAGGCCTGTCACCATTTCGATCTGATCAACTGGTGGATCGACGACATACCTGAGCAGGTCTTCGCATTTGGCGGCCGCAATTACTACGGCTCGGAGAGTCCGTACAGTCCCTCCCGGCGTGACGGCGTGGCTTATTCGGTGGCCGAGCAGAAGGAACGCTGCCCGTATCACCAACGCTGGCTGGGTTCCGGCGACCTGCCGGCCGATGATCACCTGACGCCCCGTGGACTTCCGTACACCGTGCAATATCCACCGGACCAGCCGATCTACCTGTACGACAAGGAGATCGACATCGAGGACACGTACTCCGCCGTGGTCCGGTATCGCGGCGGGGCCAGCATGACCTATTCGGTTACGTTCTCCGGTCCGTGGGAGGGATTCAAGGTTGGTATCAATGGAACGCACGGCCGCATTGAAACGGCGAATTACGGCTTCCGGGACCGGAATGAACCGCCGCCGGACAGCCAGACTGTGACGTACTATCCGATGTTCGGCCCACGGCAGGTCCACGATGCGGCGACGGCCGAAGGGACTCACGGTGGCGCGGATCCCTTGATCCGGCGGGATCTGCTGGTCGGCCCGTCGAAAGAATCACTCGAACTATCAATGCCGGCCGACGCCCGTCAGGCCGGCTATGCGGTGGCCATCGGTGAGGCGCTGTGGCGTTCCGTTCAGGACAACCGCCCGTACACGATTGACGAGTTGCTGCATGAACGAGCCTGAGGAATTCGCCCTCGTCGGTGGGCGGTTCGTGCTGCCGGACGGTATCCGGACCGACGTGGCGATTGTGTGCCGCGACGGCCGCATCGCGGATATTACGCAGGACCCGGACGTGCCCACAGTGGACGTTGGTGGTCGGCTTGTCACGCCAGGGCTCGTCGACATCCATGTGCACGGCGCCTTGGGTCGGTCGTTCGGTGCCGCCGATCAATCCACCTACGACACGATCCTGCGGCACCTGGCCCGGCAGGGCATTACCAGCGCAAACGCCTCGCTGGTCAGCGGTCCAGTCGACGAACTGGTCCAGGTGATGAAGTTCGCGGCCGACTACCGGCCGCCCGGCGACGGCGCGAGGTTGCTCGGCGTTCATCTGGAGGGGCCGTTCATCGCGGTCGATCAGTGCGGTGCGCACGACCCGGCGATGCTCCGTGCACCGACCACTGTGGACGCCGACGTCTTGGCCGAACACGTGGATGTCCTGCGCATGGTCACGTTGGCACCGGAGCTGCCCGGCGCGATCGAACTCACCCGACGGCTGGCCAGCGCTGGAGTGATCGTCGCCATCGGTCACAGTTCGGCTGGCGGACAGGCATTTCGGGACGCGATCGACGCCGGCGCCCGGCATCTGACCCACCTGTGGAGTGGCCAGTCCAACCTGACCAGATCCGGGCCGTGGCGAGTTCCGGGTCTGGTCGAACTCGCGCTCGCCTCGGACGATCTCACCGCTGAGGTCATCGCCGATGGTCGGCATCTGCCGCCGGAACTGCTGACCATCGCCCGCCGATGCCTGTCGGACCGGCTTTGCGTTGTCTCCGACGCGACGGCCGGAGCCGGGCTCGCCGAGGGCTCACGTTATCGCGCCGGTACGGTCGAGTGCGAAGTACGTGATGGCGTCGGCATTGTGATCGGCGAGGATTCCTTTGGTGGCAGTACGACCATGGTCAACGCGATGCTCGGCCACCTCGTGACCGACCTTGGCTGGCCAATCACCGATGCCGTCGCCATGGCAACCAGCACGCCGGCGGGTATTGCCGGGATTGGCGACCACTGTGGACTCTTGGCGCCCGGTTATGCCGCCGACATAGCGGTTTTCGACGAGAAGTTCGCAGCGTGGGCGACGTTTGTGAATGGTGAGCGGGTTACGTCCTGACCGGCCCGGTCGAGCTGCGGATAACCAGTCGCGTCTCGAGTTCCACGACCGGCAACGGCTCCGGCGGAGTGCCGGAGAGCAACCGCAGCATGAGGTCGACCGCCATCGTGCCGGCTTCGGCACCGGGTACGTGAATGGAGGTCAGCGTCGGATATGCCATTCCGGACATAGGGCTGTCGTCGATGCCGATAATGCTGACGTCGCGTCCGGCCTGCACGCCGTATTCGGTCAGCCGCGCCATCAGGCCCAGCGCGATCAGGTCGTCATACGCGATTACGGCCGTGCAGTCGCTGGTCCGGACCAGATCGGCCGCCCGCACGCCGGCCTGGATTTGCGGCTCGAACGGTCCGCGTACCTGCAATTGGACGCCGAATCGCTCGCAGGCGGCCGAAACCGCCGCCTGGCGTTGCTTGTTCGACCAGGAAAGTCGCGGCCCGCCGAGATAACAGATATTCCGGTGTCCCATGGCGGCCAGGTGCTGCACGGCCTGCTCGATGCCGTCGGAACTGTCGATCACGACCGACGCGGCACCATCGACGCGGCGGTTGACGAATACCACCGGCGCGAGCGCGACGAATTCCCCCAACTGCTCGGCCGGTGTGCGTGGCGAGATGAGAATCAGGCCGTCAACCTGTTTGCTCAACGTACGAGCCCGATCCAACTCGTCGCTGGCATGCTCGTCGGTGTCGACCAGCAAGACGGCCGATTCCTTCTGCCCGGCACGGGATTGCACCGCTTTGATGATGGGCGGGAAGAAGGGATTGGCGATGTCCGGCACAATCAGGCCGAGCATTCCGGTGCGGCCGATCGACAGCGAGCGGGCAACCGAATTCGGCGAATAACCCATTTCCCGGGCTGTCCGCCGGATGCGTTCTCTGGTCTGGGCGTTCACCTTTTCCGGATCAGACAGAGCCCGGGAGACAGTGGACGCGGATATGCCGCACGCCTGCGCGACGTCTGCGAGAGTGACCGCCACGCGCGACCTCCGACATTGGAACGGTACGACGCTCGGCATACTACCGCAAGCGATTGTCGTGAGTCTCCGAACACCAGTCAATCCGCCTATTAAGGCTGGACGTGTAGGATGACAAGCGGTTGCAGCCGTGTCAGCAATACCCCATGGAAAAGCAAAGAAGGGACGCCGACGTGACAGCCCCCACCCCGACCTGGACGCGTGCCGCCGGATCACTGGCGGTCGAGGCACTAACCTCGCGGACCGATCTGGGCCGTGCCGCCGCGCTGCACACTGCTGAGGTGATCCGCCGTACCGTCGAGCGGCAGGGTAGTGCGCGCATCATCATCGCCACCGGCAATTCCCAGCTGCCGTTCGTCGAGGCGCTGCGCGATATTGCGGGGGTGCCCTGGGACGCGGTGACGGTGTTTCACATGGACGAGTACGTCGGCCTGCCGGCCGATCATTCGGCCAGTTTCCGACGGTGGATCAACGAACGCATCGAGGCGCCGTTCCATCCCGCGGCGGTGCATTACATCGAGGGCGACCGGCCCGATCCAGAGGCCGAGGCGCGGCGATACGAGGAATTGCTGCGTCAGGCGCCACTTGATCTGGTCTGCATGGGAATCGGGGAAAACGGCCACATTGCCTTCAACGAGCCGTACCAGGCCGACTTCAGTGATCCGCAGTGGGCCCGGATTATCACGTTGGATGACGCGTCGCGTAAACAGCAGGTCGGCGAGGGACATTTCCCGGATATCGAATCGGTGCCGCAACACGCGATCAGCCTGACCGTCCCGGCCCTGCTGGCACCGCGGCATATTCAGGTCGTAGCGCCGGAACGCCGTAAGGCAGAAGCCGTCCGCGCGACGCTCACGGACGAGATCAGTAACGCCTGCCCGGCAACGATTCTGCGCACGCAGGAGCGGGCCGTACTATTTCTGGACGAGGAGTCCGCATCGCTGCTGCCGGCACAATAGCCGCTGGCTCAACGGCTCCGACGGACCCAACGAATAACAGCCCACGCCAGTTCGGTGGCGCAACTGAGGAGTAGCACCAGTAGGCTCAACCACTCGGCCCGCCCCGGTGCGTCAGTGGTCAACGTTTCGCTGAGCGATTGGTTGGGCAGGAACAGCACGCCCATGATGGTCACCGCCACGAAGCAGGCGACGAACGAGAACGCCGGAGCGACGAGTGGCCGCAGCAGCAGCCACCGTCCGGCCGGGCGCTTCGCCAGCCGCCAGGCGAGCCCGACGCCGCCAACGAGGCTGAAGGCCAGCCAGCCGTAATTGGTTGTGCTGAACCCCTCGATGCCGGCGAAGTTGAAGCGCCGAAATCCGCCGATGATCAAGTCCACAATTACCGCGGCGATGATCGCGGCCAGCCACGGCCACTTCCGCAGCACCGTAATCCGTTCGTACGGGGTCACCGTCGTATCCCTGCTCATGCTGAGCACCTCCGCTGACCAATAGGTTGTGCACCGACATATCGACAGCCTACATGTAGCGGGGCGACGTAAGATGGCGGAATGAACTCGGACGTCGTTCGCGGGCACCTGGATTCGATGATCCTCGCGGTCCTCGAGGAGGAACCGCTGCACGGCTATTTGGTGATGGAGGCGCTGCAACGCCGTAGTGGTGGGGCGTTGGATTTCTCCACTGGTACGATCTACCCCGCGTTACGCCGTCTGGAGCGATCCGGCTACGTACGCGGCGAGTGGGCGACGGTGACCGGCCGGAAACGGCGGACCTACCGGCTGACCGGTGCTGGCCGACGTGCTCTTGCGTCCGAACGATCGGCTTGGGTCGATTTCAGCGCCGTTGTCGACGGCGTTCTGCGGCCGGGCCGACAGTCCTAAGGGGATGGATCCCTAAGGGATACGACCAGGCGGCAGCGATAGCCGGAGTGCGCCACGCTCGCCATCGGAAGCAATAGGAACGCCAGCGACCAGGGTAATCCGATGCTCAGGTCCAAGATGGACCCGGCCCGCGGCGCGACGAACCCGAGAATTACACAAAGGACGGTCAGAGTTCCGGCGACCGCCAAGGCAAACGCGCCCGTGGCCCGGATGACCTGCGGACCGGCGCAGCCCAGCCGCCGACCTCCAATTCCACACGCGACAGTTGCGACCAGCGAGCCGACCAGCGCCGCTGCGCCGAACCAACCCACCGTTTCGCTGAGAATCGCGGCTGCCGGCGTCGGATTGCCGACCGGCCCGGGCCGGACCATCGGCCACACGGTATTCCAGGCCGCCGCTTGGGCGATCATCACGAAGAACAGGAAAAGTGCGGTGCGACGGCCCTGCGAAAACGCCAACTCGGTTTGATAATCCGGACCGACCTTGTCCACCGGGCCGAACTCGGCGATGGCCTGCGCTTGCGCTGCCGACGGGATCAGACCGTCGCGTTCGTAGGCATGGGCGGTGTCAACCAGCGCGTCTCGCGCCTCGGCGAGCAGGTCGGCCTTGACCCGCCGCGGACCCCGCAGGCTTCGGCTCAATTCCTCGATATATGTGTCGATCACGTCGCTGCCCTATCCGTGTCGTCCCCCACGCCAGGGTAACCGTTTGTACGGCCGCTGGGCGATTCCCTATTGCGCCGCTCGGAGCTCGTAGATGACCTCGCCGTGCTCGGTGCCGGGCAGCGGGTTATCCCAGTGCAGATGAATGGTGCGGGTGTGGCGGAATCCCAGACGTTCCAGCACTCGTCGCGAGCCGTTGTTCACAAACATCGTCGTGGCGACCGCGAGCTTGACACCGTACGAATGGAACGCTAGATCGATTACGGCCCGGGCAGCTTCGGTCGCATAGCCATGACCCCATTGCCTGCGGGTCAGGCGATAACCGATCTCGACGGTGTCCGCGTCGTCGGTCGGCGACTTGGTCCACGGCTCGTCCGCGGAGTCGGACAGGATGACCGGGTGTAGTCCGATCCGGCCGACGAAGGCGCCCGCGTGCGTTTCGGCGGCCCAGTAGCCGTATTCGCGGTATTGGTCGTATTCGGCCAGGAGTTCCGGCAGCGTTTCGGTCTGGATCCGGTGTGCGTCCCACGTTCCGTCGTCGATGTAGCGCATCACCGTTGGATCGCCGTACAGCGTCAGCAGATTGTCGACATCGGGCATTTCGAACCGACGTAACCGCAGCCGTTCCGTACGTAAAATCTCCTGCATACCCTGTGCGTACGCCGTGGTTCGGCGACGGTCAACGGCATTTAACGCATACGTTGGACAGCGAGGGCGCCGCACTGGCATAGTTGCGGGGCCGGGGATCTACCCCTGAGGAGGTGAGCCGTCATGTCCAATTCCCATGCGGTGCTGCCTCCCAAAGCGCTTACCCCGGCCGATTAATCCGGGGCCTCGCCGCAACTTATGCGGGATCGAGGCTTCGTATGGATTCTGGCGTGGCTCGTGCCGTGCTACCGCGTTTGGCGCGGGATTTACGGCCCTATCGGCGATCGCTGGTCGGATACTGCTGCATTCTGATAATCGCTGCCTGCTCAGGTGTTGCCGCTCCGTTGGTGACGCGCCGCTTGATCGATCATGGTCTGCGTACGCATTCCGCATCGACCGTGTTGATCTACGGCATCGTGCTGATGGTGGTCGGTGTGATTGGCGCCGTCGCGTCCGCAAGTGCCACCGCCTGGGGGATGATCGTGGGAACGCGGATGGTGCTGGACCTACGGACACGGCTGTACGAACATTTGCAGACGCTGCCGTTTGCGTTCTATACCCGTGTTCCCGCCGGCGCGTTGCAGAGCCGCATCAGCGTAGAGGTGTACGAGGCACAGGATCTGGTGAAGCTCGTATTCGGCGCACCAGCCGCGAATAGCGTGGCGCTCATTGCGGCCGTGGCGGCGATGGCGACGATCAGTCCACTGGTGACGGCGATCGCGCTGGCTGCGGCAATTCCGTTGTTGCCGCCATTGCGGTGGTGCGGCCGCAGGGTACATGCGCTGGCCCGAGCACAAGCGCAGGCTAACCGTGATGTCTCGGCTTATCTGGCCGAACGACTCAACGTCGGCGGGGCATTGCTGCGGCTCCTTTTCGGACACCGCGAGCAGGATCTCGCTGGCGTCCGCGAGCGCATGGATCGCACGTACGAGGCGACCGCAGCGCGCAATCTGACGTTCGCGCGATCAGCCGTCGTACTGGGCTCGTTCAGTGCGATCGGAGTCGGCGTTGTCTATCTGGTCGGTGGTTGGCGTACCACGACCGGCTCGCTCACTGTCGGATCGGTGGTCGCCTTGGCCGGTCTGGTTGCTGTGCTGTATTCCCCGATGGTCAGCCTGGCGACGAGCGGAATCAACATCGGCGGCGGCCTGGTCGCGTTCGAACGCGTCTACGAACTGCTCGACTTTCCTTCCGTGGTAGGCGATCCAGTACGCCCGATTCCACTGGCGCGGCCGACATCCACGATCGAATTTCGATCGGTGTCTTTCCGCTATCCGGGCTTTTATGAGTCCGCGCCGGCGTCCTTATTGGACAATTCGGCCGACGAGGTGGCGGCCCGCTGGGCGCTCCAGGACGTATCGTTCGCCACCGTCGCCGGCGGCACAACCGCGATCGTAGGGGCGACGGGCGCGGGCAAGTCCACTGTGGCCAGTTTGATCTGTCGGCTCTATGACCCGACCGAAGGCGGCGTATATCTGGACGGAATCGACCTGCGCCGCCTCTCGCTCAGCGATCTGCACGCTGCGGTCGGGATGGTCACCCAGGACGCGCACCTGCTCAACGACACCCTCGCGGCCAACCTCCGCCTTGCCGCGCCAGAGGCATCCGACGCCGAATTACGCGCGACCTGTGCGCAAGCCGCGCTGACCGACGTACTCGACCGAATGCCCGACGGCCTGAATACCATCATGGGCGACCGAGGTTATCGCCTTTCCGGCGGTGAAAGGCAACGTGTTGCGCTGGCGCGCGTATTGCTGGCGGGGCCGGACATCATTGTTCTGGACGAAGCGACCGCGCACCTGGACACCGAAACCGAACAGGCCATCACCGCGGCGCTGCGGGTCGGCCTGGAAGCCCGCACCCGAATTGTGATTGCCCATCGGCTCTCCACGATCCTGCACGCCGACCAGATCCTCGTACTGGATGACGGCCGGCTTATCGAGCGCGGAACCCACGAATCTCTGCTCAAACATGGCACCAGATATCGCCGGTTATATATGGCGAGCGTCCCTTAGCATTGAGCTGAATCGACGCAGACAGGGGAGAACATGACGCTGACAGCTGTGGTCCGTACGAGGAAACTCGCCGACGAAGGCGGTGCACGAGAGTGGCGGATCGCCGACACTGCCACAGAAGTGTCGCCGGCGCAGACAGCGGTCATTCTGTGCGATGTCTGGGACCGGCACTGGTGTCCAACCGCTCAGAAGCGGTTGGAGGTCATGGTTCCGGGCATGAATCGTCTTGTGGCATACCTCCGAAATCAGGGGTTGCTCATTGCGCATGCCCCATCCGAGACGATGGGTTATTACGCGGACAATCCGGCGCGGCAGCGGGTGCTGACCAACGGCCCGGTCGAATTGGTCGCACCGGAGACGGTGAAAACACCGGAACTGCCGGTCCAGGTTGGAGCCACGGAAGGATGTGACTCGGCCTCGACGGTGGTCCCCGCGGCGGTGTGGACGCGCCAGCATTCAGGAATCCACATTGATGACGAGCGGGATTTGATCTCTGACGACGGACCCGAGCTGGCGCAAGCCTTTCGGAGCAAGGGGATCTCCACTGTCCTGATCATGGGCGTTCACACGAATATGTGTATCTTGAACCGCTCGTTCGGAATCCGAGCACTGGTCGGTTACGGATTTCGTACGGTGCTCATCCGCGACCTGACCGACGCCATGTATGACCCGGCCGATCCGCCGTACGTCAGCCATGATGAGGGAACCCGGCTCCTCGTCGAATACATCGAGAAATTCCTCTGCGGCACGACGGTCGGCGCGGATCTACTTACGTGACAATGACGTTCACCAGCGTGGTGGCCGCACGACCACACGATCGGGCGTGCGACCATCCAGCTGTCGCGAAATCGACGCTATTGCGCGGGATTCCAGCTCGCGCCGACGATGCTGGTGAGCTCATCTAGTTCTCGCGCCGGCGGTCGCACGGTCGATAACCACAGGGTTGGTTGTATTACCAGGTAATTTGTCCGTTGGCTTCGAAGAATCCGCCGGTGGGGCCGTCGGGGTCGACCTGGGCCATGCGAACGATGATCGCCGCGCCCTCTTCGACGGTCTGGGTGCCAGCGTGGAAGTTCAGATCGGTATTGGTAAAGCCGGGGTCGATGGCGTTGATCCGAAAACCGGGGAATGCCTTGGCGTACTGGATTGTGAGCATATTGACCGCGGCCTTCGAGGACGGATAGGCAACGTCGGGATAGAAATGCGTCGGTGAGTCCGGGTTGGCCAGATCCCGCGCGAGCCCCAGACCGCTGCTGACGTTGACCACAACCGGAGCGGCGGACCGTTGCAGCAGAGGCAGGAACGCGTGCAGCATTCGGATCTGTCCGACCACATTGGTCTCGAATACGCTGCGCGCGAGATCGGCCGTCACTTCGCTGACCGGTATGAAACCGCCGTCGGCTTTGCGCGGCTCGATTCCGGCATTGTTGATCAGCACGTCCAGGCCGCCGTCGGCCTCGATCGTCTTGGCCGCTGCCTCGACCGACGCGTCGTCGGTTACGTCCAGCTGGACAAAGCGTGCTCCTAGTTGGTCGGCGGCGGCTCGTCCGCGTTCGGGATTCCGGGCGCCGACGTACACGGTGTGGCCGGCTGCCAGGAGCTGACGGGCGGTCTCGAAGCCCAGGCCCTTGTTCGCCCCGGTGATGAGGGTGGTGGTCATGTGTGGTTCCCTCCCACGTAACTAACCAGATAGTTACACAGTACGCCGACGGCGAAGGAAGGCAACAGTTAGCTAGCTAACAGCGTCGAGTGTGTCAGTATTTGCGGCTTACGGTGCCGATCCGACGCGTATGGCCCGATCGACGCCGGTCACCGTTGGCAGGTCGAACTCGCCCGAGACGGTCTGCGGGCAGTCGTCGAGAAATGCACGGGTACGGTTCAGGCAGTTGGTGCGTTGTTGTTGGCTCATCGCGAGCATGATTGCTCGCGTCGCCATCCGGGTCACGAGCCCGTCGGTGGTCATCCTTTGTGGATAGTCGAATTCGGAACGTTCGGCTGCGCGGAATTCCGGGTGATCGGTGAAATTCCGTCGGCTCTGCCACGCTTCCAGATCGCGGGACTGCTGCGCGGCCTCGGCGAGGTCAGCGACCCAGGGTACGCGTACGTCGTCGAAATTCCACAGGGCCGCGACGACGCCGCCGGGTCGGAGCACCCGGGATATCTCACGTAGGGCAACGTCCTGGTCGAACCAGTGGAACGCATCGCCAACCACAACGGCGTCGAAGGCCTGATCAGGCGCCGGAATCTGTTCCGCGCGACCCTGGCCAGTGCGAACCTGGGGCAGCCGAGCATGTAACTCGGCCAGCATCTGCGGATCAGGCTCAACGGCCAGTACGTCGGCCTGCAACGCGACGAGCGCCTCGGTCAGCTTGCCCGTACCAGCCGCCAAGTCAAGAACCCGTAACCCTTGCAGATCAGCGGTCCTCTGGCCGGTCAGCGCCCATCGGACCGCATCCAGCGGGTACGTAGGGCGATGCTGGCTGTATTCGCGGGCCATGGTCCCGAATGACATCGACGAGCTGGTCTCCATTTCATCGACATTACCGTGCCTCGGCGGTTTTGGAATAGGCAATTTAGTGGCAGCCGTCTACACGTAGCCGGCGGCTTGCAGGTGATAGAGCTGTGCGTAATGACCGTCTGCCGCCAGGAGTTCGCGGTGATTGCCCTGTTCGATGAGTCGGCCACCGTCGAGGACGAGGATCGTGTCAGCGCTTTGTACGGTCGAAAATCGATGAGTTACCAGAATCGTGATGGCGCCACGCGGGGTCGCGGTGCGCGCGGCCGCGGCGAATCGCTCGAATAGGGCCTGTTCGGCGGCGGCATCCAGTGCGGAGGTCGGTTCGTCGAGCAAAAGCAGAAGCGGGGTACGGCGCATTAAACCGCGCGCGAGAGCCAGCTTTTGCCACTGTCCGCCGGAGAGGTCCACGCCGGTTGGCCAGCGGTTCCCGAGTTGCGTGTCGAGCCCAGCCGGTAGCGAGCTCACCGTGCCATCGGCCCCGGCCGCGGCGATCGCGCTGGATACGGCGGAGTCATTGTCAGCCACGTCGAGATCGCCGATGCCCACGGTTTCGCGGACCCGCAATTCGAAATCGCTGTGATCCTGGAATGCGGCGGTGCATTCGCGGCGCCACGCGTCGATGGCGATGTCGGCAAGGGCGACGCCGTCGATCCGGATGGTCCCGGTGCGGGGCAGATAGAGACCGGTGAGCAATTTGACCAGGGTGGATTTTCCCGCGCCGTTTTCGCCGACCACAGCCACGATCGTTCCGGCGGCCAGATGCGTAGAAATATCAGCCAAAGCCGGGGTGTCAGCGCCGCCATAGCTGAACGTGACGTGGTCCAGCGTAATGCCATCTCGTAACCGCGTCGGCGGCGACATCGTCCCGGTGTAACGGTTCCGGTCGGTGGTGGCCAACTCCTCCAGGAAATACATTCGGCGAATAACCCGGGCGGTGTCGAGCAGACCGCCGGCCCCGCCGACACCCCACACTGTGGACACCATGGCCTGTTGGATCTGCCGTGCTGCGACGACGGCAACCACGACACCGATGGCTGCACCGCCATGGCCCGCCGCCCAGATAAGCCAGCCGATGACGCAGCCGAGAATAATGGCGAACGCGGCGTCTTCGACGAAAGCGATGCCCGCAGCCTGTTGCTGCGCCTGGACGATCGGCCGACGCCACTGCCGAACGACGTCCCGCAGCCGTTGCCTTAGGTGATCTCGGGCGCCAAATACGCGAAGCTCCATGCCGACGTCGGGCCGGGTCAGCGCCGTACTCAGATGACGGGCCTGCCTTCCCGGCAGCGCCGATTGCAATTCCGCGGTCTGGGTACGCCGATAGCGCAGCCGGGAACCGACAATGCTCGGTGCCGCGGTCAATGCCAGCAGCAGTAATCTCGGATCAACGAACCCGGCCATGATGAGCGTGACGACCGCCGTGGTCACGGTGTCCACGTTGTAGAGCAGGCTGGACAATCCGCCGCCAAGAAGACCGCGATTTTGCCGCAGCAACTGCACCTCGTCGGCAATATCGGGGCGTTCGAAGTGCTGAATGCCGGGCATCGATCCGGTTATCCAGGCGATCCGGCGGTCCAGGACGAAACCGATTCGTTCGGCGAGCGTCACCCGGGCCGCGCCGGCGGCGGCACCAACCGACCAGTCAAGGCCAATCGTCACAATCAACGCGGCGACTGTCCACAGTGCCTGATCGCCGTTCCGGTGCACAGCGGCATCGACCAATAGACCCAGCCATAAGGCGGTCAGGGCGGTCAGCGCACTGGCCACTGTGCCGAGAACGGCGAGCGTGGCTGACCCGGGAGCGTGCCGGAAACTGGTCCCGATCAGCAGCCTGATCGCCCGGCCAATATCACGCATGGGTCTGAAACCGGCTGGCTTGTAAGGAAAACAGTGTGGCGTATTGCCCGCCGCTACGTATCAACTCCTCGTGCGTGCCGTCCTCAACGATCCGACCGGCGTCCAGCACGACGATCCGATCGGCATGGCGCACGCTGGACAGGCGATGCGAGACCAACACGGTGGTCACACCCCGGGTCACCTCGAGAAATCGGTCGAACAATTCGACCTCGGCACGGATATCGAGGCTGGCGGTCGGTTCGTCCAGGATCAGCAGGCCGGCGCCCTGGTCGACCGCTGCCAGCGCCCGGGCCAACGCGACCCGCTGCCACTGGCCACCAGAAAGGTCACGCCCACCTGGGTAGGCGCTGGCGAGCGTTGTGTCGAGGGATACACCGAGGTCGGCCGCGCCGGCCAGGGACAGTGCATGATCCACAATGGACTCGTCCACATCGGGCCGGCACAACGTGATGTTCTCGCGTAGGGGCAGTTCGTAGCGGGCGAAGGACTGGAAAATCGCGGAGACCCGGCCGGCGCTGGGATCGGCGGCTCGTCCGTCGACGAGTACGGCGCCAGCATCGGGTCGATACAGGCCGGCAAGCAACTTGACCATAGTGGACTTGCCGGCTCCGTTGGCGCCGACGATACCGATCGACTGTCCACACGGGATCGACAGGGACAGGCCGTCGAGCACGTAATGATCCGCACCCGGATAACGGAACCGAACGTTGTCCAGCCGTACTTCGGCCGGTCCGATGGCCACCGCGGAAGTAGTTGGCTCACTGTTGGCCAGCTCCCTGCGCAGATCGTGCAGATTGCGCAGTTCGGCCGCGGCGCGAGCTACTCCGCGTCCGTCATAGCTGGCCCGCGCCAGCGCATCCATGCCCACAATCGCCTGCACGAACACCGTCAAGGCGGCGGCCGAGACGGTGCCGAGCACTGCCCGATGCGCCAACACCGCCAACACGAGGACATGGGCGGCGATCAGGGCCAGCACACCCAGCGAAACCGGACGTCCGGCCGCCCGCCGCGTTCGCCACACCGTCCACATTGCCCGCAACCACGTCTCGCCGAAGCGGGCATCCAGCCAGGGGGCCAGCGCGAAGATACGAACCTCTTTGGCCGCGGCCGGTTCGGCCAGCAATTCACGGTAATACTCGGCCCGGCGTCGCCGGTGTACCGTCGCCTCGACAACTCCAGCAATGTCGGCATGGTCCCAACGCGAATACAGCCAGATGAGGACACCGTAAGCGGCGAAAAGCATCGGCGCTGCCCACCAGGTGAAACCGAAAAGCAGCAATCCGCTGGTGATGCCGGACAGATAGAGCGTCAGGACGCGTCGCAGGGCGGGCAGCGACCAGTAATAGATATTCTCGCGCGCGGCCTCGGCCGCCGCGCCGATTCGTCCGACGATCTCGGGATTCTCCAGGTGCCCGATCGTCTGAGGGGCGAGAACCGCCCGCGAGAGCGTATCTTCGGCGTACTCGATATAGAGCCCGGACAAGCGCGCCTCGGCCGCGGAACCGCCGTATTTCGCCGCTGCGTTGGCCACCGCCGCGGCGACGAAACCGGCGACCGCCCATAGTCCGGATCCGGTCGATCCGGTCGACAGCGAATGCACGATGGCTCCAGTGGCCAACATCATCGCCACCGGCAGCAGGGCGCCGAGCACAATGCAGGCGAGAAAAGTCAGCGTTCGGCGCCGGTCAGCCGACCACAACGCCGCCAGGACCGTCGCAGCGTTGCTACGCCGCATACCAACCTCCGGCACTCGCCCGAATTGCCACCGTAGCCAAGCCTGGGCTGAGAGGACACCGAATTACCGCCGTAGGAGCGCATGGCAGAATCCCGTTGTGGAAGAACGGCATCCTGGCTTGGTCGCTGTGTTGGCGTCGCGGACGCCCGCCGCGATGCAGATTACGGAGTGGAAACCGTTGCGGATGCGGGTGTCCGCGTACCTGGGCGAGCACAGAATTCCCGACGAGTTGGTCACGTCGGTACGTTGCTTGGTCGAGGTTGGCGGGCAGATCGTCGTTACCCAGTCGCCGGATGATGTGAACGTGTGGCCGGGTGGGCGCCGCGAGCCCGGCGAGACGATGCGGCAGACGGCCATTCGCGAGACCTACGAGGAGACCGGTTGGCAGCTGCGGCCGGAAACGCTGCAGCCGCTGGGTTTTCTGCAGTTCGAACATCTCGTAGCGGTGCCGGTTGACTACGCCTATCCGCATCCGGATTTCGTCCAGCTCGTCTTCCGCGGCAACGCGAGCTCGCGACGACTGGCGCGACACCGAGGGTTACGTGCAGCGTAGTTGGCTGGAATCACCGCGGAACGTACCGAAATATCCGCTGGAAGCGGTATCGCTGCCATTTCTCGACGCGTTCTGATTCAGCCTGTTGCCCTAGACTGTGCTGCTCATGGAGACAGGGGACGTCATGTCGGACAGAATTCCACGGGTGTTGATGGACGTTACGGCCGTGCCGGCCGATCGGGCCGGTGTGGGGCGTTACGTCGATTCGCTGGTGCCTGAGCTTGCCCGGGCCGAGGTCGACTTGAGCCTGGTGTGTCAGGATTCAGATGTCGAACATTACGCGGCCTTGGCGCCCGGAGCGGTAATCGTCGCGGGTGCACCCGCGATCGCGCAGCGTCCCGTCCGACTGGCCTGGGAACAGACGGTCTTGCCGCACATTGTCAAACGGGTCGGCGCGGATGTGCTGCATTGCCCGCACTACACAATGCCGCTGCGCGTCCGATGCCCGGTCGTTGTGACCGTTCACGACGCGACGTTCTTTTCCCAACCGGAGACGCACACCAGAATCAAGGGGCCATTCTTCCGGTCGGCTACCCGAATAGCGTTGCGCCGGGCCGTGCGCTGTGTGGTTCCGTCGTTGGCTACCCGGGACGAGTTGGTTCGGTTGGTCGATGCCGACCCGACTCGAATGAGCGTGGCATATCACGGGGTGGACCAATCGGCATTCCGTCCGCCGACCGCAGCGGAAAAGCAGCGGGTGCGCGAACATCTCGGCCTGGGTGATCGCCCGTATCTGGCGTTTCTCAGTACGTTGCAGCCGCGCAAAAATGCCGCGAATCTCGTTCGGGGTTGGGTGGCCGCGGTCGCTGATCGGGAGAATCCGCCGGCGCTCGTGCTGGCCGGCGGCAAGGGCTGGGACGACACGATCGACGACGTGATTGCAGCGGTGCCGTCGCATTTGCAGGTGCTGCGTCCTGGATATCTACCGGCCGAGCAGCTGGCCGGATTCCTCGGTGGCGCGACCGTTGTCGTATATCCCACTTACGGCGAGGGTTTCGGATTGCCGGTGCTGGAGGGAATGGCCTGCGGCGCTCCGGTTCTCACTACACGGCGGCTTTCCATGCCCGAGGTCGGCGGCGATGCGGTCGCCTATTGCGAGCCGGACGCGGAATCGATCGCAGCGGAGCTACGCCGGCTTCTCGACGACGAGCCGCTGCGGCGCCGGCTGGCGGCCGCCGGTCCACCTCGGGCGGCGGATTTCACGTGGGCCACGAGCGCGGACACCCATGTGTCGGTCTACCGCGATAGCGTTGCCGGTGGCATCTGATCAACTCGGACGGCTGATCGTCGTCAGCGGACCCACGGCAGCAGGCAAAACCACCGTGGGTTATCGGTTGGCGTCCCGGTTGTCCCGGGCTGTGCACATCGACGGCGATGCCATTCAACGGTTCGTCGTCGCCGGTGCCGTCACTATGAATGTGCCACCGCCTCCTGGCGCGCTCGAGCAATTAGAACTGCGACACACGGCCGCTTTAGCGGTGTCCACTCTGTACAGACGAGCCGGATTCGACGTGGTCATCAGTGACAACATTTTCGAAGACCACGTGATTACCCTGCTGCGGGCGGCGCTCGCTGACGGGCGGGTCTACTTTGTCATGCTGGACCCGACCATCGAGGCGATAGAGCGTCGATACAATGCCCGACCGGGCGGTGGTTACGACGAGTCGCTGACGCCCGAGGTTCTCAAACAGGCGATGGCCCGGACGCGGCGCATCGGGCTGTGGCTCGACAGTAGCGATCAGAGCGCCGAGGAAACCGTGACGGAAATCCTGCATTCGTTGGAACGGGCTGCCGTGACCGACGTATGACGTCCAGCTGGGTGTGCGGTCTCGCCGGACCCCGCCCTGTCAGAGTGGTCAGGAATCAAGAAGCGTGCGCCGGTGAGCCGCGGTTAGCGTGAGCGCCATGGATACCACCGCTATTCAACAGACGTTCATCGACTCCATCACGCTCGAAGTGCCCGACCCAGCGGCCGCAAAAGCCTTCTATAGCGGCACTTTCGGTGTGGACGTAGGCATCCGGGCATCGGAGGCGCCGACGACTGGCTTTCGCGGGTTCACGTTGTCCCTAGTGGTCTCGCAGCCGAGCACGGTTGACACCCTGATCGGTGCTGCGCTCGAGGGTGGTGCGACCGCGCTGAAGCCGGTCGCGAGGTCGTTCTGGGGCTACGGCGGCGTCGTTCAGGCCCCGGACGGTGCGATCTGGAAGGTCGCGACCTCGTCCAAAAAGGACACTGGGCCGGCTACCAGGCAGGTCGATGAGATTGTGCTGCTGCTGGGCGTTGACGACGTCAAGGCGAGCAAACAGTACTACGTGGACCGTGCTCTGACGGTAGCGAAAAGCTTCGGTCGTAAATACGTGGAATTCGCCAGTCCGGCCAAACACGTCAAGTTGGCCCTGTACGGGCGCCGCGCGCTGGCCAAGGACGCGGGCGTCGCACCGGATGGGACCGGATCGCATCGGATCGTCATCGGCAGTAACGCCGGACCGTTCACCGACCCGGACGGCTTCAGCTGGGAGCCCACGGCGCCACTCAGAACTCCATAAGATCTGGGGATGCGGCGAACCGTTTGCGGCACAACGAATTCGGCCTGGCTCAACGGGAATCGATACGTGCCAGTGCGCCGGCCCAAATCAAGCCACAGCCTAGGCGCGGTTCCAGCTACCGCCGGACTGAGATCGCAGCGGGCAAGAGGACATGTACGAACGCGAATCGCCGCGCCCCTTTTTGGCACCTCGAGCACAGCCCGCGCCAGCGCTCGGTCCACCTAGTCTCCGGGCAAGCCAAATCCGGCACCGTGAGCGCAGCCCAGCGCAAGCACTCGGTCCTCCTCGTCAGCGGACACGCCAAATTCGGCGCCGTGAGTGCGCAGCCCCGCGCTCTCCCCTCGGTGCGGGTTATCCGCTGGGGAGTCCGGGTTGGTGGTGCATGGT
>JBEDUI010000008.1:0-4372 GCA_040414495.1 Mycobacteriales bacterium
TGCTCTTCGACGAGGGCATGGAAGCACTGCACTGGCATCTCGCCACAAGCGACCTGGCCTCCATTCCACATGAGCATCGCGAGGTGCTCACGGCCGCCGCGACAACGTACGACACCTACTGGCCTGAACACGATTCAGCCAACCGGGCATGGGCCGTGCACGCCGCTGGCCAGCTCGAAACGCTCGCCGCCCAGGTATTGCCCCCACTGTCGACGTGGTTCACCGAAACGTGGCCAGGCCCGGATCCACTGGTCCGTGTCGACGTGGTCTGGGTCTGCAACGCCCAGGGCGCCTACACGACTGTGCACCCCACCCATGTCACCGCCAGCGGCTCCAATCCGCGGCACCAGGGCGATGGCAGCGTTGAAATCCTTTGTCACGAGGTCGCGCACGCGCTGATCGGCCCGATCGCGCGGCGGCTGGAATCAGCCCGAGACGGCCTGTGGCACGCCGTGCTGTTCCACCTCGTCGGTGAGGCGGTCCGCCGCGCCTACGCCCATAACGGCACGACGTACGAGCCGTACCTGTACCGCACCGGCCTCATCGACCGCGCCTGGCCCCAGTACCGCGAGCTACTCACCACGACGTGGACGGCATACGCCAACGGCGATATCTCCCTCGATGACGCCGTCACCGCCAGCGTTCAGACCTGACCGGGAGCGGCACCAGCGCTTCCAAGTTCGCCGTGTTTCAAAGAGCGACCGAATTGGAACCGCGATTGAGCAAGATTGTCGCCTGTCACGGTTTTGCGCGCTTCCTGGCCACGTCGCAGGCGACCGGTGCCAAGTCAGTCGTGCACGCATCGATCGGTCGAATCAGTCGTAGCTAATGTGTCTAAATCTCCGTTGACCAGCCGAATCGCGCCAACCATCATGGGTGGCCCCCGGACGGTCAAGGAGTTTCGTTGCGATATCAGCCGATCGAGCGGGACCCTGGCGCGTTTCAACAATTCGTTCCGGCGGCGGTCATGAGTCAGTTGTGCGCGCGGGCTTTCGGCGCGGGAATTGCTGTCGAGGCGGTCGTCGAGCTGCCGTGGGGGACCTACAACAATGCGTACCGGGTCGAATTGGCCGGCCGCCCGCCGGTCGTTCTGCGGATCGCACCGCAGCCGGACAGGCAATTTCGGGTCGACAAGGCGCTGATGCGGAACGAGTACGCCGCTGTTCCGTACTTCGCGCCGATCGCCGACCTGATGCCGCAGATTCATTTTGCCGATTTCACGCATCAAATAGTCGGTCGGGATTACATGGTCGAGTCGCTGCTGCCCGGCGTGCCCGCTCCCGAGGGGATGGGCCGATATCCACGGCCGCAGTGGAGCGGCCTGTTCCGGAATATCGGCGCGGCGACGCGGCGAATACATGCGGTGTCCGGGCCGGCATTCGGCCCGATTGCGGGGCCGCATCATTCCCGGTGGAGCGATGCGCTCATCACGTATTTCCGTACCGCCGCCGAAGATGTATGCGACACGGGTTGCGACCCGACCGACGCGCGTGCGCTGGCGGATGCGGCCGGCCGGTTCGGCGATGTGCTGGACGAAATAACCGAACCCCGGCTGTTGCACGGGGACGGTTGGACAGCGAATTTCCTCGTCGACCCGGAAACCGTCGACCTACCGCTGACCGGAATCTGCGACTGGGACCGTGCCGAGTGGGGCGATCCATTCGCGGACTGGGCGATTCAACGCGCGTTGCTGCGGCCGGGGTCGGAGCGGGACACCTTCTGGGACGGATACGGACGCGCGCGATCCGACGCGGCCGGGATCCGGCAGGAATTCTATCGGGCCCGGCACGCCCTCGCGTTACGGCTAGCGCACATCCAGAGCGGTAACGGCGAAGGTGTTGCCACCACATACCAGGAAGTCGACGAAATCCTGACCGGCCTGCGCTAGCACCCAAGAAGCGTCTAGGCTTGGCCAGTCAGCGCTATCAATTCGATGCGCCAACGGTGTACGCGCTAATGCCCCACAGCGGTGGCGAAATATCGCCAGAAGCGGCTATCCCATCAATTCCCAAGCTGACCCTGCGAACCCGTTTCCCTGAGCTTCTCGGCTGCAGCTGAACACCCCAAACGCGGCTCACCCCAAGGCTCGCAGCCAGCACTCTTCCGGGCACCGTCTCAGTTAGGAACCCCGACCGGACGCTCGCAGCGTTGGTGCTTCGGAGACGATGTGGTGTAGCCAGCGGCGTCTCCCACAGGTGGTCCGGCAAATTCTCCCGACCCAGAAACTTAATTCCCATTGTGCGTACTTCGGCGGAATGGAACGCATCGGCGAACTACCCGTCCAATCGTCCATAACCGCTCCCGGAGGGTGACAGTGAAGACCATTTATGCGGCCGCGGCAGCGGCCCTGCTTCTCGGCCTGTCTGCATGCGGATCCGGGGGACTGAGTAGTGAGGAGAAATCGGCGTGCAGCAAGCTACAGCGAGACAACAACACCGGGCTCACGCATCTTTCCCGGGCGGCGCGCGCTCACCACGGTGATATCACCAGTGCTGACGCGAACACCGAAATCGAGGACAGGGACCGGATCTTCGACGACGTCCAGTCGCTCGCCCATGGCAGCAAGGTGCGAAACGTGGGTTTGGAGATGGGGTACAACCTCGACTTCTATGAGATGTACCTAGCACAGGAGGATCCGCTCAGTAGAAACGGCGAGGCGGAGGGCAGGAAACTCGGGAAGCAGCTTGCGGCTGTGTGCACGGGCCACCGGTCGGAATAGGTCCGCCGCCCGTCCCTTCAGCCGCGCGATGGCTCAGGTGTAGTTGGTGAGCGCCCATTCCTCGTCTGGGGTGAGCCGCGGCGGGCGGAGTCCGCGGGGACGGAGATGGATCAGGTCTATGGCCGCGGCCTGCATCGCGTGTCGGTTCGCGCTCACAGCACACGATCGCCCAACGTCAGATGGCAGATATGGCGGAGGGCACGGGCATTTGGAGATGGCCTTGGCTGGTCATCCTGCGCCCACCGCCGATGGCTGAACGAACGATCAGCACGCCATTCGTCTCCTCAATACTCAACCGATCGCCGGCCGTCCAGGCGAGAGTCTGGAAGATCGCCTTGTCAGCGACGCGGCCATGGCAGTCCATAGATGGCAGGCGATGTGCGAGCGGAAGCCCACGCTTGATCGAGAGCGATGTAGGACCAGGTGTACGGGTCGGCCGTCCTGCCACGACGGCGTCGCCGGGGGATGACCGGCGCAATCGATGTGCCAGTCATGCGCCTACCCAGCACGAGCAGGCATGCCTGCGGGGCAGGCATTCGGAATGCGTGTTGGAGTGCCCTTCGGGGTGTTCTGTGATGAGTGTCAACGGCGTTCGGCAAAGGTGCGTCGCAGCCGAACTGTGTCGGCGCCGCAGGCCGTTGACTGGCATACGGGATGCTTTCACCACCGCGTCGGTAAGGGCGGCGGTTGCCTCCGCAGATGGCCGACACCGGCCTACACAACCTCAGTGGCGCGCGTAGCACGTACGCGACAAGCTGCGGTCAGTCAGGTGTTGGGGCGTCGAACGCGAGCTGCCAGCACGAACAGAACACAGCCGCCCTGGCCGCCGACGCCATGGGAACTGTCTCGTCCCGCCATGGGCACCGGCACCCCCGCCCAGCCGGCCGCGGCGCCTTGGTCGGTGGTCAGCGACGCCGAGATCTCCTTGCACCGCTGGGAATCCGGCGAGCAGCTCACCCTGAGCCGACGAAGACCCTCGGCAGGAGTACTCATTGATGTTCGGCCCGGCGCCCAGACGATCCATCTCGCCGACGAGGTGACCGACGTGGTCGTCCGGTCGGAATCAGCCGACGCCGCCGTCGGCCCAGCCCGGCATCAACCTGGGCATCACCCACACCGACGACGACCCAGAAACCGCCGTCGTCAGGAACGTCGACCAGCGCCGCTACAGTGCGGTACGAAAAGGCCCTGCATGCAATCGGTGCCAGCGACGCCACCACGCTTTGTGACATCGCCGGGCCGGCAATGAAAAGGGCCGAGGCGGAAGGCGTTGGTCCCTGCCCGTAGGCGTTTCAACATCATGTTTCGGAATGTTTTCGCCGACGAAGCGCGCGGCTCTCCGATCGGCCACGGTCGACTGGGTCCGGATCAGCACGCAATCGCCGACCAAGGTGTTTATACCGGCTGCCGCGGTTAAAGCCGCCGTACCGTTCACCAGCAGCGATCTCGGCGACGCACGCTGGAATACCAGCGCGGACCGTGGCACATCGCGGACTAACGCCCTTCTTGGGAGGGCCGGACCTGCACCCGCTTGACGCGGTAGGACTCGAAAGCCCTTGCATACGTCGATTTCGTGGGTCCAGCTGAGGAACGGAATCGATCTTGGCGTGCGCGCAGGCGACGCATTCTCAGAGCATTTGCGGTTGGCGGCAC
>JBEDUI010000009.1:0-26458 GCA_040414495.1 Mycobacteriales bacterium
CAGCGGACCCCCTCAACACCCACACCCACACCACGCTCGCCGCACTAAGGACCACAGAAGAGCAACCCCGCTGACCCTCACATCACGCTCGCTGCACTAAGACCGCAGGACGGCAACCACACCGACCCTCACATCACACTCGCTGCACTAAGCGCCAGCTGACCCCCTCAACACCCACACCCACATCACGCTCGCTGCAATAAGGACCACAGGAGAGCAACCCCAACAACCCTCACGCCACGCTCGCTGCACCGAGCGCGAGGAGCGCGCAGGGCACAGAGCACAGGGCACAGGGCACAGGGCACAGGGCACAGGGCACAGACCAGAGAGCGCACGCCGCTGCCGACAGAGCGCCAGGCTCAGTCGCAGCCCTGGGTGCTGACCGCGGTATTGGCCGTACGACCCTGGGCGGCATCGCCGCTGATTTCGCTCGCGGTCAGCGCGAAGCCGGTGTCCTTCTGGTCCAGGGCGGCGGCGAAGATCATGCCGAGTACGGTGCCGTCCGGCTTGAGCAGCGGGCCGCCGGAGTTACCGCTGCGCACGTCGCCCCGGACGGTGTACGCGCCGCGGGTCACCGTCTGGTTGTTGTAGATGTTCGGGCCGCGGATGTTCTCCCGCTCCCGGACCCGCGCGGGCCCGACAAAGAACGGCCCGTCCTCCGGGTAGCCGAGAATGATCGCGCTGTCGCCCCGGCTCGCCCCGGGCGTGGAGAACCGCAGCGCCGGGGCCTGCATCCCCGGTACAGCGAGGACGGCCACGTCCCGGTTGGGGTCATAGAGCACGACGTTGGCGTCCCGGACCACGCCGTCGACCTGAACTGTCGGCGACTGCACCCCGGCCACCACGTGCGCGTTGGTCAGGACCCGGCCCGGGGCGTACACGAATCCGGAGCCTTCGATCCGGCGCGAGCAGGACGGTGCCACGCCGACCACCTTCACCACCGACTGATGCACCCGCTGCACGACCGGATCGCGCGCCAGCGTCGGGTCCGGCGGCTCGACCGGTAGTACCCGGGTCGGCGAGAGCGGACCGAACACGTCGGGGAAGTCGCCGCGGTCGATCACCCCGCGCAGCGACTGGTACACCTCACGGACCGGCGACGGGACGACCGAGTTGACCTCGCGTACCACCGCCGATTTCCGGACCGCCGAGGACAGGCTCGGATACGGCGAGGCCGCCAGCGGCGTAGCCACCATCCAGCTGACCAACAGCACCGTGATGACCGAAACCACCGTGCCCAACACCGAATCCACCGTGCGGGCCGACCGCCACGTGATGCGCTGACGTATCTCCGACCCGATCCGTACCGCCGCGACCTGACCGATCAACGCGATGACGAGGACGACCACCACCGCCACCACGACCTGACCCTGGCCGTGGCTGACCCGGGTCGCGATCGGGGAGGCGAGTTGAATTCCGAGCGCGGCGCCCCCGACGAAACCGACGAACGAGAGTGCCGCGATGACGAAGCCCTGGCGGTACCCGGAGATGGCGAAGCCGATGGCCAGCGCCAGCACGATGAGGTCGATCACGCTGAATGTCACGGGTCGACGATCATGGTGCCGGTCATGTTCTCGCGAACATGCAGGTCACAGACGAACGGATATCGACCCGGCTGGCGCACGGTGAATTGAATCGAGTTGCTCTGTCCGTGCATCGTCATCGGGATAGCCAGGTGAGGCTTGCCGGTGAAGTTGAATTGATGTGGCGTCGTTCCGGAATCGCGCAAGGTGATCTTTACCTTGCCCGGGTGTACGTGGAATGTCGACGGGTTGAACCTGAAGTTGTCGCCGCCGCTGATCGTGATCGCCTGCACGCCGTCGGGGCCGGCGGTGACCCGGACATCCCCGGTATGCGGCTCGTTCGCCTGGGGCGCATTGCGGTTCGAACACCCGGTGGCCAGGGCGGCGAGGCCGGCCACGGCCAACACAGCGACCGCGCCCACACGCCTCATCCCGCCGGGACCGTTCATCCGTTCGACGGTACCGGGGTCAGCGATGGCCGACGACGTCGGGATCATCGCCCGTACCGGTCCCTTGTGGACATTCGTCAGTCGTCCAGCAACGGCTGGCGGGGCGGGCCGGGCACCCACGGCCGGGCCCAACCGGCCAGGACCAGGAGCCGGTCGATCAGCGCGGCGGTGAACCCCCACACCAGCATGCCGGCGACCTCGAAACCCGGCCCGGTCCGGCCACTCGGGTGCTGCACCCGAACCCGGTTGGCCGGATCGGCCAGGTTCGCCACCGGTACCCGTACCACCCGGGCGACCTCGGCCGCGTCGACCACCCGTACCGGCGAGGGGTCGCGCCACCAGGCCAGAACCGGCGTGACCGCAAAATCGGAAGCCCGGATATACAGCGGCGGCAGCGTGCCGATCACCTGCACCCCAGCCGGATCGACGCCGACCTCTTCGGTTGCTTCACGCAACGCAGCCCCGACCGGGCCGCCGTCATCCGGGTCGACCGAACCGCCCGGAAACGCCGGCTGACTGGGGTGATGCCGCAAATTCGCCGCCCGCTCGATCAGCAACAGTTCCGGGCCGTCGCCAAGCAGCAGCAGAACGGCCGACTCGCGGGCGCCGTCCGGCGGGCGCGTATTGCCGTGTTGCCGCACATCCGCTACCGCCCGCGCCAACGGCCGCAACCAGCCCGGTAGCTCCGGGCTTTGCGCGGACTCCAGGTCAGCCACTGACGCTGACGTCCAGGTGCTGCCGGCTTAGCGTGCGCAGCTGGTCGAACGTAACCGGCCCGATCTGTTTGCCCGCCACCGAACCGTCCGGCCGCACGAGCACGGTCACCGGGAGGCCAGGAAGTCCCAGGGCCCGGGTGACCTTGCCCTCTTGGTCGTAGAGGCTGGCGAAGTGGATCTTGGCGTCGGTCAACAGGCTCAATGGCGCGTTCTGCGAGGCGTCCTGGGTGTTGACGCCGAGCACCCGGACCTTGCTGCCGGCCGCGGTGGCGAATTGCTGCAGCGCATTCATTTCCTGAACGCAATCCGTGCACCATGTCGCCCAGAAATTCAGAATTGTCGGCGTACCAGTTAAGTTGCGTAACGAAACTGAGCCAGAACCTCCCAAGCAGGACAGGGTTAGGTCTGGCAGCAGCGTTCCGCCCTTGGCCGGCTGACCTTTGGTCGGGCACGGCTGCAGATCGGCTTTGCGGGCCAATTGGGTGGTCGAGGGCGATTGCTTGGTTCCGTTCGAATTGGCACCGGCCGAAGGCTTCGAACTCGAACTACAGCCGGCGATCGCGACGGCAACCACCGCCAGTGCCGCGACCAAACCGCGCCTCACAACGTCGCCTCGATCAACGACGGCGACTTCAACAGCCGCGCGGCTTCGGCCGGATCGGTCGGCCCGATCCCGAACGAGGGACACAACCGGTCCAACGTGCAGGCGCCGCAGGCCGGCTTGCGGGAATGGCAGACCCGACGGCCGTGCCAGATCGCCCGGTGCGAGAACAGCGTCCACTCCGACTTCGGCAGTAGCTCGGCGACCACGTGTTCCACCTTCACCGGATCGGTCTCGCTCGTCCAACCCCAGCGCCGGACCAACCGGC
Source organism: Mycobacteriales bacterium (assembly GCA_040414495.1). Taxonomy (GTDB): domain Bacteria; phylum Actinomycetota; class Actinomycetes; order Mycobacteriales; family QHCD01; genus DATAVB01. Next base: position 3,558 of record JBEDUI010000009.1, read on the forward strand.
CGAAATGCGTGTCCACCGTCAGCCCGGGCGTATCGAAAGCGTTCCCGAGAATGACATTCGCGGTTTTACGCCCAATACCGGGCAGCTTCACCAACTGCTCCATCCGGCTGGGCAGCTCACCGTCGTACTGCTCAACCAAGGCCTGGCCGAGCCCGATCAGCGATGAGGTCTTGTTCCGGAAGAAGCCGGTGGACCGGATCAGCTCCTCCATCTCGACCCGTTTAGCGCCGGCATAATCCGCGGCGCTCGGATAACGGCGGAACAGCGCCGGAGTGACCTCGTTGACCCGTTTGTCCGTACACTGCGCCGACAGGATCGTCGCCACCGCCAATTCCAGCGGCGTACTGAAATCCAGTTCGCAGTGCGCGTCCGGATACAGCCGGGCCAGTTCCCGATTGATCTTGCGGGCGCGACGGGTCAATGCCAGTGGCGTCTCGACTTTGCCCGGTCCGGCTCCGTTACCACCCGATTTGGGTCCACTCATGCCACGGACTGTATTTCCGGCCGTACTCCGATTGGTACGAGAAGCGGTATTTCCGGCTGTCGGGGCGGCTTCTACCGGGCGTGCGGAGGACACGGCTTAAAGCCTACGTCGGGCGCTCCGGCCCGGTGCCAGCCCCTACGGTCCGGGGCACTGCGGCAGCGGATCGTGTGGTGAGAGACAATGAACGCGATGCTCAGTCTCCTGGTGCTGCTCTTCCCGCTCCTACTCATGGCTTTCATGCTGCTGATGGAGCGGGTCGAGGACCCATTGCGGCACGACGCCGAAGAGGACAAGGTGGCTGAATTTCTCGAGACAGCGCGGGCCGATGATGTCGACGCGCTGGTGCGGGAAGGCTTCGCATCCGCCTTCTCGCGTTGGCGGCACAGGCGCCGCCACCGGCTGACCAAGCTACTACCGCTGCCGACCCGCTCCGGGCACGACGGGTAGCACTGGGCAGGAACGGTTACAGTCAGCAACGCGGCACAGTGATACATCTCCCAACATGTGCTAGACGGCTGGCTAACTACGGGTGATGATCACTCAGGGTGCGCGTACAACGCGCGGCCGAGTAACAGGAGGGTGAACAACGTGGGGTCAGTGAAAGGGGTGAGCATGGACGAGGTTCTGGCCCGGTCAGGGCTGTTGCAGGGGATCGACCCTGCAGCCGCCGAGGCCGCAGCAGCGCAGTTCGAGTATGTCGAAATCCCGCGCGGCCGCGTCGTGTTCCATGAGGGCGAGCCGGGTGACAGCCTTTATATCGTGCTCGACGGAAAGATCAAACTTGGGCGTAAGTCGCCCGATGGCCGGGAGAACCTGGTCGCGGTGCTAGGTCCCTCGGACCAGTTCGGCGAGCTGTCGCTATTCGACCCGGGTCCCCGGATGTCGACCGCGACCGCGGTGACCGACGCGCGACTGGCCCGGATGACCAAGCCGGCTTTGCGCGCCTGGATCACCGACCGGCCGGAGATCGCCGAGCGGCTACTGCATGTCATCGCCCGCCGCCTGCGGCGTACCGAGCACATGCTGGCCGACCTGATCTTCACCGACGTGCCAGGTCGGGTCGCCAAGGCGCTGTTGCAGCTGGCCCAGCGGTTCGGCTCGTTGGAGAACGGCAACCTGCGAGTCACCCACGACCTGACGCAGGAGGAGCTGGCCCAACTCGTCGGCGCTTCTCGCGAAACGGTCAACAAGGCCCTGGCCGACTTCGCCGCGCGTGGTTGGCTGCGGTTGGAAGGCAAGTCGGTGGTCATTCTGGAACGGGAACGCCTGACCCGCCGCGCGCGGTAGATCGCTGTGCCGGTGGCCGGCTACTCCGCGACCTCCGCCGCCCGCAAGCTCGGCGTCAAGGCCGGCTGCGCGTTGCTGCTCGTGGCGCCGCCGGAGGGCTGGTCGATCGCAGACCTGCCCGCCGATGTCGTACCGCACCGCGTCCCGGCCGTTCCGCCAGCGGGCGCACCGGCCCCGGACGTGGTGGTCGCGTTCGCGCGTACCGCCGCTGATCTGGACCGGGACGTCGGAGGGCTGGCCGAGCTGATCTTCCCGGCCGGCGCGGTCTGGATCGCCTGGCCGCGCAAGGCCGCCGGCCACACCAGCGACGTCACCGAGAACCTGATCCGCGAGGTCGCGCTGCCGCTGGGGCTGGTCGACAACAAGGTCGCGGCGATCGACGTCGACTGGTCCGGGTTACGGCTGTCCTGGCGCAAGGAACTCAGGGTCCGCCCAGCGCCTTGACCAGGAAATCGACCTGCAACAGCAACAGGTTCTCGGCCACGACCTCCTGCGGCGTCATGTGGGTGACACCGGACAGCGGCAGCACACTGTGCGGCCGGCCCGCCGCCAACAGCGCCGAGGAGAGCCGCAGCGTGTGGGCGGCAACGACGTTGTCGTCGGCCAGACCGTGGATCAGCAGCAGCGGCCGGGTCAGCTTGCCGGCATCGGGCAAGAGCGAGCAGCGGTCGTACGGTTCCGGGTCGAGGGTCGGGTCGCCCAGGTAGCGCTCGGTGTAGTGGGTGTCGTAGAGCCGCCACTCGGTCACCGGGGCGCCGGCCACCGCGGCGTGGAAGACGTCGGGCCGACGCAGCACCGCCAATGCCGCCAGGTACCCGCCGAACGACCAGCCGCGGATGCCGACCCGGTTCAGGTCCAGCTCCGGGTACCGTTCCGCGGCCGCGTGCAGCCCGTCGATCTGGTCCTCGAGCACCGGACCGGCCAAATCGCCGGCGACCGCGCGTTCCCAGGCCGGACCGCGACCGGGTGTGCCGCGACCATCGGTGATCACGACGGCGAAGCCCTGGTCGGCGAACCACTGCGAGGTCAGGTAGCCGGCACGGGCCGCGGTGACCCGCTGCGCGTGCGGGCCGCCGTACGGATCAAGCAGGACCGGCAGCAGCCCGGAACCGGGTTCGTGGCCGGTCGGCAGCAGTACGGCCGTGCGCAGTTCGCGTGTGCCGGCCTTGATCAGGTCGACCCGCGGCGGAGCGATGGACGGTTGCTGGGCCAGGCTGGCGATGACGCCGACCTCGCTGCCGTCCCGCCATACGGTGGTCTGCTGGCCGGCTAAGTCCAGCCGTTGCACGGCGATCACGGTGGTCCCGCCCGCCATTTGTCCACTGTGGACACCGCCGGTGGCGAGCCGGGTCAGCCCGGTCGGCTCCCAGCGGTACAGGTCGGCCTCGGTCGGCTCGCTCGAGGCGGAGAACAGTACGGCCTCGCCGTCGATCGCCAGCACCGAACGCAGTTGCAGGTCGGCCGGGGTGACCGGTTCGCCGTCGATGAGCAGCCGGTGGGTGCCGGCCGAATCGCCGGACCAGACCAGCCGCCCGGATTCGGTCCGGCCGGGCAACCCGGACACGATGTCCAGCCAGGCCGGGTCGTGGTCCTCACGCAATACTGTGCTGGCGCCGGAGGCCGGGTCGACCGCGAGCAGGCGCATCGTGCGCTGATCCCGAGTCTGGGTCACCACGAGCAGGTCGCTGCCCCAGTGCGCGGCCGCGACGTAGTGGTAGTCACCCAGATCCACGGCGGTACGGCCGCCATCCACGGTCAGTACCGCCAGCTCGACCACCGCATTCGGGGTACCGGCCGCGGGGTAGGCGACGGTATTCGTGTCCCGGTCCGGGTTGGCCGGGTCGGCGATGTGCCACTGCACGACGGGCGTCTCGTCGACCCGGGCCACGAGCAGCGCCAGGCCGTCGGGGGCCCACCAGTACCCGGTCATCCGGCCCATTTCCTCGGCCGCGATGAATTCGGGCAGGCCGTAGGTGATCTGCGGTCCCTCCGGCTCGGCCACCGCCCAATCCGCGCCGGATTCCAGGTCGAGCAGCCGCAGGGCGCGGCCGGCGACATAGGCGATGCGCGTCCCGGTCGGGTCCAGCCGCGGGTCGACCACGGGCTGCTCGGCGGTCGGCAGCTCGCGGACCGCGCCGGTGGACAGGTCGGCCAGGTAGGCCTGCCCGGCCAGGGCAAAAACCGCCTGCCGGCAGGCCTTGTCGGTGCCGTACCGGACGATTCCGCCAGCCGATTCCCGGGTCCGCTCCCGGCGCGCCCGTTCCTCCGGCGGCAGGTTGTTCTCGTCGACGTCGAGCTTGCGCGGGTCGACCAGCAGCGTCTCGGTCCCGGCCGCGACGTCGTACCGCCATAGGCAGGTCACCGGGTCCTCACCGCTGCCGGTCCGCAGGAAGACGATCCGGTCGCCGTCCGGAGCCACGGTCAGGGCGCGGGGCACACCGAGCGTGAACCGCCGGGTGCGGGCGTGCTGGCGGGGGAAGCTCATCGTCATGCGCCGATCCTGCCAGCCCGCGCAAGCGACTTCACGGCGGCCCGTTGCGTCCGAGGCTTGACAACGATTGCAGGCCCCTCCGATTTCCGTACGAAATAAGCCCCGAATTTGTACGGAGTCGACACCAATTTCGGTACGCGATTTCTGCAGCGAGCGTGACACCAGGGCTGTTTAGTCGCCGAAAAACCGCCCTCACGTCACACTCGCTGCAATTAAGCAGTCCGCGCTTGCTCGCCGCACTCGCTGCCGTTAACGACCGCCCTCACGTCACGTTCGCTGCAATTAAGCAGTCCGCGCTTGCTCGCCGCACTCGCTGCCGTTAACGACCGCCCTCACGTCACGTTCGCTGCCATTCAACTCTCTCGAAAAGTCCATAGTGGACTTATAATGCGGCCTCGAATACCCGGGCCAGCACATCGATAAATCTAGGAATGGCGTCGGGGTCGCCAACGCTCCGGCTCGGGTTGAGCTCGGCTATCGATAATGCCCGGAATCCGGGGTCCCGGACGATCGTGAAAAGCGCGAGCGCGGCTTCCTCGAGCGTTGGCCCGGTATTACGTCCATCGGTATTCTCGGCCAATGGCGCATCGGTGAAATCCAATACGTCAACGTCGAAATGCACCGCCAGCGGGCCGCCGCGAAGACCGTCGAGCGCGACCGCGCCCGATCCGGCCGGGTCGGCGACAACGGCCTGGCTGGTGATTGCCCGCAATCCCAGCCGTACGGCCTGTTCGCCCTCCCATTCGGTCGCCATCGCCGGTTCAACCCCCAGCCAGGCCACCTGCCGCGGCTCGATCAGCGGCCGGTAACCGAATGCGTCCACAAGGGACTCAACACATCCGGGCAATGCCAACGCATGCGCCATTCCCATCCAGTCCAATGCACCGTCGGTCGTACTCTTCGGCGTATTGATGTCGTAACTGCGATCGAAATACACCATGCGCGGCGAATTCCCGGTGTTTCGCAGCGCGGCGATTACGGCCAATGCGATCGTGCAATTCCCGCCCAATACCAGGACTTTGTCGCCCTGCTCGAATAACGGCCCGAGCCGCCCGGCCAGTTCGCGCAGGCAGGCGATGACCTCGTCCAGGTTCTGGACCAACGGATTGTTGCGATCGGGCTGCCAGACCTGCTCGGGCAGATCGCCGGCGTCGTGCACCTCGGTGCCTCGGGCCCGCAGTGCTTCGAGCAGGCCAGCGGCCCGCAACGCGGCCGGCGCGCGCTCCTGCCCGGCGGCGTAACTCCCGGCGCTGCTGGGGACCCCTATGACCGAAACCCTGGCCATTGCTGGATCGTACGGCCGTCGCGCCGCGCGCGGTTCCGATCCGCCAACGCCGTAGCTCAATCCGTCGCTCAGCACCGGTCCAACAAGCTGCTCATCGCCACGCTCAACGCAGCGCGTCAATCACTGACCAGCGCCCATCCACCTACACCCGACCATGATCGTGAGCGGATTTACTACCGATTTCGAATCAAATCCACTCACGATCTTGGTCAAAGTGTCGAGCGAGCCGGCATTGGCCGAAACCGACCCAACCGTGCCCCCGAACCGACCCGCATCCCGGCGCAACCATGATCGTGATAGCCCTTGTCGCATTGTCGTTGACAAACGCCATCACGATCTTGATCCGCTGGCACACTGGCGCCACAGCGCCCCCCACCGCACAGGGAACGCCCAGCGCAGTCCGTCAGTCGTCGAAAAGCTCGGCCCCGTAACCGACCGTCGGGTAGGCCCGCGCGATGTCATCGGCGGCCGACGGCGGGATGTAGGGAACCACGAACCCGTACTGCGCCAGCACCTCCTCTGGCACATCCGGATCCTCGCCCCAGGCGGCGATCTCGCCCCAACACGGCGCACCCAACGAGCCGGAGTAATGCCGTACCGACAACCCGGCGCACAGGTTGGCGAACTTCAGCCGCTGCTCCAACGGCCAGCCGGCCAACGTGCCGAAGACGAATCCGGCGTCGAATACGTCACCCGCACCGGTCGGGTCCAGCGCGGTGACCGGGATCGCGTCGGCGTGGGCCCGCTCGCCGGTCCGGCTATCCACTCCGAACGCACCGCGGCTACCGGCCTTGACCACGCAGACCGGAACCCGGGACGCCAAAGCGTCCAGCGCCTTCTCCGGCGAGTCGGTCCGGGTGTACGACATCGCCTCGACCGCATTGGGCAGGAACACATCGACCTGGGCCAGCCGGTCCAGGATCTCCGGCGCCCACACGCCGGTCCCGTCCCACCCGACGTCGGCGAACACCAGCGTGCCGTTGGCCCGCATCTTGATCGCCCACTCCGGCGGGCCGTCGTCCAGATCCACGAAACAGGTCGACGCCCCCGGCGGCACGCTCACCAGTCCGCTCTTCTCGAACGGCAACGGCTCGCCGTAGGTGATCATGCTGCGGTCGGAGTCGTACGAGAGCGAGACCGTCACCGGCGTCGGCCACCGCCGCAGCCGACGCGAATGCGACAGATCAATGCCTTCCTGCTCGGCCAAAGTGCGCCACAGGTAGCCGCCGAACATGTCGTCGCCGAACGCGGCAGCGAGCCCGACCCGCAGGCCCAGCCGGGACAGCGCGACCGCCATGTTCGCGCTGCCACCGGGTGCAGAACCCAGGCCGCCGGTGTACAGCTCGGTGCCCGGCGCCGGTAGCCCCGGCAGCCCGGAGAAGATCATGTCTATGAAGACCGTGCCGGACAGGAACACGTCCAGGCCGTCGCCGCCGGGTCCGCGTAACCGCGTGCTGACCTCGTGCCGCTCCTTGCAGGGATCGATGAGTTCCTCGGCGAGAGGCTCTTGCTGATCAGTGTCGATCGTTGGGCTCACTTCATAGACGGTACCGGGCGATCAGGCCGATCATCGGCCGGTCCAGCCAAGGTCATATTTCCCGCAGGTAGTCCAATTGGGCACGCACCGACAGCTCGGCCGCCGGCCACAGTGACGGGTCGATATCGGCATAGACCCGCTCAACGATCTCGCGCGCTGTACGGACTTCATCAAGTACGGCGCGGACCTGCTCCAGCCGTTCGGCCCGGTGGGCTAAGTACGCCGCCGCGACGGCGGCGAGGTCGGGCAGCTGCGGTCCGTGCCCGGGCAGTACGGTCCGCGGCCCCAGCGCGGCCAGTCGGTGCAGCGACTCCAGGTACGGGCCGAGGCGTCCGTCGGGATGGGCTACGACCGTAGTGCCCCGACCGAGGATCGTGTCGCCGGTCAGTACCGCGCCGGGCAGTACGAACGACACCGAGTCGGTGGTGTGGCCGGGCGTCGCCAGGACCTGGAACGAGAGCCCGGCCACCGCGACCGTTTCGCCGTCGCGCAGCGGATCCGCCTCGTGGCAGAACGCCGGGTCCGCGGCCCGGGTCGGCGGCGCTTCGGTCAGGGCACGGAAGGCCCGGATCCCGGCCGTGTGGTCGGCGTGCCGGTGGGTGATCAGGATCGCGGCGACCGGTCCGTGTCCGGCCAGCGCGGCCAGGTGCTCCGGGTCGTCCGGCCCCGGATCGACTACCACGCAGGCGTCCTGGCCCGGTGCCCGCAGCACCCAGGAATTGGTGCCCTCCAACGTCATCGGCGACGGGTTGCGGGCCAGTACGACCCCGGCCACGTCCGTGACCGGCCGCAGCACGCCATAGCTCGTCATTGGAACGGCACCGCCTCGCCGCCGGGCAGGACCACGCCGGATCCACGCAGCCGCGGCAGGATCGGCTCGATCTTCCGGTCGGCCGCCTGCGCCCAGGCTGTCGCCACGTCCGGGATCGTGGCCAGCTCGCGCAAAGTGACCAGGGTCGGCGGCAGCATCGGCCGGGACTCAGCGGCGTGCTGAGCCAGCGCATCGGCCGGCCGTACCCATTCCGTTACCTCGGCCTCACTGGTCGTCCCACGCGCCTGCTGGCCACCGGGAAGGGCGGCCAGAAAAAAGCGGGTGTCGTAGCGACGGGGTTCGCCCTCGGGTGTGATCCAGTGCGCCCACGGTCGCAGCAGATCGGCCCGTAGGGACAGCTCATGTCGACTCAGCAGTTCGGCCAGCGAGAGCTCGTGCCGTTCCAGCGCCTGCCGGTCGCCGTCGGATACGGCCGGATCGGAATCGGCCAGCAGTACGCCGGTTTCCTCGTAGGTCTCCCGCACCGCCGCGCAGATCAGCGCGGCGGCCAGGTCTTCGTCGGCCGACAACGCCTCGGTCCACGCCGCCGGTTCGGGTCCGCGCCACTCCGGCCGCACCCGGTCCGAATCATCGACCGAGCCGCCCGGGAACACCGACATGCCGGCGGCAAACGCCATCGCCCGTACCCGCCGGAGCAAAAACACCTCCAGGCCGATGGCGCCGTCGCGGAGCAGGACCACGGTCGCCGCGTCCCGCAGCACCGGCTCAGTCGGTGAGCTCAACGACGAGCTCGACCTCGACCGGCGCACCAAGCGGCAACTCGGCCACCCCGACGGCGGACCGGGCGTGCTGGCCGGCCTCGCCGAACACCTCGGCCAGCAGTTCGCTGGCACCGTTGATCACGCCGGGCTGACCGGTGAACCCGTCGGCACTGGCGACGAACCCGACGACCTTGACCACCCGGGCGACCCGGTCGATGCCGACCAGCGCGTTGATCGCGGCCAATGCGTTGAGCGCGCAGGTACGGGCGTACCCCTGCGCCTCGGCCGGCCCGATCTGGCCGCCGACCTTGCCCACAGCCGGCAGCTTGCCCTCGACCAGCGGCAACTGACCGGACGTGTACACGTACGACCCGGTCCGTACCGCCGGCTGGTAACTGGCCACCGGAGCGGCGACCGGCGGCAGCGTGATGCCGAGTTCGGCGAGTCGGGCCGAGACGCTCACGAGGCGAGCGGGCGTTTCATGTAGGCGACCAACTGCTCGGCGCTGGGCCCGGGAACAACCGCGACCAGCTCCCAGCCGTCCTGGCCCCAGTTGTCCAGGATCTGCTTGGTGGCGTGCACCAGCAGCGGAACCGTGGCGTACTCCCATTTCTGCATGGCACGCACGGTAGTCGACCACCAGATGGGGGCGCACCAGGGCCGCGCCTAGGCTGGAGATGTGCCCGACCGAGAATGGCCACCTGCGCGCTTGCACGTCGTCACCGGCAAGGGCGGTGCCGGCAAGACCACGGTCGCCGCGGCATTGGCCATAGCGCTGGCCTCCGGCGGACACCGCACCCTGCTGGTCGAGGTCGAGGGCCGCCAGGGGATTGCCCAGCTCTTCGATACGCCGCCGCTGCCATACGCCGAGCGCCGGATCGCGGTCGCGCCGGGCGGCGGCGAGGTGTGCGCGCTGGCCGTCGACGCCGAGGCGGCGCTGATGGAGTACCTGGAGCTGTTCTACAACCTGGCCCGGGCCGGCCGGTTGCTGCGCCGGATGGGCGCGATCGACTTCGCCACCACGATCGCGCCGGGCCTGCGGGATGTGTTGCTGACCGGCAAGGTCAAGGAGGCGGTGACCCGGGTTCGCGACGGCCGCCGGGTCTACGACGCCGTCGTACTGGATGCTCCGCCGACCGGCCGGATCACCCGCTTCCTGAACGTCAACACCGATGTGGCTGGGCTCGCCCGCGTCGGTCCGATCAAAACCCAGAGCGACGGGGTCATGGCCGTACTGCGGTCCAGCCAGACCGCGGTGCATCTGGTGACGCTGCTCGAGGAAATGCCGGTGCAGGAGACGAAAGACGCCAGTGCGGCGCTGACCGAACTCGGGTTGCCGGTCGGCGCGGTCCTGGTCAACATGACCCGGGCGCCGCTCTTACCGGCCCGCGAGCTGTCCCGGGCCGCCGCCGGTCGGCTGGACCTGGACCAGATCCAGGCCACGCTGCGAGAGGCCGGGATCGACGCCGACCTGGCCCCGGCGCTGGCCCTTGAGGCCGGCGAGCACGCCACCCGGAATGCGCTGGAAGAGGGCTACCGCAAGGAGTTGCAGGCCTTGGCTTTGCCGACCTACGAGTTGCCGTTACTCAACCCGCCGATGGATCTGGGCGGGTTGTACGAGCTGGCCGAAGTGTTGGTCGCCGCCGGTGTGGCGCATGAGTGAGGCACCCCGCACCGAGCGCCCGCAGACCCGCCGGTTGGATCTCGACGCGGTCGCGCTGGATCCGCGCACGAAGGTCATCGTCTGCTGCGGCAGCGGCGGGGTCGGCAAAACCACGACCGCGGCGGCGCTCGGGCTGCGTGCGGCCGAGGGCGGGCGCAGCGTTGTCGTACTCACCATTGATCCGGCCCGCCGGCTGGCAAATTCGATGGGACTGTCCGAACTGGACAACTCGCCGCGGGCCGTCGACGGAATCGATGAGCTGGCCGGCGGATCACTTGACGCGATGATGCTGGATATGAAGCGCACCTTTGACGAGGTGGTGCTGGCCCACACGACCGCGGAAAAAGCCGAGCAGATCTTCGCCAATCCCTTCTACCAGGCGCTGTCCTCGAGTTTCGCCGGTACGCAGGAATACATGGCGATGGAAAAATTGAGCCAGCTGCGGGCCCGGGGCGAGTGGGATCTGATCGTTGTGGACACTCCGCCGTCCCGCTCGGCCCTGGATTTCCTGGACGCGCCGCAACGCCTCGGCCGTTTCCTGGACGGCCGCATGATCCGGCTGCTGACCGCGCCGGCCAAGGCCAGCGGCCGGATCGGCGCGAAAATGATGGGCGCCGGCTTCGCGATTTTCAGCCGGGTGCTCACGAAAATCATCGGCACCGCCGTACTGGCCGATATCTCGTCATTCGTCGGCGCGTTGGAGACGATGTTCGGCGGTTTCCGGGAACGGGCCCAGGCGACGTACGAGCTGCTACGCCGGCCGGGCACCGCATTCGTGGTCGTGGCCGCGCCGGAGCCGGACGCATTGCGCGAGGCTTCGTACTTTGTGGACAGACTGTCGGCCGAGCAAATGCCGCTGGCCGGATTGGTGCTCAATCGCCGCCACGTCGTGCAGGCGCCACAATTATCGGCCGCCGCCGCCGAAGCAGCGGCCGACACCATGAACGACAAGCTGACCGCCGGCGTATTGCGTATCCACGCCGAACGGATGGTGCGGGCCGAAGACGAACGCCGGCTCCTGGGCCGATTCACCGGCGCACACCCGAACGTGGCCGTGACCGAGGTACCGGCGATGCCGGTTGACGTACACGACCTCGACGGATTGCGCGCGATCGGCGACGCATTGGCCGAAACGTCGTCCGCCGCCAGGCCGGCGTAATCACAGCAGTCCTCAGTGGACTGTCGCAAAGCGACAGACAGCGGGCCAGAAACGCAACGAGGCCGGCAATCCACAAAGGACAGCCGGCCTCGCAGCTGAAGCTATGTAATTGTGTTTTTTACCGCGGCGCGGATCAGCCCGCGGCGCGCACCGGCGACATTGAATCCCGCCGTGCGTCGTCGAAAAGCGTCCGCCACGATCGCACGTCAGGCCGGCGGCGCAGCAAGGCCCGGCGTTCCCGCTCGGTCATGCCGCCCCAGACCCCAAATTCCATGCGGTTGTCGAGTGCATCGGACAAGCACTCGGTACGCACTGGGCACCCCGCGCAAACCCGCTTCGCGCGATTCTGTGCCGCCCCCTGCACAAACAGTGCGTCCGGGTCTATCCCCTTGCAGGCGGCCCGGGCCGCCCAACCAGCTGTCGCAATCATGAAACCGTCCAACCCCCCAGTTCGCCCGCCGCCCCCCAATGGCTTCGGGCCTTGGTGACACCGTAGGAATCGGACAACCGGGCCGACAGTCCCCGTAAAGCGTATTTTGGTTACACCGGACGTATCGTGGTGGTTGGTCGCTACGGAGGTACGCTCCGAAGCAGATGGCGGAGTCGTTGCGTCCGATCTAAGTACCTGCCTGGACAACGATCCGGACTTTACGCGGCGTCCGGCGAGAACGACTTGTCGCCGTTGTCCGGGCACCGGCAGCGATCCCTCGCGAAGCGCCGTACTCTGGGTCCCCGTGGCAGCCACCCATCGAAGGAACCCGGTCGGAACAGCCTTCTTGTTGCTCGTCGTCGCACTGGTCGGCGGGTTACTCGTAGCGGCACTCGCACTACCCACAGTAGGCGGGTTGGGCCTAGCGGCGCGCAACTCCATCAAGTCGTTCGACAAGTTGAACGACACGCTCCCTGACGACGGCCAACCGCCGCAGCGGTCGGTGATCGTCGCATCTGATGGCAAAACGCGCATCGCCAACCTTTACCTACAGAACCGGCAGGTTGTTCCGCTCTCCAAGATCCCGAATATCGCCCAAAAAGCACTCATCTCCATCGAAGACTCCCGTTTCTACAAGCACCACGGAGTCGATCCGCGCGGCATGCTGCGGGCGGCAGTGAGCGACCTGAAGAGCGGCGGCGCGGCTCAGGGTGCCTCCACACTCACCCAGCAGTACGTAAAGCAGGTCCTTCTGTACGAATCAGATGACCAGACCCAGCAGCAGGCAGCCACCGCTGACACCCTCGCCCGCAAGCTCAAGGAAGCGCGGATCGCGCTGAATCTCGAGAAGCATTTGAGCAAGAACGAGATCCTTGACCGTTATATGAACATCGCCTACTACGGTGAGGGCGCGTACGGAATCGAGACCGCGGCGCATACGTATTTCGGCGTCTCGGCGATGCAGCTGAATCTGGCTCAGGCCGCCATGCTCGGCGGCATCGTGCAAAGCCCGTACGGCTATGACCCCTATCGGCACATGGACAATGCCCTCGCTCGGCGGCATGAAGTGCTGGTCCATATGCAGCAGCAGCACTACATCACCAAGGCCCAGATGAACGCGGCCGATCAGGAGAAGATCACCCTCGCCAAGAAGTCCGACACGCCCGCTAACGGCTGCACGGAAGCTGTCACGCCGAGCACCGGATTTTTCTGCGATTACGTCCGCGACTACCTGACCAGCGTCCTGCACCTGACCCAGACGCAGCTGGATAAGGGTGGCCTGACGATCCGTACCACGCTGGACCCGACCATCCAGGCGAACGCCGCGCAGGCGGTAGCCAAGGCCGTACCGATGGACAACCCAGCCGCCGCCGTGATGGACGTGGTGCAGCCGGGTACCGGGCATGTGCTGGCGATGGCGGTCAACCGGAAGTTCGGCGGTGACGCCAATGACAAGACGCAGACGTCGATCAACCTGGGCGTACAGGCGGTCGGCTTCGGCGGTTCTACGTACAAGGCCTTTACGTTGGCCGCGGCGCTGCAACGCAAGGTGCCATTCGGCTACACGATCCAGACCGGATCGACCGCTGTGGCGCCGGCTTTGGGCTACACCCAGGCGCATCCGGTGAAGAACGACAGCACATCCGAGTCGGGGTCGTTCACGCTGGAACGCGCTGTTGTGCAGTCGGTCAACACGTACTTCATCAAGCTGCTCGACGGCACGTATTTCGCCGACGATATGTCGCTCCCGGTCCAGAACGCCCAGAAGATGGGCATGGATGCGCACAGCGTCACCGATTCGGTGGCCTCCGACGTGGTGAAGAACCACCGCGGCTCGTTCACCCTTGGTGCGACGCCGACCAGCCCGCTGGATCTGGCCACGGCGTACGCCACGATCGGCGCCAACGGCAAGATGTGCCCGCCCAACCCGATCGAGTCGATCACCGACTCGAAGGGCAAGCATCTGCCGGTGGCGCCGGTGAAGTGCACGCAGGCGATCAGCCCGAAGGTCGCGGTCGGTATGGACAACATCCTCAAGGGTGATGTCCGTTCGGACGTTCCTTACAACACGACCCACGGCTCGATCAACATCGGTAATAACCACGCGGCCGCCGGAAAGACCGGTACGGCCAATAATTCCGCTGGTCTTTTCTTTGCCGGTTACACGCCGCAATACGCCGGCGCCGTAGGCGTTTTCAACCCGGCCGCGCCGTCGAAGGCGATGACGACAATTCCGGGTTACGTCGGCGACGGACAGAATTTGTACGGTAGCTTCGCCGCCAATATCTGGAACCAGGCGCTCTCGCCGGTGATCGCCAAGCAGCCGGATTCGCAATGGCCGGCACCGGATCCCTCGGTTGTGAACGGCGACTCGGTGCCGATCCCGTGTGCCACCGGACGCAACATCGGCGACGCCTCGAATTACCTGGCCGCCGCCGGTTTCAACTCCTCACCAGGCGCGGCGGTGGATTCCGCGCAGCCGAACGGCACGGTCATCAGCCAGGACCCGGCCTGTGGCAGCCGCGGCCAGAAGGGACAGACGATCAAGCTGATCCCCAGTAACGGCAAGCTGAAGAAGAAAACACCGCCGAAGAAGACGCAGCCGCCCAAGCACACCAGCCCGCCGCGGACGGTCGCGCCACCCACCCACCGCGGCGGTGGCGGCGGTCACCACCCGCAGCCAGGCCTGACCGGGAACTAAGGCGCACAAACAACACGCCCCCGCCGAATATCGGCGGGGGCGTGCTGCGTCTCGACGTGATTTCAGCCGACATCTGTCCACAATGGACGAGCCTCGCTTGCGTACCTCAGACGGGCTTGTCGCGTACCTCAGACGGGCCTGTTGCGTACGGCACCTTCTTGTTGCGTAAGTCGCGTAGCTCAGCCGGCAAGCTGGCGCTTGACCTCGGCCGCGACCGTGGCGCCGTCGGCCCGGCCGGCGATCTTGGGCTGTACGACCCGCATCACCGAACCCATTGCCCGCGGGCCTTCGGCGCCGGTTTCGGCGATGGCGGCGCGAATGATGTCGGCGATCTCGTCGTCGGAGAGTTGCTCAGGCAGGTACCGGGAGATGATTTCGCCCTCGGCCCGTTCCTTGGCCGCGAGCTCGTCGCGGCCGGCCTGGGCGAACGCGTCGGCGGACTCACGCCGCTTCTTCGCCTCCCGGGTCAGCACGGTGATCACCTCGGCATCGGACAGCTCGCGGGCCGATTTGCCGGCCACTTCCTCGTTCCCGACGGCGGCCAGCACCATCCGGAGGGTGCCGGTGGTCATCGCGTCACGGGCCTTCATGGCCGTCGTGAGGTCCGAACGTAGGCGTGTCTTGAGCTCGCTCATGCCCGGCAACCTACTCTGGTCTGATGCGACCGCGAACCGCGCTCCCCCTAGGCATTTTCGCCGCCGGTGCCACGACACTTGCGTACGCCTCGATTGTCGAGCGGACGCGGTGGACCCTGCGCCGCTTCGACATTCCGGTGCTGGCGCCGGGATCGCGGCCGCTGACGATCCTGCATATCTCCGATCTGCACATGACCGGAGGTCAACGCAGCAAGCAGCGTTGGGTCCGTCGGCTCGAACGGCTCGAGCCGGACCTGGTCATCACGACCGGCGACAACATCGCCAGTCAGGACGCAGTGGCGCCGACATTGGCCGCGTTGGGTCCGCTGCGGGACCGGCCGGGCGCGTTCATCTTCGGTAGCAACGACTACTACGAACCGCGGCCGCGTAACCCGTTCCGGTATTTCTTCAAGAAGCGCAAGCGCAAGTTGCCGAACACGATGCTGCCGTGGGAGGACCTGCGCGACGAGATGATCGCCACTGGTTGGCTGGATCTGAACAACGAGCGCGGCACGCTGTACGTCGACGGCCGCCGGATCGCGCTGGCCGGGGTGGACGACCCGCACATCAACCGCGACCGGTACCAAAAGATCGCCGGCCCGGCCGACCCGGACGCCGATCTGCGCATCGCGCTGACGCATAGCCCAGAACCGCGCATCCTGGACCGGTTCGCGGCCGACGGGTACGACCTGGTCCTGGCCGGTCATACGCATGGCGGCCAGCTGCGGGTGCCGTTCTACGGGGCGCTGGTCACCAACTGCGGGATCGACCGGGCCCGGTGCCGTTGGCTGTCCCGGTGGGATGACTCGTGGCTGCACGTCTCGGCCGGTCTGGGCACCTCGCCGTACGCCCCGGTCCGGTTCGCCTGCCCGCCGGAAGCGACGCTGATCACGCTCATTCCGGGTAGCTGACCGCCGGTGGGGTAACCGATTGGGAGCCGGCAGCGGGCATCAGCTATGCTGGCTCGGCACGACGGGGTGTAGCGCAGCTTGGTAGCGCGCTTCGTTCGGGACGAAGAAGTCGTGGGTTCAAATCCCGCCACCCCGACCAGCAAGATCGCAGGTCAAGGCCCCTCCACCGAGGGGCCTTCCTCGTCTCCAGAGCCCGCGAAACATGAGCTCGCCGTAGTCATATGGCCCGGGGCGATCACGCTGGAAGAGCCCAGGAATCGACGGCGTGCCAACTATGCTGCCGCCATGACAAATCGGGGGCGCGAACTCGGCGAGCAGTTTGCCACGAGCCTCGCGCGCAAAGATCGGGACGCACTGGTCGCGCTGTTGGCAGACAGTGTCGACTTCCGGGGGATGACGCCGCGCCGCGTGTGGGAGGGTGACTCGGCCGCCGCGGTCATCGACGACATCGTCCTCGGTTCCTGGTTCGAGCCCAGTGACCACATCGAGTCGCTGGAGTCGTACGAGACCTGCGACATCGCGGACTGCTCGCGAGTCGGCTACCGGCTGCTCGTCCGAAACGACGACGGCCTGCACCTGGTCGAGCAGCAGGCGTACCTCACCGAAACCGACGGGCGCATCGGCTGGTTGCGTATCATGTGCAGCGGATTCCGGCCGGTGCCTTCCTGATCACTCGCGGGGCGAGAATTACGCTGGCCGTTCCCTCTGATTTTTCCCGACGCATTCATCGATGCCAGCCACAATGCCTTCGATATGCAACCCTTAGGTCCGAAAACGACCCGGGATGCGGCCGACGATCGCGGTCAAGGAGAAGAGCATGAAGTTCGTGGCCATGACGTACGGCACCGAGGGAGACACTCGGCCGATCGCCGTGCTGTGTCGCGCTTTACTGGATGCCGGCCACGATGCAACGTTGCTCGCCGACGGCGGAACCCTGGACTACGTTCGTGAACTCGGCGTTCCGGCCACGGCGTTGGCGGGGGACATTCGGGCGGCGCTGCAACCAGGCAGCGGCATTTCGCCGGCCGCCAAAAACAGTTTGGACAGCACGGCGAAGACGCTTGCCCTCCTCGCCAACGAGAATGCCGAGGCCTGGATGCGCAGCGTCCTGGACGCCGGGGCCGGCTCGGACGGCCTGATCGTTGCCGGCCTGGCCGCCTATATCGGTTTCTCCGCAGCCGAGAAACTTGGCGTGACCGCCATCGGCGCTGGAATGATTCCGCTGACGCCTACGTCGGCATTTCCATCACCGTTCCTGCCGCCCCGGCCGATGCCTCGATGGCTCAACCGTCCAAGCTATCGGCTCGTCAACGCGGCATTGTGGCGCGCCTTTCGGCAATCCACCGATGCGGCCCGCGCTAAGGTGGAATTGCCGCCGGCCCGCCGGCTCACGGACAACCACCCCATGATTTACGGAATCTCGCCGACGATTTTACCGACGCCGGGTGATTGGCCGGAGAATGCTCTGATGTGTGGGCAGTGGATTCGCCCGATACACGATTGGGAGCCGCCCCAGGCATTACAAGAATTCCTCTCGGCCGGCGACGCACCGATCTACGTGGGTTTCGGCAGCATGTCAGGGTTCGACCAACGCGCTCTGCTCGATGCCGTTGTCGCTGCTGTGGCGGGTCGGCGGGCATTGTTCTACCCAGGCTGGGGTGACGGGGAATCGCTGGACCTGCCGCCGAACTTCTTCGTCATCGGCGATACACCGCACGATTGGCTCTTTCCGCGTACCTCGATGGTTATCCACCACGGCGGGTCCGGGACCACGCATTCGGCCGCGCGCGCCGGTGTGCCATCGGTCGTACTGCCTTTTGCAGCAGACCAGTTCTTCTGGGCCAAACAACTGCGCCGGCTGGGGGTTGCGCCGGCAATCGCGGGCGCTCGGCGTCTCACGGCCGCGAGTCTTTCGCAAGCAATCGACGCGGCGGGAGAGCCGGAGCTGCGGGAGCGGGCCTCGGCGATCGGCGCGACAATGCGTTCGGAAGACGGCGCTGCGACGGCCGTCAAAGAACTCGAAACCGTGTTGGCGCGAGGATAGAGTTTTGGCAAGGGGTGCAGGCTGCAGTGGACAGCGAGACCTTCGTACTGCCGAATGTGTACGGCCTAATCAGGAACAGCACCGGCGACGTGCTGATCCAGCGACGGTGGAAGCCGCAGTCCGACCCAGACACGCTTGGCATGTGGGAATTGCCAGGAGGGAAATGGCGGGCTGGCGAGCCGGCCCAAGACTGTCTGCGCCGGGAAGTAAAGGAAGAATGCGGCCTCGACCTTTCCTTGGTCGAAGGTACGTTTGCCAGACACGAGCACCTGGGTCAATTGGTTGAAACCTCGAATCCCCTGCTCACGGTTCAGATGCTTGCAGGACCGTACGTATCGGTGCTCACGATCTATGCCGGTTTTTCTGATGGGCAACCGGCATCACAGGGTGACGGTGCGCGCGACGCTCATTTTATGGGTCTTTCGGACCTCAAGCGGGCGCTGACAAGTCGTGCAAGCGAATTCACCGCTCTTTCATTCGCCGCGCTACGAGAACTGGTGGTACGTGATCTGCTCTAGCAAAGGTCATTCAACCGCAAGTAGGCCCCGGAGCGCGTCGACATCGGCGAGCCACTCATCTTCTGGCCGGTCGACATTCGGACCCACGGGCAACGGCCGACCCGGAGCGACATCGTCCCAATAGCGGGCCGTGACATGGGTGTGGAGGTGTGGCGAGCCATTGCCGAGCGTCTGGTAGTTCATTTTTAGCGGGCGACATAATGTCTGAATGGCCCGCCCAACCCGCAAGACCTCTGCGTTGTACAGGGTCGCCTCATCCAAACTGATATCAGTTGGCTCGATCACGTGGCTGCCACGCCACACGACGATCGCATAACCACGCACCAGACCCCGTCGCGCCAGATAGGCATCGGACACGACTCCGGCCAGGATGCGCCGACCGTACTTTGTGTCGTCGGGTCGTCCCTCAGCACACATACTGCATATGGAGCCTTTAACCCGCGCATCCCAGTCCACCGGCCAAGCCACGGCACGATCATTCCATACGACGGTCTCCGGGCCAGCATGATCAGCGTCGCCTTGCGGCTCGAGGGCTGGAGAAGCGATCTCGCTATGCGTGCGCAACGTCGGACGACTGCAACAGGGAGCGCAACTGAGCTCTACGGCGTGGCTCTTACGGTGGATCGGCCGGAAGCCGGTCCAGGACATACGCGAAGCTGGGTTCGGCCGGCTCGCCGTCGTTGGCTCCATCTAAGGGACCGAGGTTGGGTACGCGTACGAGCTCGCCGATGGGCGATCTGTTAAATGCCTCGACGTCCACGATTCAAGTCGAGCCTTCAAGACGTGAATCCGGGACCTCCAGGTTCAAGTAAGCGTTAGCGAGCCGCACGCTATTCAACTCTCGCGTCCAAGACTTTGAGTCCTAGGACTTTGCTTAATTCCTCGGCCCGGTGCGTCCAGCCGACTGACGCTCCCACCCCACTACTCCGCGACCGACGGCTGGCGTTTGTCGTCTCGGGACACCATGCACGACCAACCCGGCCTCCCCAGCGGATAACCCCGCACCAAGGGAGATCGCGGGGCTGGCCGGATGCCAGCCAACGGGAGCGGGCGTTGGACGACCTGCGCGGTCACGGTGCCGAATGCGACGTGCCCACCGACAATCTTCGTCCGGCGTCGGGCCTGGACGGCGCCTGGCCCGAGCAGGGAGCGTTCGCTATTGGTCAGGCGTTGTGCAGCAAGGTTCCAGGTGGGTGGAGCTCAGCTTGCGAGTCGCTAAACGTCCATGCAGGCTCATGCCCCGCGACCAGAATTGTGGTCGGCGTGACGATCAGCCCGGTGCGTTCCGGGAGGCCAACCAGTCGCGTGCGATGTTGCTGGGCCCACCGCTGCGCGGCCTTCTCGTCCGTCGGTGCGTAATGCGGCAGGATCGCGAGATGGTTAACGAGGGCGAGTGCGCGTAGGTCCGTCAATCCGACCTCGTTTGGGTCGTGCCCGTCGGCGATCGAGATGTCGTCGCAGGCAATTACGGCTCCGGCGCTGCCGCCGTAGTACGTACCACCGTTCTGGATGAATTGGCGTGTGGGTTCGAGGAATCCGTGAGTACGTATCTCGTGCAAAAGTTTGAACGTATTGCCGCCGCCAACCAGCAGGACGTCGAATTCGCACAATTCGGCATGCTCGTGCTCACTGGGCGCTGTCCACATCTCGAACGTCCCGCCGAAGTCGAATTGAGCGAGCGTTTCGGTAAGCCATTCATGGGCACCGGCGAGCATTGCCGCCGGCAGCGCAAATGGCCAGTACAAAATGCGTGGATTTCCAGCGAGCATGGTGCGCCACATTGCTTCTTCGTCGTGTGCGGGTCCGCCTCCACTGAGGTACAGCGTTCCGGTCATATTCGAAGTCTTGCACATGTCCCGCAGGCGATCTGACACGCGCCATTTCGTAATGTCGGCGGTTATCTCGGCCCGATCGGCACGGTACGTGGATGTTCGCCGTACGGGGAATACTGCGTCACGGACGGGCCGGGATGCAGCCGATCGTCATCGTTGTACCGCTGACGTAACAAGGCATCCACCCGACGCGCATCCGCCAGCGAAGCGACAGACTCGGCCGCGATCAGCAGATCGGCAATATCGTCGAGGAGAGCCAGTGTGGCGTCATCAGGTGGATAGTCCGGTCCCGGGAGTCCGACGGGCGAGCACATCGCACCCCAGCCGTCCCACAGCAGGAGCTCGTCGGCATAGTGGTGCGCAAGTTGCAGCAACACGTAGTTGTGAATGAACCACATTCCGCCGAGCTGCGAATCGGGACCAGTTCCGAACAGGTTCGGGTCCAGGGATCCGGTACGAGCGCCTTTCCACACCTCAGCCGCCGTACGGAATGGGGCATCGGCACCAGCCGGAATGTCGTGTGGTGTTGGCAGAGCCTCCAACGGCTCGGCGATCTCCGGATCGAACCGCACCCAGCGCTGCGTCTCCTCCTCGTACGCCTGCACGATCACGTGGTCATGGTTGTAGTCCGGCCGGAAATAGCTAGCGAAACCAACCAGTGTGCGGGCCGGAATTCCGTGCTGACGCAGCACTCCGACACAAAACAAGCTGTGATCACGGCAGCAGCCTTGCGCGCGCTCGGTGGGCTCACGAAACTCCGCGAGCGGTTTCCCGTGTCGCTCCTGGTCTATTTCCAGGATTACCGCGAGCCAGCGACTATTGATGTCGTTTCGGGTCGACGCCGGGAGCTCCAACCCCGACCCGCGATAGTGCACGACAAGGTTGCGCGCCACCGCCGACAGGCTTGGTATGTCGGTGGGTACCGCGTCCAACAATGGCGCATATCTGTCGGGATCCGAGTACGGAGAATGCCTGCTCCAGTCATGCGGTTCGGCCATGCATTCGAGCATAGATGCGATCGAATCGACACATCGCAGATTGCGCCGATTCATCTCGACAGCCGCGTCGATCGCCTGGACAATGTGTTCCTCGTTCGCCGCATCAGGGGCCGATAAGGAGACGTCATGGCAAGGTTCACCCGGTCCGATGATTTACAGGGCGCGGAATTCGTCAGTACGGACCTGCGTGGCGCCCGATTGGTCGGGGCCAACCTGTCCCGCGTCGTGATGCGCGGCGTCGACGTGCAGGACGCGGACATCGACGCACCGTGGCTGCCCGACGGCGAGTTCTTCCGTGTCAATGGCGTAAACGTCATCCCGCTCGTCGAGGCCGAGCTCAACCGGCGCTTTCCCGGCCGCGAACTGCGGCGCGCTAAGGACCCCGATGAGCTACGCGAGGCCTGGGCCGCGCTCGAACGCACCTGGGCGGGCACACTCGGGCGGGTCGCGACGATGCCGGCTGGCACGGTCGACGTGTCGGTGGACCGCGAGTGGTCGTTCGCTCAAACGCTGCGGCATCTGGTCCTTGCCACTGACATGTGGCTACGCAAGGCGATCCTCGAAATCGAACAACCATTCCACCCGATCGGTCAACTGGACACCCACACCGAGCAAGACGGCGTAGAAATCAGCTCGGCAGTCGTGGCTCCGTCGTACGCGGAGGTGCTGGAGGTCCGGGCCGACCGAGTCGCAATGGTGCGCGAATTCATTGCGACTGTCACCAACGATGAACTGGCCGCGGCGCACCCGAACCCGCACAATCCCTCGTACCAGGAGACCACCCGTTCCTGCCTGCACGTAATTCTTGAGGAGGAGTGGGAACACCATCGCTATGCCGTACGCGACCTCGACACAATTGCCGCGAACAAGGAATAAGCTCAGAGCCCGGGGGCGCAGAACACGTTGCCTTCCGGATCCGCCCATATCCAGTGGACATCCTGGCCGGGCGCATCCACCCGCTCGACCCGTTGAGCTCCCAGCTGTTCCAGTCGCGCCATAAACGCGCGCACCTGCTCGGGCGAGCGACCGGGCCCGAGACCCACATCCAGATGGAATTTGTTGCCCTGCGGTGTTGCGGCGCCATGTTGTACGTGACTGTTGATTCCCTGGCAGACAAGCAGCGGCAAACCGCCATTCGAATCCTGGGTAACGACCCAGCCAGGTGAATCCTCGACGATGTCGTAACCGAGCACGGCCGCCCAGAACCGGGCCAGGCGCTGCGGATCGGTCGAGTCGATAACGACTCCACCCCATTGTGCGTGAATAGCCACCGGAGCCTCCAAAAGTGCGATGCCGCTTGTGTGGTGGCACCTTCGCACGTGGCCCCGACAATTCTGCTATAGCGGTTCGCGAAATTCGGCCGCGATCCACGGTGGCAGGCTGTGTTTTGCTA
>JBEDUI010000010.1:0-5755 GCA_040414495.1 Mycobacteriales bacterium
GGACGTACGTTGCTTTACTTGTGGAGTGACTCGAATCACCCGCGCGTCAGCTCAAACTTCGCGCTCGGCGGCGGTGCTGCGGGTTCTGCTAGCGACGTTGGCCTGAGAAAGCAGCCTTTCGCAATGGAGAGTGCCTGGGGCAGCCACCCGATCGATTAGGCGCCGTTTCAGCGCTTTCAGGGTCTGCAGCGGCGGCATTTCTCGTTTCGTTTAGCCCTAGTGTGTGGCCAGCAGACGGAGACCCCATTTCCCGCGCTGCGTCGAAGGTCCAGCCACGTCGGTATTCGCGAATACATGGAGGTCCGGGTGAGTACGGTCGAACGCTTGCCTCGCCGGCTTGACGCCAATGCAGCGGACCTGCGCCGGGGATGCGCTGCGGCCAAAGCAATAGCGACCGAGATCCTGGGCCGAGATCCGGGCCCGATGACAATTGCGGCGAGCATGTCTCATTACGTTTATATCGGCGCGGACGTCGTCGTGAAGATTGTCGACGCCGAAGGGCATACCCGGCTGGATCGTGAGATTGCGCTCGCGCCCAGCCTGCCAGCCGGTTTGGGTGCCCCGCTGCTCGGCAGTGGGCGCTTCGAATGGGAAACGTGCACGGTCCGCTACGCCTGTTTCACTCGGCTCCCAGGAGCGTCGCCCGTCCCAGGTTTGCCTGGCATCGAGGCTGTCACGGCCCGGCGATGGGCCGAGCAAGCTGTTCGGCTGCTGACCGACCTGCACCACTGGAGGCCCACCGGCGATGCCGAGCAGGCATTGAGAGGGTCGCCGGTCCATGAAGGATTCGTTGGTCGCGCTGTATTGATCGAGAATGTTGAGCGCATCGCCGCCGCAGGCCGGGACGCCGTCGTGCCGCGCGCTCTGATCGATGGGTTGCTGGCAATAGCGCAGCGGGCACCGCTGCGGGCTCGGGCCGATGTCCCGGTTCACGCAGACGGCGACTGGGGCAACTGGCTGGTTCTAGATCAACGTGTCACCGCTCTGCTCGACTTCGAACGCGCCCGTCTCGGTGACCCGGCCGATGACTGGGTTTTGCTGGCGGTCACCAGCGGGCCGCACCTCGACCTCGTTCTGAACGTCATTGCCGACGCGACGATGATTGGGCTGGACGAACTCCGAGCCGAATGCGAGCTGCGCTCGGCAGCTTTTATCGCCGAGGACCTCCGTTCCGCGCTGGAACAGCCCGACATTCCCGCATCGGCTACGGCACGAGTCCGTGATCTGGAAAGACTCGTTGTCGGACGTCGCTGGTGGTCGTACAACCGCTGACGATCGGGTCAAGTCAAATGGCGCTACCGGGTCTGGGAATTTGAAACGCAAAGTAGCGCCAGCGACGGTTGTCGCGCCTTATGAGAGCACCGCGGCGGGATCGACCTTGGGGACCCGGTCGCCGGGGGCGGTGAACGCCGCTACCAGGGTGGCCGCGATCAGGGGGCCGGCGTCTTGGCGCTTGATCCGGCCGGCGCTGTAGTCGTCCGCCGCGGAGTGCATGAGTCGATAGCAGACGGTGATCAGCCAGTGCCGTGGCAGGTCTCGGCGGAAGGCGCCGGCACGCTGTCCGCGTGCGATCACGGCATCCAGCCGACGGAAGTGCACGTCGTGGTGGGTGCGGACGCGTTCCTCGGGCAGTTCGTCCTCGGCCGCCTGGCGAATGGCGTTGAACCGGTGCACGACCTCCCAGGTCGCGGCCACAAGTCGTACCAGCGCGGCAGTTGGATCGCCGCTGGTGTCGACCGCGTCGAGGATCTCGCTGGACTGCGCGCTCACCCGCTTGAAGACCGCGTCGATGAGCTCCGCGCGGGTCTTGAAGTGCCCGTACAGCGTGACGCGCCCGACGCCGGCGGCTTGAGCGATCTGGGCGATGGTGGCTTGCGGATCGGTGCTCAGACAGTCCTGCGCGGCGTCGAGGATGGCCGCGACGTTGCGGCGTGCGTCGGCGCGCTGATCTCGTGTGGTTCCCACCGCAACCTCTAACTCGTACGTCGATGTTCGAGATAGTGTACCGTCTGTATCTCGAACACTGATGTTCGAGTTAGGGAGGTGCGATGACTACCATCGATTCCGTTCAGCGGCGCGCGCCAGGCGCTACGACCAAGCAGCGCTGGCTGGTATTGACCCTGTTGGCTACGGCGCAGCTGATGCTCGTGCTGGATGTGACGGTCGTGAACGTCGCCCTGCCCGACATCGGCACGACACTGAAGCTGAGTCGCGCGGCCGTGCCTTGGGTCCTCACCACCTACACGCTGGGCTTCGGCGGGCTGATGCTGCTCGGCGGCCGGGTCGCCGATCTGGTGGGCGCGCGGCGCGTAATGCTCCTCGGCTTGGCCGCCTTCACGGCATCGTCGTTGGGCTGCGCTCTCTCGGGCGGCTCGACTGAGCTGCTCGTGGCGCGCGGCGCGCAGGGCCTCAGTGCCGCGTTCCTTTCCCCCGCAGCGCTCGCGCTCGTCATGGCCACGTTCACCGGCGCGGACCGGAGCAAGGCACTGGCCGTCTGGTCGTCGCTGGCCGGGGCCGGATCGGCGCTCGGCGTGATTCTCGGCGGCGTGATCACCTCGACGATCAGTTGGCGCTGGATCTTCGCGATCAACGTGCCGATCGGCGCGGCCCTGCTCGTCCTGCTGCCCGCGGTGACCGCGGGCAGCCAGCCACAGCGCAAGGAACGTACCCGCATTGACCTGCTCGGCGCGACGCTGGTCACCGGGAGTACCGGCGCGGCCATCTACGGCTTGGTCAACGCCGGAAGTCACGGCTGGACGGCGCCCGCCACGCTGGCCACGCTCGTGGTTGCAGCGGCCGGGTGGGGCGTCTTCGCGTGGGTAGAGCGCGTGGTCGCGTATCCGCTGCTCACCGTCACGCTGTTCCGGCGCCGCGCCGTGACCGGTGGTGCGTTCCTGATGCTGATCGCGACCGGCCTTTTGGTAGGCGGGTTCTTCCTCGGCTCCTTCGAGCTACAACGGGCGTTCGGCTATAGCGCGGAGCACGTCGGCGCGATGTTTCTGCCGATCGCGCTCGCCACCATTGTTGGAGCCCAGGCCGCAGGGCACCTCGTACGGCACCTCGACACACGCCGCATTGCCGTCGCTGGCCTGATGCTGGCCGCAGGTGGCTACGCAACGGCGTTGTGGTGGCACCGGCCCGCCGGTATCGTCGCCGGACTCGGTCTCGCCGGACTCGGCATTGGCGCCACGTTCGTCACCGCGTTCACCTCGTCGCTGGCCGACGCCTCACCTGAGGAGTCGGGCCTGCGCTCGGCGATCGTCGGCACCTTCCACGAACTCGGCGGCGCATTTGGTGTCGCCGTACTCGCCACTGCCAGCGGCGCCGCGTTGACGGCACGTGTCGTTGTCGCAAACGACTTCTTCCGGGCTTACGCCGTTGGCGCCATTACGGCGCTGATCGCCGTACCCATCGCCGGATTGCTTGTACCGGCCGTGCGCAAACCCGCCGAATCAGGTGGTCATGGCCACTAAATGAAGCTCACAAATACGTGGCAAATCTGTCAGGCCGCCAGCGAGGCGGCGACCTCCAAGATCGTGAGTGTGGGCTCCGCGTCGACCTCGCGGAATAGGCGGGGCGCGGCGGGCGGCTCGGTGCTGGCGCGCATGGCATCCAACGCTTCGTGGTCTCGCCACAGCGTCTGGATACGCCACTGTCCACCTGGGCCGCGCAGCAACTCGGTGCGAAGCAGACCGTCTGGTAGTGGGCCGGCCAGCAGCCTTTCGAAGCCCGCCTGCAGATCGGCCTCGCGCTCGGGCGTGACCCGAGCAGACACCTCCGTCAGCACGCGCATCGCACATCCTCCTCGGTCACCGCCGATCTGAGAAACCTACCGGGCTGATCGGCTGGCGGTGGCCTGTTGTG
Source organism: Mycobacteriales bacterium (assembly GCA_040414495.1). Taxonomy (GTDB): domain Bacteria; phylum Actinomycetota; class Actinomycetes; order Mycobacteriales; family QHCD01; genus DATAVB01. The sequence goes on from JBEDUI010000010.1 coordinate 3,865, forward strand.
GGAGGTCGGCACACGCTACGGAAATCGTTTGGGAGGTAGCCAGGCCCGGGGCAAGCTGCTGATATGGGCCTTTGGGATGACGCTGCGGCCAGTAACCGTGCGGCGTGGAATGAAATTGCCGAGGTACGGTCGCGTGAGATCGACCGCAGCGGCCTCGATGCTCAATACTTCGCCAATGGTGGGGTAAACCTCCCTGACGTCGTAGTCGACGCGGTGCCTCAACCCGATGGTCTTCGGCTGCTTCACCTGCAATGCGCGAGTGGCGAGGAGTCGCTGTCTTGGGCCGTTCTCGGTGCTCGGGTCACCGCGGTCGATATTTCGGACGTACTGGTGGACGTCGGCCGACGAAAGGCTGCAGAGGCAGGCCTGAATGTCGAATTCGTTAGAGCCGATGTCGGTGCTTTACCGGCGGAATTACGCTCCGGTGGGTTCGACATCACCTACACGGGCGGTGGCGTGCTCGTATGGGTTCCCAATATTGACAGCTGGGCGCAGATCGTTGCGAGCACTTTGCGGCCGGGCGGCACATTTGTGCTCTACGACGGACACCCTATAGCTGGCTGTATGGAAGGCAGAGATTCAGGTATAGCCGTGGTAGGCGACTATTTCGGCCGCGCTGCACATCCTGAAAGCAGTTCGGGGTGGCGTCATTTTCCCGGCGGCGACAACGCCAGCAGCATCAAAGTTGAGTTCTCCTGGCCGCTCGGCGATATCGTGACGTCGTTGGTACGGGCGGGACTCGCGATCGAGCGGCTAACTGAGTATCCGAGCCAGGAGAAATGGCGCTTCGGCGACCACGTCGGCGAAGCCGGGCGGTTGCCTGGCATGTTTCTGCTTATTGCACGCCGCTCGTAACGCATTTCAGTCTGGTTTGAATGCTTGAGGTTCTGCCAGTATCGATGCACCGAAGTGACCTTTGCTGTGAGGTAGGTGCAGGGTGCCGGAAGTTAGCGCATCGGCGGTCGATCGATTGTTGGGGCGGATCTTTGGAGGACGATCGTTCCATTTTGAGCGGACACCGGACGGAGTCTCAACCGAGGTTTACCGTATCTTCCGCGGCGAGCAGATTTTCTATCTCCGGCTGCCCGTTGATGCCCCGGGGTGCTTCGCGGCTGAGGCTGCGGTCCATACCGAGCTGCGAAGGCGCGGGGTCGCGGTTCCCGAGATAGTCCACTACGAATTGTTTAATGAGGAGCTACGCCGTTCCGTGCTGGTGACGACGGAGATTCCGGGTCTGAACACCGATGTGCCGGCCCCAACCGAGTTGCCGAGGATCTACCGCGCGGCCGGGCGTGATCTGGCGCTGGTGAACCAGGTCGCCGTGGATGGCTTCGGCTGGATCCAGAACAGGCGGACCGGGTGGCCGCTGCACGCCGAGCATCGCGATTTCGCTTCCTGGCTTGCCGATTTCGACGCGGCCACACTGCGGCAGCTGGGATTCAGCCACACCGATGTGGAACGGGTCGAGCAGATCGTGGCAGAGGAGGTCCGGCACGCTCCAGCTCCTGGGAACGGGCGACTTGCCCACGGTGACTTTTACGCCGGACATGTATTCCACCGCGACGGCCACTACACCGGCATAATCGATTTCGGCTCAATCCAGGGGAGTAACGGCTGGCACGACCTCGCCACCTTCCGCCTTTTCGACCCGGAGAATTACTTCGGAGAAGAAGCCGCGGTCCGGCATCTGGAGGCCGGGTACGCCGAGGTGGCCGACGTACCGCCGGACTTCCACGCGCGGGTGATGGGCACCGCTGTGACGATCATGGCTGAACGGTTGGTCCGCCAGTACTTGGCCGAAGGTGAGGCTGCGCGGGCACGCGCCTCGTTCAGGATCTTCCTGCATCACCTGAAACGGTTCCTGCGGGAACCCGGCGCTGAAACCCATTAA
>JBEDUI010000011.1:0-3957 GCA_040414495.1 Mycobacteriales bacterium
CGGTGTTGACCGCGGCCAACCGTCCCCGGTGTTGACCGCGGCTAACCGTCCCCGGTGTTGACCGCGGCTAACAATCCCCCCGGTGTTGACCGCGGCTAACCGTCCCCGGTGTTGACCGCGGCTAACAATCCCCCGGTGTTGATCATGAAGTTAGCTGCATTAAATACGGCGTGTCGCCGGCGTGTCGCGTCGGGAACTTCATGATCAACAACGAAAAGCCGACGGGAGAACAGCAGGTCGAATAGACACCCGGCGACCCCGACCACCAACGAAAAGCCGACGGGAGAACGACAGGTCGAATAGGTACCCGGCGACCCCGACCACCAACGAAAAGCCGCCGAGAAACAGGCGGTCGCCCGATCAACAACGAAAACGCCGGGTAACAGCCGGTGGCCCCGGTCCGCACCGGAACCGGGGCCACCGCCGGGATTGATCAGCTGCTGCGCACCGAATCCAGGGAAACCTCGTGCCCGGCCAGCGCGGACGCGTAGCAGGCGTCGATGACCCGGGTCCGGCTCAGACCCTCTTCGCCGTGCTGGTTGTCCCATTCACCGGAACGAACAGTCTCCACAAAGGACCGGACCACGGCCAAGTGGCCCTCACCGCGCCGCACCTCGGGCCGAATTTCGGCCGGGGTATCGGCGATATCGGTGAAGATCCGCAACGTATCTTCTTGCGCGTAATTGCGGACGTCGATCTGCGCGCCGCCGTCACTGCCGAACAGCGTGACGCCGAAGCTGTCACCGGTCCCGTTGTAGCCCGCCCAGCTGGTCTCCAACAGCAACGTTCCGCCGTCGGCCAGCCGCAAAAACGCGGTCGCAATATCCTCGACCTCGTAGGCGGAATTCACGTGCTGCTTGGCCGAGAACAACGACCCGCCGCGGCCCTTCGGACCCAATTCGGCGTACGTGGCAGCGCTGACGCTCAGCACTTCCGGCTCACCGAGCAGATGCAGCGCCATGTCGAGCACGTGCACGCCCAGGTCGATCAGCGGTCCACCGCCGGACATGTCCTTGTTGGTGAACCAACTGCCCAGTCCTGGAATACCGCTACGCCGGAACCAACTGGCCTTCGCGTAATAAATACGGCCCAGGCTGCCGGTGTCGATGTGCTTCTTCAACGTCGCCACGTCACCACGCCGGCGGTGGTTGAACGCCGTGTGCAGCACCCGGTCGGCCTTCACCGACGCGGCGACCATGGCCTCGGCCTCGGCGCTGTTGCGGGCCAGCGGCTTTTCGCTGAGCACGTGCCGGCCGCTCTCCAACGCCGCGATCGCGACCGGGGCGTGCAGGAACGTCGGCGTACCAACGCTGATGGCGTCCAGGTCGTCGCGCGCGACCAGGTCTTCCCAGTCGGAGTACCGGTGCGGGACGCCCGCCTCGTCCCCCACCTTCTGCAGCAGATCCGGCTCTTTACCTGCAATCGCCACGACCTCGACGCCGGGGATCTGCTGGTAGCTCTTCAGGTGCGTCTGGCCGGCAAAACCAAGCCCGACCACACCCACCCGCAAGGTCTCGCTCATTTCGCGAACCAACCCAACTCGCGGTGGTGCACGGTCGGCGTCTGCCGCGACGCCGCGTCCGGGGCGGCCCAGGCCACGCCGTTGGCGATGACCTTACGAATCTCGGGCTGGTGGTAGACCGGGTACGCCTGGTCACCCGGGCTGAAGTAGAAGATCCGGCCCTGGCCGCGGCGGAACGTGGCGCCGCTGCGGAAGACCTCGCCGCCGGCGAACGAGCTGATGAAGATCAACTCGTCCGGCTGCGGAATGTCGAAGTACTCGCCGTAGGTCTCCTGCTCGGGAACAACGAACGGGTTCGGTACGCCCTCGGTGATCGGGTGTCCCGGCGCGACCGTCCACACCACTTCCCGGTCGCCGTCATCGCGCCAGTCCAGCGAGCAGGTGGTGCCCAGCAGCTTGATCAGAATCTTCGAGAAGTGCCCGGAGTGCAGCACGATCAGGCCCATGCCGCCCAACACCCGCTGCCGTACCCGCTCGACGATCTCGTCGGAGACGTCGCCGTGCTTGGCGTGTCCCCACCAGGTCAGCACATCGGTCTCGGCCAGCACAGCCTCGGTCAGGCCGTGCTCCGGCTCCTGCAGCGTGGCCGTCCGCACCGTGACGCGGTCACCGAGGTTCTCCGTGATGCCCGCCGCGACGGCACCGTGAATGCCATCCGGGTAGCGCTCCTTGACGGCCGTCTCGGTCGTCTCATGGTGGTTCTCGTTCCATACCGTGACCCGAATCGGGTGCCCGGTCTCGCTCATTGCTCTCCCCTGCTGATTGACGGCCGTCCGCGCTTGCGGACGCACGGCTAACAGGCTGTCAAACAGATCCCGGCAACGCAGGTGTTCTTGGCGTGTCTTGTCCGGACCCGGACGGCATGAGCGGCAATTTCGCATCTTGACGTTTGCTTTGTGGCCAGATTGGCTTTGCCCACACCATTTCGTACGTACGCCAGGCTCCGTTTGACTCGCTTCTTCAGCAGCTCATTTCAGGGGGTTCGGTGGGTTACAAGCGTGCAGCGTTCACGATCGCGGCAGCGGTCGCGTGTGCCGGAACGGTCCTGCAGGGCACCAGCCAGGCGGCCGGTCCTACTCAACTTGCACCAGGGGTGACGTACCAAACCTTCTCGGTAACCGCCTCGCACGGACCGGTCAGTGGCTACGCCGTCACCGTCGACCTGAAGCAGGCCTCGGTCGGCCTGCTGCACCCGGCGACGGTGTCGATGAGCGAGCCGGTCTCGCAGATGGCGAACGCCCAGCACGCGGTGGCCGGCGTGAACGGCGACTTCTTCAACATCAGCGAGACCCACGCCGGCGTCACCCCGACGTTCTCCTCCGACGGCCCGGAGATCGCGGCCGGGAGGGCGTTGAAGGCGGCCGTACCCAACAGCCAGCGGTTCGGCCCGGGCCTACCGGCCGGAACTACGACCCAGGACGTGATCGGCGTCGGGGCTGACGACCGCGTCCGGCTGGGCAGCCTGAGCCTGCGCGGCAGCGTGATCACCCCGGACGGTGCGATCACGGTGGACGGGGTCAACCAGTACGCGGTGAAGGACGGCGGGATCGCGGCGTTCACGCCCGATTGGGGTACGACGTCGCGGGAGCGGGTTGCGTGCGGCAGCGACACGTCGCGCCTCGACCCGTGCAGCACCGATACGACCGAGGTGACGATCCGGCACGGCGTCGTGGCGTCGGTCAGCGACACCGTGGGTTCGGGCGCGATCCCGGCCGGGACCGTGGTACTGGTCGGCCGCGACCAGGGCGCCGATACGTTGCGTGGCCTGCACACCGGGGAGCAGGCGATCGTGCACTACGGGCTGCAGAGCACCACGAACGTGCCGTTTTCCTTTGCGGTCGGCGGTTTTCCGATTCTGCGTGACGGCAAGGAACTGGCCGGCCTGGACAACACGACGACGGCCGTACGCACGGCGGCCGGCGTGAGCGCCGATGGGCGGACGCTCTACCTGATCGCGCTCGATGGCCGGGCCGCCGTCTCCGGTGGCATGACCGTCAAGGAGCTGGCCGACCAGCTGGCCAGCATGGGTGCGGCCGCCGGTGTGAACCTGGACGGCGGCGGGTCGTCCACGCTCGTCACCCGCCAGCCGGGCCAGAGCCAGGGCACGGTCGACAACAACCCGTCGGGCGTCTCGGAACGCCCGGTCGCCAACGGAATCGGCGTCTTCAGTCGGTAAGCAGCGTTCGCTCGAAACGGCAGGAGGCCTAGGGCGTCGGTCGAGTGGGGCTCAGTCACTCAGCGATATGTACGCCAATAGCTAGGCTGTGGCCGATTTGTGTATCGATTCGAATCAATGAGGTGGCTCATCCATGCCGGACGCCGCGGTCGTGGAACGCGATGTCCGGCCGGCGCGATGTGTTATCGCGGCCGTATTCATCGCGCACGCGTTGTTGTTTTCGACCTGGCCCGCGCATATTCCCGAAGTGAAAAGCCGG
>JBEDUI010000012.1:0-25340 GCA_040414495.1 Mycobacteriales bacterium
GCTCGCCGCAGTCACGGCCGCCGGACCGCCCCCACAGCAACCCTGGTGTCACGCTCGCTGCAGTTAGGCAGCTGGAAGGTCCGCGCACCAACCCCAGCGTCACGCTCGCCGCAATGAGTCAGCTGGAAGGTCCGCGCACCCACCCTGATGCCACGCTCGCTGCAGTTACGGCTACCCGACGGTCCCGCAACAACCACGAAGTCACGCTCGCCGCGCTCAAGGCCGCCGCACCGCCACCACGCCAACCCCGCTATCACGCTCACTGCAGTCATGGTCGCCCAACCGTCCCCGCACCCACCGTGATGTCACGCTCGCTGCACTCAAGGCGGTTGCCAGCGCACTCCCGCAGCACCGTCGGTTATTCGCGGAAGTCGCCGGCTTCGGCCCGGATCGTGCGCAGCGCGTCGAAGACCCGTTTGCGTTCCGGCTCGTCCAGTACTCCGAGCCCGAAATCCGCGCTCATCAGATCCTTGGTGGCCCGCTCCACGGTGCTGCGCCCGGACTCGGTGATCTCGGCCAGCACGCCGCGGCCGTCGTCCGGATTCGGGCGGCGCAGCACGAACCCATCCGCAGCCAACCGGTCGACCGTGTTGGTCACGCTGGTCGGGTGCACCATCAGGCGGCTGCCCATCACCTTCAGCGGCAGCGCGCCCCGACGGGAGAACTTCAACAGCACCAGCGCCTCGTACCGGGCGAAGGTCAGCCCGTACCCGCGCAGGATCTCGTCGTAGCGGGCCAGCAGGATCTGCTGCACCCGCATGATCGAGGTCGCCACGCGCATCGAGGACGCCGGTCCGAACGTGCTTTCCCAGATGTCCCCCGCCCGGTCAATCGGGTCGAAGGGCAGATCCAACGGTTTTCTCATGACGCGACCGCCGAAGTGATCAACAGCACGTACCGCCCCGGACACCGTCGATCGGATCCGCACCGCTGAGGGCGAGTGAAAGTGCCCGGGTTACTGGCCATATCTGAACCGTATCGAGTACAGCAGGCGTCTGGGGGGTGGACACTGGGCTCTCAGCGGCCCAAACCGGTAGCGTTCGGCCTCTGTACCAGTTGTCCGAATGAGTCCGCGGTCGCGTCGTGCGGTCGCAGACCCAACAACCGATTCATGGAGTTCGACCGAACCTTCCCGGATCCTGCGTAGTCCTTGGGATCGGGAAGCTCGAGGAGAGGCTCTGTGATGACGCATGTGGCGGAGGTCGTCACGGCCGAGATGGCGTCTGAGCTGACCGCGAGTCGTGAGGAAGCGGCCCGTGCATTGTGGGCTGAGCACTATCCGCGACTTGCCGGTTGGTGCGCGTCTTTGGTCGGCGACGTCGACGTGGCACATGACATCGCCGCCGACTCCTTCGAACGGTTGTTGGCCCGCTGGACACGGGTCGAGGACCCGCGCGCATACCTGTACGTGATCGCCACCAACCGGGTCCGCGACCACTGGCGCCGCCAGCGCCGCGACCGCGAGCTGACCGACAAGCTGAAGCCGAGCGCGCAGGACAGTGCGACGCCGGCGGCCGATCCGTGGCTGCGGGACCTGGTCATGCGGCTACCGGAGCGGCTGCGCCGGCCCGTGCTGCTGCACTACTACGCCGATCTGCCGGTGGCCGACGTGGCCAAGGCACTGCATCGGCCGGTCGGGACGATCAAGCGGGCCCTGTCCGAAGGTCGCGCCCAGCTCCTGAACGACATCGAGGAGAAGCAGTGAACGACCTGCCGCGGCGGGATCCGGCGCCGCTGTACCCGAAACCGGGGAGTTTCGAGGAGACGCTGCGCCGAGCCCGCCGGCGTCGCCAGCGCAGCGCCGGGCTCGCAGCGGCGGCGGCATTCGTCATCTGCGCCGGCGGTGTCGCGAGCGCCATGACCCTCACCGGCAACAACTCCACGAGCAGCATCAGCGGCGGCCCGACGGCCAACGTCACCACAAACGGCCCTGGCAGCTCCGCCTCGAGCGCCCCGCCGAGCACCATGCCGAGCACGACCCCGACCACCAGCGGCTCCGCGCCGGCCACGAGCGGGCCCGGGTCGATCACCCAGAGCGGTCCGTCCGGCAGCATCACCTCCTCGAGCGGTTTCTCCTCGTCGCCGTCCACGTCAGCGTCGCCGAGCAAGACGACCGGCACCGGGCACGGGACGATGTACGCCGGCAAGGCCGTGAACGCCGCCGGGCAGCCGCTGTCCAACATCGGGGTCTACGTGCAGCAGGGCGGCGCGCAGGTCAAGGTCGCCACGACCAACGCCGACGGCACGTTCCAGATACCGTGCACCGACAGCAAGGTGCTGCTGGCAACCGGGAACTTCGCCGGCTCGGGCGGTTCGAGCCAGCAGAACTACGCATACACGTACGTGAACGGCTCCGGCTCAACCTCCTCCTGCACCAGCACGCCGACCAGCAGCCACGCCGCCCCGACCGTGATGAGCCCGGGCGGCCGGCTCGCGGTCACGGTCACCGATCAGTCCGGGAACCCGATCGCCGGGAGTTCGCAGCCCTCGCTGTACTGCGACGCCGCCGCCACAACGCCGTGCTACACGATGACCGCGGACTCCTCCGGCTCGTACACGTACACCGGGCTGCCGACCGGCGATTACACCCTGCGCGACCAGTACGGCGCCTCGAAGATGTTCCACGTCACGGCCGGTGAGACCACCAGCGCCACCTGGCAGGAGCAGCCGCCGGTCGCCACCCCGACCTCGCCTTCGCCGACGCCCACCGACTCGCCCAGCACCTCCGGCGGCGGTGGCACGACCAGCAGCCAGGCACCGGCCACCACCTCGCCCCAGACGCAGTCCGGCTCGCAAAGCCAGTCGCAACAGCAGACGTCGAACGGCGGCGCCACCAACAGCAACCAGACCACGTCGCCGTAAGCGACGGAAGGGCTGCTGCCGGGTGGCGCAAACCGACGCTTTCGGCGTCGGTGGGGGGACGTCACCCGGCAGCGAATCATCTACTCGATCAGTTCGGCCTCGTCGGCCTCGGTCTCGGCCCGCTGGGGCAGCTCCCGGATCGGTGTCGCCGAGGAGGCATCGCCGGCGGTCAGCTGCTCGGGAACCTGCGGCAGGATCTGGGCGAAGTACGACTTGGCCGCCGCGGTCGTACCAACATCGTGTCCGGCCGCTTCGGAGAGGTACCAGCGGTGTACGAGGATTTCGTGGAACACCTCGGCCGGGTCGAGCCGGCTGCGTAGTTCCTCCGGGATCGCGTCGATGATCGGGTCATAGACCTCGGTCAGCCACCGGTTGGCGGCGACCGTCTCGGGGATCGGCCGCCCCGCCTTCTGTTCCAGGTAACCCCGGAAGCTCGCCATATCGCCCCACAGCCGGCGGGCCTGGTTCTCCTGCACATCCAGTCCGGTACGGGCGAACAGCATCCGGCGGTAGTGCCCGGGCTCGGCCACCCGGGTCTTCAGCCGCAGCCGGTTGCCCTCCCCCGCGCTGATCAGCTCGACCTCGTCGACGTCGAACCCGAGATCCTCGAGCCGGCGCAGCCGGTCGGCGATGCGGTACCGCTGCTCGTCCTGCTTGAGGACCTCCTCGCGGGTCAGCTCGTCCCAGAGCGCCTCGTACCGGAGAGCCAACTCGTCGGCGACCGCGACCGGTTCGACGACGAACGGCAACAACCCGGCCGCGTCCAGGTCGAACAGCTCACCGCCGACCCGTTCGCGGGCCAACTCGACGTCGTACTGCCGCTGCCCCTCGGACAGGCTCTGGTGCAGCTCGGCCGTCTCGGCGTCGACCAGGTACGCCGCCAGCGCGCCGGCGTCCATCCGGAACAGCGTGTTCGACAGCGAGCAGTCACCCCAGAAGAATCCGGCCAGATGCAGCCGTACCAACAGCTCCACCATCGAGTCGAGCAGCTTGTCCACCGGCCGGTCGCCGCGCATGTTCGAGAACAACGCGCGGTAGGACACCGAGAACTCCAGGAACCGGGTGACCAGGATGGCGTCGAGGTCGTCCTTGCGGTCGACCGCGACACCGAGCACCTCGACGGCCGGGACCTGCAGGTCGGCCAGCTCGCGCAGCAATCGGTATTCGCGGCGGGCCAGGCTCTCGTTGATCTCCTTCAGGGCGTACAACTCGCCGCCCTCAACGACGAACCGCACCACGTGCCGGGAGATACCGCGCTGCCGTACCTCGACCAGTCGCGGGTCGGTCCAGTCCTCCAGCGGAATGTCCCACGGCAGGCTCAGCAACCCGGTCGCCGCCTCGGCCGGCGGTGTGAAAACAAAGCGCATGGGCACATCATCCCCGATAGCCCAGCTGCTACCCAGGTTCGACGATGCGTGAGATTTGCGCACGCCCGGCAATGGCCCCGGTAGGGTGCCAGCGCCGGTACGGTCGAGACGGACAGGAGGGTGCGACGATGACGGATCCCACGGATGCCGGTCACCCGGATCAGTTGCGCGCCTCGGATGCCGAGCGGGAGGCCACGGTGGCCCGGCTGAACGTGGCCACCGGCGAGGGCCGGCTGACCCTGACCGAGTTCAGTGACCGGGTGCAGCAGGTGTACGAGGCCCGCACCCGGGGTGACCTGCAGCGGCTGGTGGCCGATCTTCCGGTGGCCACGAATGTTCCGGTGGCCACGACACCGGCCCGAACGCAGTGGCATATTTCGCCGATCGGCGGGCTGCAGCGGCGCGGCGGCTGGCGAATGGCGCCGCGGACGGTAACGGTGACCGTTATCGGTGGCGCGAGTCTGGATCTGAGCGAGGCCGAACTCGACGCGCCCCAGGTCACGCTGACCACGGTGTCGATTGTCGGCGGGGTACGACTACGGGTTCCGCCGGGAATTCGGGTCGAGATTTCCGGATTCAGCCTGATCGGCGGCCGGTCGTTGGAAATCGACGAAGCGCCGCCAGGTTCACCGACGGTACGGGTGCGCCATTTCGGCATTATCGGCGGCGTGAATGCCCGCAGCAGTCGGTCGCTGGATCGGTGGCGCCGCGCTATCGGCCGCCGTTTCAGCTAATTCGGTGTCGGTGCCGAAATCAGCTGAATACGCGATGCAGCGTTTGTCCTTACAGTAGCGTTTCCGATATTGGATCGCTTACGTGGCCGGCACCAGCTAGCTTCAGTCGGTACGCAATAGCACGGCTGGAGAAAGGCATCGCATGATCGTCGTCCGGGATCTGGTAAAGGAGTTTTCCCGGCCGGACGTGCGGCCCGGACGGTTGCAGGGGACCCGTTCGCTGTTCACCCGGGCCCGTAAGGTCACCCGCGCGGTCGACGGGATCAGCTTCGATATCGGGGCCGGCGAGTTGGTCGGTTTTCTCGGCCCGAACGGCGCCGGAAAATCGACCACGATCAAAATGTTGACCGGCATTCTGGTACCGACCGCTGGAACGATCCAGGTCGCCGGCCAGGTGCCGTGGCGGGACCGCCGCGAGAATGCCCGCACGGTCGGCGTCATCTTCGGTCAGCGCACTCAGTTGTGGTACGACCTGCCGCTGCGGGACTCGTTCGACATCATCCGCGACCTGTACGCGGTCGACCAACCAACGTACGAACGCCGGCTCGGCGAATTCCGTGAGTTGCTCGAACTGGATGAATTCCTCGATACGCCGGTCCGCTCGCTCTCTCTCGGCCAACGCATGCGCGGCGATCTGGTGGCGGCCATGCTGTACGAGCCGCGCATCGTCTACCTCGACGAACCCACGGTCGGGCTGGACGTGGTGGCCAAGGCACGGATCCGCGAATTCGTCGCCGAAACCAACCGCCAGCGCGGCACCACGATCATCCTCACCACCCACGACATGGACGACGTGGAACAGCTGTGCCAGCGGGTCGTCATCATCGACCACGGCCGGATTCTCTACGAAGGCGATCTGGCCGCGCTGAAATCCGCGTACGTCACCCATCGCGATGTCGTGATCCAGCTGGCCGACGGGACCGGAACGAGCGTCGATTCGCCGTACGCGCGGGTGGTCGAGGCAACCGCGGAACAGGTGACGTTGCGATTCGATCCGCGGGAAATGTCGGCGCCGGCGGTGATTCACGATTTGACCTCGCGCTATGCGATCACCGACCTGTCGCTGCTGGAGCCCGACCTGGAGGACGTGATCACCCGGCTCTACACCGCCAGCCGGGATCAGGTGGCCTCACGGTGAGCCTCGCACTGCCGACTCCGTACCGGCGAATACGCGGATTCTTCCGGGCCGGGCACCGTTCGGTCTTCGCCTACCGCGGCAACCTGCTGCTCGGCATGCTCGGCATGGTCGTTCAGGTTGTGCTGACCATCGTCGTGTGGCGGGTCGTGTATTCCGGCCACGGTGCGGTGGCTGGAATTTCGAAAACGACCGCGGTCGCGTACGCCATTCTCGCCGCCAGCTTCCAGACCATCGTCATGCCATGGCAGTTCTCCTCCATTCCGACCCGGATCAGGCGCGGGCAGATCGGTGTCGACATGGTGCGGCCGGCCTCGCTGATCGCGCAGTCGCTGGCCCAGGCGGTCGGCACGATGGTCGGCCGGCTCCCGATCGGCGTCGCCGGCATCCTGACCGGCCTGGCCATGCAGGGGCTGCGGCCACCGGCGGGAACGGTCGCCGGAATTGCCTGGGTCGCCTCCACCGCCGCCGGTGTGGCGAATGTGTTGCTGATCAACCTGGCCGTGTCGATGGTGGCGTTCTGGACGCTCGATATCAGCGGCCCGATGATTGTCTACCGGTTCGGCTCGGCGTTTTTGTCCGGCGCGTTGATTCCACTGTGGTTCATGCCCTCGTGGCTGCGGCCGGTGCTGGACTGGCTGCCGTTCTCGGCGCAGATGTACGACCCGCTCGCGATCTGGTTCGGCACCATCCACGGCACCGGAATTGCCTCGACGTTGGCGATTCAGGTCGGTTGGTTGGTGATGCTGTGGCTGCTCGTCGCGGTGATCTGGCGGCGCGCGACTTACCGGGTGGTGGTGCTGGGTGGCTAATGTCGGCGTCGTTCGGGAAGACATGCGCGCGGCTCGGATACTACTGCGGGCGTCGTGGCGGGCCGCCCTGCAATACCGCACCAGCTTCGTCACGGTCATTCTCGGCGGGATTGCTCTGCAGGGCACGCAATTGTTGTTCATCGGCGTGCTGCTGGCGAAGTTCGGTCAGATCGGCGGCTGGCGGATCAACGACATCGCGTTCGTATTCGCGGTCCGACTCGCCGCCCACGCTTGTTATGTCGTTCCGGCCGGCGCCATTCTGCAAAGCGATTTCCTGATACAGCAGGGAGAAATGGACCGCTATCTGTTGCGGCCGGCCGGAATCTACCTGCAGGTCATCACGTCCCGGGCACCGTTGATGGCGTTGGGCGACGCGCTGTTAGGGTTCGGAGCCGTCGCCATTTTCGCCCCGCGGGCGCAAATCCACTGGTCAATGTGGACAGTGCTGTATCTGCTGATCGCGATCGTCGGCGGCGGTCTGGTCGAGACCGCTATCCAGACGTTCATCTGCGCGTTCAGCTTCGTGCTGACTTCTACGTCGTCCATGCAGATTCTCGCCGACGATACGGTTACGCGTTTCAGCGGTTATCCGCTGACGATTTTTGGACGCTGGGGTTTGCTGACGCTGACGTTCGGTTTCCCGATGGCATTTATCGCGTATCTGCCGGTGACCGTTCTCGTAGGCCGGGCCCACGATTCGGTAATTCCGTTCTGGCTGGCCGCTATTTCCCCGCTGGCCGGTCCGATCCTGTTCATCCTCGCGTTCGCGGTATTCAATCGGATGATCCGCCGGTACAGCAGTCCCGGCAGCTGAATTACGGCGTTACGGCGCCGAGCAATTCATCCGCGGCCGCGTACGGATCGGATTTACCGGCCACGACCCGATCGGCCAAGGATTCCAGGGCGGCCACCCCGCGCAAATCGCCGATCTGGCGGCGCAGCGCGGCCACCGCGATCGCTTCAATCTCGGCGCTGGCCCGGGCACACCGGCGCCGCTGCAATTCTCCGGATTCACCCAGCCATTCGGAGTGTCGGTCCACCGCGGACAGAATCTCGGCAATTCCCTCGCCCCGCGACGCGACCGAGGTCAGCACCGGCGGCCGCCACGCCCCGGGCGCGGAATGCCGGCCACCCAACGACAACATCGACCGTAGATCGCGCACCGTGGACTGAGCGCCCTCCCGGTCGGCCTTGTTGACCACGAAAATGTCCGCTACCTCGGCGATTCCGGCCTTGGCCGCCTGCACGCCGTCGCCCATGCCCGGGGCCATCAGCACCAACGTGGTGTCAGCGGCCGAGGCGATATCGACCTCGGCCTGCCCGACCCCGACCGTCTCCACCAGGATCACGTCGCACCCGGCCGCGTCCAGTACCCGCAATGCCTGCGGGGCCGCCGCGGCCAACCCGCCCAGGTGCCCGCGTGAGGCCATCGAGCGGATGTAGACGCCCGGGTCGGTGGCGTGTTCCTGCATGCGCACCCGATCGCCCAGCAACGCGCCACCGGAGAACGGCGAGGACGGGTCGACCGCCAACACCCCGACCCGCAGCTCACGGGCGCGCAACGCGGTCACCAACGCCGCCGTACACGTGGACTTGCCGACGCCCGGCGACCCGGTCAACCCGATCACCCGCGCCTGCCCGGCGTACGGCGCCAACGCCGCGGCCACAGCCCGCAGCTGCGGGCTGTCGTTCTCGACCAGGCTGATCAACCGCGCCACCGCCCGCGGGCTACCGGCCCGGGCCCGACGGACGAGGTCGCTGGTGGGGTCGCTGTCGGTCACTCGCCGGCCGGCACCCGCAGCACCAACGCGTCGCCCTGGCCACCACCGCCGCACAACCCGGCCGCACCCACGCCACCGCCGCGGCGGCGCAGTTCGTAGATCAGGTGCAGCGCGATCCGGGCGCCACTCATGCCGATCGGGTGACCGAGCGCGATCGCGCCGCCGTTGACGTTGACCTTGTCCGGGTCGGCGCCCAGCTCGCGGGTCGAGTGCAACCCGACCGAGGCGAACGCCTCGTTGATCTCGATCAGATCCAGATCAGAGACCGAAAGCTTTTCCCGGGACAGCGCGCGCTTGATCGCGTTGGCCGGCTGGGACTGCAGCGAATTGTCCGGCCCGGCGACATTGCCGTGGGCGCCGATTTCGGCCAGCGGCTTCAACCCCAATTCGGCCGCCTTGGCCGGGCTCATCACGACCACCGCGCAGGCGCCGTCGGAAATCTGCGACGACGAACCCGGGGTGATCGTGCCGTCCTTGGTGAACGCCGGCTTCAGTCGGGCCAACGACTCGACCGTCGTATCCGGCCGGATGCCCTCGTCGGCGCGGAACTCGATCGGGTCGCCGCGCCGTTGCGGGATCTGCACCGGAACGATCTCCTCGTCGAACAGCCCGTTCTTCGCCGCCGCGGCCGCCCGCTGATGCGAGGCCGCCGCGAACTCGTCCTGCTCGGCCCGGCTGATGCCCAACTTGGCGTTGTACCGCTCGGTCGACTCCCCCATCGGGATCTGGTCGAACGCGTCGGTCAGCCCGTCGTACGCCATCGCATCGAGCACCTCGACCGAGCCGTACTTGTAGCCACTGCGCGCCTTCGGGAGCAGGTGCGGCGCTCCGGTCATCGACTCCATGCCGCCGGCCACGATGATGTCGAACTCCCCCAGCCGAATCAGCTGGTCGGCCAACGCGATGGCGTCCATCCCGGACAGACACAGCTTGTTGATCGTGATCGAGGGCGTACTCATCGGAATTCCACCGGCCACCGCGGCCTGCCGCGCCGGACCCTGCCCGGCGCCGGCTTGCAGCACCTGACCGAGGATCACGTACCCGACCTGATCGCCGGAGAGCCCGGCCCGCTCCAACGCCGCCCGCACCGCGATCCCGCCGAGCTGGCTGGCTGAGAATCCTGACAGCGATCCGAGCAGCCGACCGATCGGGGTACGGGCTCCGCTGACGATCACCGAACCGGTCACGATTGCCTCCTGTGGACGGCCTAGCGGATCACGCGTAGGCACCGATGATGCAGGCTGTGGGCACGGGTGATGAGGTGCGCATCTGCCCGCCACGATACCCACGGCTGACGCACCGGGCATCGATGATGAGACCTACGTTTTTCCGGAGTGTTTACCGAATGTTCTTCCCCAGCGTTTCGCCGCCGATTTCTCAGGAGGCGCCATGAACGAGCCCAGCCTCTTCCGCCGGGTTGATCACGTCGGGATCGCGGTCGCCGACCTCGACGCGGCGCTGGAGTTCTACGCACGGGCCTTCGGCCTGCATCCCCGGCACGAGGAAATCAACGAGGAGCAGGGCGTACGGGAGGTGATGCTGGCCGTCGGATCGGGCGAGACGCAACTGCAGCTACTGGCCCCGCTGCGGCCGGATTCGCCGATCGGCAAGTTCCTGGAACGGCACGGCCCGGGCATCCAACAGCTGGCCTACACGGTCGAGGACATCGAGTCGGCCAGCGCGACCCTGCGCGCGCGGGGCCTGCGGTTGCTCTGGGATTCGCCTCGACGCGGTACCGCCGGATCGCGGGTCAACTTCATCCACCCGAAGGACGCTGGAGGGGTCCTGATAGAGCTAGTGGAAACACCCATTTGACAGGACAATAGAGGATTCGCGTACCAATTACTACCTCGAAGTCCGATATTGGCTCAGCCGTACGATGAGTTTTTTGCTGATTTCGTTGAGCCTTTTTCGATCTCACTACTACCGGCTGTGAGGACCGGACCGCTAGGGGTAGCCTTTGCCACCATGGCGAGCATGGACCCCCAACAGCAGGATAATGTGCCCAACATGGGCGACCCGGCGTCGGCATTCAATGTCGTGTTGCGCGGCTATGACCGCGCCCAGGTCGATGAGCACCTCGAGAGACTCGAGGCCGAGATGCGCATCGCGGCCGCGGACCGCGATTCCGCGACCGCACGCACCGCTGAGCTCTCCAGCCAGGTGTCCTCGCACCAGGCTGAGATCCAGGCGTTGCGGGCCCGGCTGGACAAGGCCAACGCGCCGACCTTCGACACCATGGGCGAGCGCATCGCCGGCATGTTGAAGTTGGCCGAGGACGAGGCCGAGGACATCCGGCGTAAGGCACACGAAGACACCGCCAAACAGCGGGCCGAGCTCGCCCGGCAGCAGCAGGAGCTGCGGCAGCGGCAGTCCGAGGCCGAGCGGCGTGGGTCGAAACTGATCGCGGACGCCAACCAGCGCGCCGCGAACACGGTGACCACCGCTGAGCAGCGCGCCTCCAAGCTCGTCGCCGATGCCAAGCAGCAGGCCGCGGCCACCCTCACCACGGCCGAGCAGCGGTCCACTGGCCTGACCCGCGAGGCCGAGCAGCGGGCCAACAAGCTCGTCGCGGACGCCAAGCAGCAGGCCGCGGCCGCCGAGGAGCGGGCCACCGCGCTGCTGCGTGAGGCCGAGCAGGACTCGCGCACGATCCGGGCCGACGCGGAGCAGGAAACCCGGACCCTGCGGGCCGAGGCCGACCAGCACGCCCGGTCGGTACGGGCCAAGGCCGAGCAGGAGGCGCGGACCCTGCGGGCCGAGGCCGACCAGCACGCCCACGACGTTCGGGCCGAGGCCGACCAGCACGCGCAGGAGGTTCGCGCGGCGATCGAGACCGAGCAGCGTCAGGCGTTGGAAGACTTCGAGATCATGCTGCGTGAGCGGCGCGCCGAAGAGGCCAAGGTCGACGAAGAGCGCCACCGCAACGCCGTCGCCGAGGCCGAGCAGCGCATCGCCACGGCGACCAGCAGCGCGGCGCGGCTCGTCGACGAGGCGCAGTCCCGGGTGGACGAGCTCACCTCGGTGCGGGCTCGGGTGCTCACCCAGCTCGGCGCGATGCGCGATGTCCTCGCGACGCTCCCGGCGCAGGCCGGAATCAGCGACGAGGAGCAGGAGTCGGCGCGGGCCCAGGCCGAAGAAGAGGGCGAAGCCGACGGCGACAAGGCCTCGGGCCAGGGCTGGCCCGGCGGCGAGGACAAGAGCGGCAAGGCGTGGCCGGAGAACCGCGGCTGGCCGGGTGTGCGGTGGAAGGATTCGGGCCGCACCGAGAAGTCCGGCGATGAGAGCGAGAGCACCGAGTCATCGTCGAAGGCCAGCCCCGGACCGTCCGGCAAGCGGCCGGCGGCGCGGTCTGGGTCGTCGCGTTAGGACCTAGCCGGACCGACTCGCCTGTAGCACGAAAAGGGCCGGGCACCAGAAATTGGTGCCCGGCCCTTTTTCGTTGCAGCTAGATCGCTTACGTACCAAGGATTTACGACCGGCGGTACGAGCTTGTGAATTACGCGGTAATCGCGTTGATCTCGGCCAATTCCGCGGCCGTCGGCTCCCAGGCGCCGGCCTTGGCGTTGCTCGCGACCTGCTCCGGTGTGGTCGCGCCGGCGATCACCGACGAGACGGCCGGCTGGGCCGCCAGCGCGCCGAACGCCACGTCCAGGATCGTGATGCCGCGGTCGCCCGCGAACTTGGTCAAACCCTCCACGGCGTCCCAGTTGGCGTTCTGCAGCAGGTGTTCCCGCTGCGCCAGCCGGGTCCCGGCCGGGGCCGCCACACCCCGGCTGTACTTGCCGGTCAGCAGACCGTTGGCCAGCGGGAAGTACGGCAGAATGCCTACGCCGTAGGCCTCACAGGCCGGGACCAGTTCGGACTCGGCCTCGCGCTCGAGCAGGCTGTAGTGGTTCTGCGCGCTGATGAAGCGGGCCGACCCGGCCGCCCGGGCGATGTAGTCGGCCTCGACGACGTGCCAACCGGAGAAATTCGAGGAGCCGATGTAGCGGACCTTGCCCTCATCGACCAGCTCCCCCAGCGCGGCCAGGGTTTCCTCGATCGGGGTGATCTGGTCCCGCATGTGGTACTGGTACAGGTCGATGTGGTCGGCCTGTAGCCGGCGCAGCGAGGACTCGACGGCCCGCCGGATGTAGCGGCGGGACCCGCGCGCCTCCCAGGTCGGCCCGTTGACCCCGCCCATTTCGCCGCCGAACTTGGTGGCGATCACGACCTGGTCGTGCCGACCGGCCAGGGCCTCACCGAGCAGTTCCTCGGACTTGCCCTTCCCGCCGTACACATCGGCGGTGTCGAACAGTGTGACGCCGGCGTCGATGGCTGCGTCGACGACGGCCTTCGTACCGGCGAGATCTTCGGTCTTGGCACCGGGCCGGCCGAAGTTGTTGCAGCCCAGGCCGACCACAGACACCTGCAGGCCGGAGTCACCGAGCGTTGTGTAACGCATTTCAGTCATCAGACACCTTTCGAAATCAGGGGGTGTGTCGACCCTATGACCGCTGAGCGGCCGGCACGACATGACGCCGGCCTTTGGTATTCATTCATCGCCGGCTCGGCGCACGTAATTCGTGGCGGAACGACGAGGTAGCGCTGCGGGACGGTGGCGACGTCTATATCCACGGGTCCAGTGAGGTCGACCTGGTCCTGTGTGGACACGAGCACGATGACGAGCGGACCCTGCCGGTGCGCGACGCGGTGTTCGGCAGCGAAACATTAACGCCGAAACCGGCCGCTCCGACCGAGCGTGTCGCGCGGTCCTCAGGGGACTGTGTGACGCCGGTATTGACCCTGCACGAGCGGTCTGACTACGTTGTCAGACGCCCGTCCGTAGGTAAGGTCAGGCGCACAACGACACCGGCACCACGCCACAATCCCTTGGGAAGGACTGCCCGTGCACGACGACCGTCAGCTCGTCGAGAACCGGCTGAAACGAGCACTTGCACAATGGATCCGGCCGGCTATCTACTCGGCCACCGCACCGCTGTCGGTCGAGGTCTGGCACGTGCCGGGCGAGCCGGTGCCCGTGGCCGATGCGTTGGCCGCGACTTACGAGCCGTTCGAGATGGGCACCCTGTGGGGTCCACCATGGTCGACGAGCTGGTTCAAGGTCCGCGGTGAGGTTCCGGCCGAGTGGGCCGGCAAGAAGGTCGAGGCCGTCTTCGACATCGGATTCGGCGGTGGCACCGGCTTTTCCAGCGAGGCCATGGCGTACGAGCCGGACGGTACGCCGATCAAGGCGATCCACCCGATGAACCGGTACGTGCCGATCGGCGCGCCGGCGGCCGGCGGCGAGACCGTCGATCTGCTGCTGGAGGCGGCGGCCAACCCCGGGATCATGGACGGCTACCGCGCGTCGAACGTCAGCGACATCACCACGGCGCACCACAATCCGCTGTTCACGTTCGCCAGCGCCGATGTGGCGGTCCTGGACGAGAACGTTTTCCACCTGGTGCTGGACGCCGAGGTGCTCCAGGGCGTGATGCAGGAGCTGCCGCTGGACCTGCCCCGCCGGCACGAGATCCTGCGGGCGCTGGAGCGGATGCTCGACACGCTCGACCTGCACGATGTGGCCGGTACCGCGGCCGCGGCCCGGGCCCAGCTGACCGAGGTGCTGTCCAAGCCGGCGTACGCCAGCGCGCATACGGTCTCGGCCGCCGGCCACGCCCACATCGACACCGCGTGGCTGTGGCCGATCCGGGAGACCAAGCGCAAGGTCGCCCGTACCTTCGCCAACGTCACCCTGCTGGCCAAGGAATACCCCGAGCTGGTCTTCGCCTGCTCGCAGGCCCAGCAGTACGCCTGGATCAAGGAGCAGCAGCCGCAAATCTGGGAGCGCATCAAGGAGGCCGTGGCCGCCGGTAACTGGGCCCCGGTCGGCAGCCAGTGGATCGAGCCGGACGGCAACCTGCCCGGCGGCGAGGCGATGGCCCGCCAGCTGATCCACGGCAAGCGCTTCTTCTCCGACGAGCTGGACGTGGAGACCAAGGGCATTTGGCTGCCGGACTCGTTCGGTTACACCGCGGCGTTCCCGCAGCTGGCCAAACTGGCCGGCATCGACTGGTTCCTGACCCAGAAGATCTCGTGGAACCAGACCAACACGTTCCCGCACCACACGCTGTGGTGGGAGGGCATCGACGGGACCCGGATCTTTACGCATTTCCCGCCGATGGATACGTACAACTCGCAGCTTTCGCCGGAGGAGCTGTTCCGAGCCCAGCGCAATTACGCCGAGAAGGGCGTGGGCACCACGTCGCTGGCGCCGTTCGGTTACGGCGATGGCGGTGGCGGCCCGACCCGCGAAATGCTGGAGCGGGCCCGGCGGATGCAAGACCTGGAGGGCTCGCCGAAGGTGGTCATGGAGCACCCAGACCAGTTCTTCGCCAAGGCCCAGGCCGAATACGAGGACGCCCCGGTCTGGTCCGGTGAGCTGTACCTGGAGCTGCACCGCGGCACGTTCACCACGCAGGCCAAGACCAAGGCCGGTAACCGGCGCAGCGAGCACGCACTGCGCGAGGCCGAGCTGTGGGCGACCTCGGCCGCCATCCACGCCGGCGCCGCGTACCCGTACGACGAAATCGACCGGCTGTGGAAGGACGTCCTGCTCAACCAGTTCCACGACATCCTGCCCGGCAGCTCGATCGCCTGGGTGCACCGGGAGAACCGCGAGCAGTACGAGCAGGTGCTGGGCGAGCTGGAGGAGATCATCGGCCGGGCGTCCGGCCCGTTCGGTGGCGATGGCGGAATCGGCGTGCTGAACGCCGGCCCGCTGCCCCGGAATGAGGTCGTCACGGTGCCGCTGGAGTTGGCCGCGGCCAGCGAGGTGACCCAGAAGCTGTCTGACGGTTCGGTGGCGGCGTGGGCCAGTGCCCCGGCGTTGGGTATCGGCTCGGCGGCGCCGGATCTGCCCAGCGACCAGAACCCGGTCACAGTCGACCCGCACACGATGGACAACGGTCTGATCCGCGTCACCATCGACGACAACGGTCTGGTGACCGGAGTACGGGACCTGGTCAACGGGCGCGAGGTGCTCGCCCCGGGCGCGGTCGGCAACCTGCTGCAGCTGCACCCGGACCACCCGAACAACTGGGATGCCTGGGATATCGACCGCTTCTACCTGAACACGGTCACCGACCTGAACTCAGCCGATTCGGTCGAGGTGGTGGAGAACGGCCCGCTGTACGGCGCGATTTCGGTGAAGCGGTCGTTCGGCTCGTCGTCGATTACGCAGACGCTGATTCTGCGGGCCGGCTCGTCCCGGTTGGACATTGAGACGTCGGTCGATTGGCAGGAATCGGAGAAGGTGCTCAAGGCGGCGTTCCCGATCGACGTACACGCCGAGCAGGAGTCGTCGGAAATTCAGTTCGGTCACGTACACCGGCCGACACACACCAACACCAGTTGGGAACACGCCAAGTTCGAGATCTTCAACCACCGCTGGGTGCATGTGGGTGAGCCCGGATACGGCGTGGCGATCATCAACGACGCCAAGTACGGCCACGACGTCAGCCGGACCACGCGTTCGGATGGTGGTACGACGACGACGGTGCGGCTGACCCTGCTGCGGGCGCCGGCGATGCCCGACCCGAACGCCGACCGCGATCACCACCACTTCACGTACTCGCTGCGGCCGGGTGCGGAAATCGCGGATGCGGTGGCCGAAGGCTATTCGCTGAACCTGCCGCTGCGTCCTCTGCGTGGTTCGTCGGCGCCGGAACCCGTTGTGTCGGTGGACAATCCGGCGATCATCGTCGAGGCCGTGAAGCTGGCCGATGACCGGTCCGGCGATGTGATCGTACGGTTGTACGAGTCGCGCGGTGGGCGGGCCGCTGGTTCGGTCCGGGCCGGGTTTGCCTTGGCGTCGGCCGGAATTGTCGACCTGCTGGAGCGGCCGGTTTCGGAGGCCACAGTGGACGATGGTGCGGTTGCGATTGCCTTGCGGCCGTTCCAGGTTGTGACGTTGCGGTTGCGTCGCGGCTGATTTTTTGTGTTACGAAGCGGGGCCGGGAATTCTTTCCCGGCCCCGCTTTCGCTTGCGGGACAAGGCATTCGGCCCTCCCCTCCCGCAGCACCCCGGGGACCATTCGACGCCCGCGCGTCCCGCCCTTTCTCCCGCGCCATCCTCGGACCATGATCGTGATGAATTTCGTACGCAAATCGTTGACGAAACCCATCACGATCATGTTCGGAGCGACGAAATGGCCGCCGGCCGTGACAAAACCGGCTTTCTCAGCTCCTGCGAGCCGAAAGCCGAGAGCCGACCACGATCGTGCGCGGATTTGCTACGGAATTCAGTACCGAATCCACTCACGATCATGATGCAGTCTCCGAACCGGCCCGGCTCTCGTCCACTCAGGA
Source organism: Mycobacteriales bacterium (assembly GCA_040414495.1). Lineage (GTDB taxonomy): Bacteria > Actinomycetota > Actinomycetes > Mycobacteriales > QHCD01 > DATAVB01. The sequence goes on from JBEDUI010000012.1 coordinate 17,047, forward strand.
CACAGACTGCCCCCCACGCCCTGTGACTCTGCTCCAACGTATGGAGCAGAGTCACAGGCGCTGGCGAAGAACCCCGACGCTCGGCGCGGACGTTCGAATTACTGTCGTCGACGAGCCGAAACACACCGACGCCCGATAAGCAATCGAGCAGCGCACGCAAAACCGTTCAGGGCAGGGGTTTTGGCCGCTGCTAACGGCACCAGCACCGAGTCTGCGCAGCGCACACCCGTTCAGGGCAGGGGTTTTGCCCGCGTACTGGCGCCAGAGCCGGGTTTACGCAGCGCTCACGCCCGTTCAGGGCAGGGTTTTGCGCAGCCGGGCGGTAGCCCGTTCCATGTGATGCGTCATCGCGGCGCGGGCGGCGGCCGGGTCACCATCGCGAATTGCGGCGAAAACCGGGGGATGCAGCGCCAGGCTGTCGCGAACGCTGGCCCGGTCGGTCACCACGCGAGTCGTCCACACCCGCAGCAGCGACCGAATGCTGCCCAGCACCCCGGCCAGCACGGTATTGCGACTGATATCGGCGAGGACCATATGGAAATTGACGTCGGCCTCAATATAGGCGTCCCGATCGCTCGCCCGATCCTGCATGGCCCGCAACGCCTCGGCCAACCGCTCGACATCGTCATCGGTCCGCCGCGCCGCCGCCATCCCGGCCAGCGAAATCTCGATTTCCTGCCGCGCCTCGACCAGGTCCAGGATGTGCCGCTCGCCGAGCATGATGCCCCACTCGACGATTCGCGGCAGCAAGCTGGAATTCGTTCTGGACAGATATGTCCCGTCGCCCTGCCGAACCTCCAGCAGGCCCAGCAGGGTCAACGACTTCAACGCCTCGCGGACCGCCCCGCGGCCGACACCGAGGATCTGGGTCAGGCTGCGCTCGCTGGGGATGCGGTCGCCCGGCCGCAACTCGCCTGACAGCAGATAGCTCAACAGGCTCTGCGCGACTTCGACGCTGCGGCTCGGCCTCGCCAGATCAAGACGACCCAACGCCGTACCGCCGTTTGCTGCCGTCACCGCACCCTCCGTGGCCATGAAGGCCGTGTCAGCCCTATCCCTTGTCGCACAGGCTACTTCCTATTTCACCGCACCAGTGAGCAGCCCGGCCCGCCAATATCGTTGTAATACGACGAACAGGATCATCAGCGGTAATACGGCGAAGATGCCACCGGTCACCACCAACGGGTAGAGCTGCTCGGCCGACCCACCGGCCACGGCCTGTGTGGCCCACAGCGAGAGCCCGACCGTCACTGGATAAAGGTCCTGCCGGCTGAAAATGATGAACGGCAGAAAGTAGTTGTTCCAGGTCGCCACCACTGTGAACAGCAACACGGTCACCGCGCCCGGCATCATCAGCGGAGCCGCGACCCGGAGAAATATCGTACGTTCCCCGGCGCCGTCGATCCGGGAAGCGTCGATCAGCTCGGCCGGCACCGAACCGTCGATGTACACCCGCATCAGGTAAATACCGATCGGGCTGACCAGGCTCGGGATCAGCATGCCGAAAACGTTGTTCACCAAACCGATCTTGCTGTACAGGATGTACGTCGGAATGGTGAGCGCGGTCGTCGGCACCAGCAGCGAAGCGATAACAGTGGCAAACAACGCGCCCTTGCCGCGGAATTCGAACCGGGAAAAGGCGTAGCCGCCCAGACAGGCCAGTATCGTCGCGCCGCCACCACCCACCAGCGAATAGATCGCCGTATTCAACAGCCAGCGACCGAAAATGTCCGATCGGTACGTGAACAGGTCGTGGATGTTCTGCCACAGGTTGAACGGGCCGTGGAACCAGAATCCGAACGAGCCGTAGAGCGCCGCCTGATTCTTCGTCGCCGAGACGATGATCCAGTACAGCGGCAGGAGAATAATCACGAGGAACACCATCATCGCGGCGATCAACACGAACCGGGTCGGCCGCCGTATGCCCAGTGTCGTATGGATGTTCTGGCTGCTCATGAGCTGACCTCCATAGTGGACAGCGCGCTGCCGGTCATGCCACCGCCTCCGCCCCGACCTCGGCCGAATCGGGCCGCCGCTGGCGCCGTACCAACAGCACCAGCACCGCCGCGCCGACGGTCACGATGCCAAGCACAAAGGAGATCGCGGCGGCGTAGTTGAAGTCCTGCGCACCGAAAGCCGAGCTGTAGATATACATGTTCGGCGTGTATGTCGTATTGATCGACGAGGTGAAGCTGGCGAGCACATACGGCTCGGTGAACAGTTGCAGGGTGCCGATGATACCGAGGAATCCGCTCAACGTGATCGCCCCGCGCACCATAGGAACCTTGATTCGCATCATGATCCGGGACAAGGACGCGCCGTCCACCACCGCGGCCTCGGTCAGGTCGTGCGGCACATTACGCAGCGCGGTGAACAAGATGATGATGTTGAATCCGGCGGTTTGCCAGATGCTGATAAAGCCGATGGTCGGCAGAATCCCGCCCGGGTTGAGGAACGCGGGCGCGCCCCCGCCCAACCAGTGCGAGATCTGCACGAACGGCCCGAACTGCGGTTCGAAGATGAAGCCCCACATGATCGTGCCGACCACTCCGGGCACCGCGTAGGGCAGGAAATAAGCCAGCCGGAAAAATCCGCCGAGGCGGGTGATTCCCATATCCAGCAGCATCGCGAAAAACAGCGCCAGAAAAAGCATGATCGGCACTTCCACGATACCGAAGACGACGACCCGGCCGATCCCGCTCCAGAACTGCCCGGACGAGAAAGCCCTGGTGTAGTTGGTGAACCAGCCGAACTTGCTGCCACCGATCAGCCGGCTGGTGAACAAACTGGTATAGAGCGCGTAGACCAACGGACCGAGCACGGCCACGACGTACAACAGCATGAACGGCGCGAGGTACAGATACGGGGTCGCCCGGCCGTGGGCGGGCCGCCGGCGCGGCGCAATCGAGAGCGCGGTCATTGCCTCACCGTGAACCCTTCTCGTGTCGCGTAGCTGACCAGGTTCTTCTGTAATGCCTGCAGCGCCTGACCCATCGTCTCGTCGTGCTGCACGACCTTGGCGAATTCATCGAGCACGGCGTTGGATACGTAGGTCATGAACGGCGGCCAGTTGATCGGTTTGAGGGTGGTGGCGGCCGAGGCGAAGTTCTGCTCGACTTTCTGCTTTCCGGTCAAGGGAATCGACTGGTTCAGGAACCGCTTGCTGTGCAGGGTTGTGGTGTCCGAGGGGAATTCGAACGACGGGGCGCCCGACACGATCTTCCACGACTCCTGCGATGTGGTGAACCACTGGACGAATTCGGCCGCCTCTTTCTTGTGGGCCGACTGCTGGGTCACCGCGTACGACGAACCGCCCCACATCGGGGTCACGTTGGCGCCGGCGCTCCACTGTGGAAGCTTGGCTACCCGCCAGTCCCCCAGCGTGTTCGTGGCCGCCGTCGCCAGGTATTTCGGACCCCAGGCCGCCCGTGGCACCGACGCGACCAGACCGGAGTCGAGCAGGCCGAATTCCTGGGCCGCGTTGTCCGGTACCGTCGTCACCTCTCCCGAGGAGATCAGCTTCTGCCAGTAGTCGGCGAATTGCATGCAACTGGCGCAGGTCAGGTTGATCGAAATGTCCTTGCCGCCGCCCCAGTTGAACGGCACCGATCCGTTCTGCCCCATCATGCTGAACAGGAAATTGGCGTCCTCGGGCCAGAAGTTGGCGATCGCGATCTTTGGGTTGGCCTTGTGTAGCTGCGCCGCGACCGTGGCGAATTGCGCCCATGTCGTTGGCACCGGCAATTTGTATTTCGCGAACAGCTTCTGGTTGTAGAGCAGGCTGACCGGGCCACTGTCCAGGGGCAGGCCGTAGATCGCCTTGCCCTGCGTAACCTGCCGCCATAATGCCGGCGTGTTCACCTGTTGCAGGTTGCTCGCGCCCTGATCACTCAGGTTGGCCAGGCTGTGTGTCACCTCGAAGCCCGAGAGGTTCAGGTATTCCACCTCGGCCACGTCCGGTGCACCGGACCCGGCGTGAAATGCCGTGACCAGCTTGGTGTACTCGGTGGTTCCGGCACCGACGTTCTGCAGGTCGACGCAGATATTCTTGTGGCTGCGGTTGAACGCATCGACCGCATTCTGGAATCCGGGAACCCAGGCCCAGAAGACCAACTTCGTCGCCCCGGAATGGCAGGTGCTGGTGGTATCGGATGACAGCGCCTTACCCGAGCTGCCACAGCCGCCCAGTACCAGTGTCAGCACGGCCAATACGGCCAGTAACGCTCTGGCATGTCGTCGTCGTCGTCGCGACATCGGTGCCTACCTCCCTGCGCGTCAGGTGGGCAGCCGGTTCAGCCTTCGTAGCTGAGCCACCCACTGTCGTTTGTGGTCAGTTCGGCGGCCAACTCCTCATTGAGGTCGACGCCGAGCCCTGGCTTGTCCGGCAACTCGAGGCTGCCCTGTACCGCTTCGGCGTTTCCGGTGAACAGCTTCCAGAACAGTTCGTTGCCAGTGTCCGGTCCGACCTGCGGGAAGTATTCGACCAGCGGACAGACCTGAGTGGACTGGCTGAAGATCAACGCGAGGTTGTGCGCCTCGTTGGAATGCGGAATGACCGGAAGTCCCGCTGCTTCTGCCATCGCGGCGATCTTGCGGCCCTCGGTCAGGCCACCGGCCCGGTTCAGGTCGGGCTGCAGGATGTCGACCGCTCGCTTGCTGATAAGCTCCTGGAAATCCCATTTCGTGTAGCTGTGCTCACCGCCGCTCCAACGCTGCCACGGGGCGCGCTCGCGTAATTCGGCGTACCGGTCGACGTCGTGCGGCATCAACGGCTCTTCCATCCAGGACAGCTGGAATTCGCGCAACCGGTTGGCCATTTCCAGCGCGTACCCGAAATCCCAACCCATATAGGCGTCCGCGGCCAACTGCACGTCGTAGCCGACCGCGTCCCGCACCGCGCGTACCAACTCGACGTTGCGGCGCAGTCCCGGTTCGCCGTCTCGGGGACCGTATCCGAACCGCTGCTTCATCCGGGTGATGCCCTGCGCCAGATAGCCCCGGGCCTCCTCGGCGACGACCTGCGGATCGGAATTCGCGTACAACCGGGACGCATAAACCGGCACCGTGCTCTGGGCGCGACCACCGAGCAACTCGACCACCGATTTGCCCTCGGCCCGGCCATGCGCATCCCAGCAGGCCAGGTCGATCGCCGACAATGCGCTGATCGCGGGACCGCGCCGGCCGAACCGAACCAACGTGCGGTACAGCCGCTGCCAGAGCCGCTCGTGTTCGCGGACGTCCGCGCCCACCGCCAATTCCGGTACGTAGTCGGTGATCACGCCGTACGCGGCACCGCTGAACGCGCCGGCAGTGGCCAGACCTCGCACGCCCTCGTCGGTTTCGATCTCGACCACAGTGCAGAAAACCGGTCCCAACCAACCGCCCGGCTTGGTGGCGAAATCCTCGAATACCGATGCGTTGCTGACCAGGTTTTCCGCCAATGTCCGCGGCTCGGCGGAGTACCGAATATTACGGGCACGGATACGAGCGATTTTCACGGGTAAAACCTCACTTACCAGCGATGGCGACAGTGCTTTCCCAGCGTTCTCATGCCGGCATGATTTCGATCAGCGAGGCGGCCGGCGCGGTCAGCTCGAGTGTGAACGTCAGCGTCCGCGGGCAGTCCGCCTCGGTACGGGCCGGCTCCAATTCCTCCAACTGCTCGCCGGCCCGGATGCGGGCCAACTGCTCGGCCGAGGGATCCTGCGGCGCGCCCTCATTCAGCCAGCGGGTGTGCGTATTGCTGTGCTGCGCGTCGACGCGGTGATGGGTGATGGTGACCGATCGGCCCACGGTCCGAAGGTTGCGTAACGAAACGGATACGGTCGCGGTGCCGGTGGCATACTGGTTGTCGTTGTGGTGCCACACGATGACGGCGATTCGCCCGTTCTCGTCGGCCGCGGCCAGGGCGCCGATATCACCGTCCTGACCGTCGGCCCGGACCGCCTCGACCGGCAGCCGATTCGCGCCCAACCGGCCCAGCAGCTGATATCCATTCACCACCGGCGCGGCGACATCGCCCGCGGTGAAGAAGCTGCGGGTGCCCTCGAAGTACCGATCGCCTTCCAGATACCAGGTCCAGGCCGTGGCTCGCGTCACACCGCGCCGCTCCGGGGCGTCCAGGTCGAGCAGTTTCTGCATGAGCTGCACCTGAAAGACCGGGTAGTACGCGGTGTTATTTACCTCATAGCTGGGGTTGTCGAACGCACCGTAATGAGCCGGCACGTCCAGATCGCATTCGTCCACCAGCACCGGTACGTCGGCCAGCGCGGGGAACGAGCGGATGATGCCGAGGCTGGTTTCCACCTCCTGCAACATCTTCGCCGTGCTCGGCGAATGCCGTTCGTCGCTCGTGGCGCCATTCGGGCCGACCGGCGAATACAGCCGCGGGAAACCGGCCGCACCTTTGGTGTGGAACGAGACGAAGTCGATCGGCGTGCCGGTCTGCTTGGTGACATAGTTGGTGCCGGTCGCGCAGTGCTCGAGAAATCCACGCAGGAATTCCTCGCCGTTTCCCGTAGTGGCCGGGCCGCCGACCAGCACGTCCGGCAACACCGCACGCAGCGCGGCCACCGTGACGTCGTACAGCTCGCAGTACTCGGCCAGCGTACCCTGCCAGTACAGGATGTCCGGCTCGTTCCACAGTTCCCAATACCAGCGCGACACCTCCTGCTGCCCGTACCGCTCGGCGAAATGCGCCGCCGTCGCGGCGACCAGATCGCCCCACTTGGCGAAATCCTTTGGCGGCGAGGCCCACAGTTGCGATTCGTACCGCCCATACAGCGACGGCATTGGCATGAATTCCGGGCCGGGCAGGTCGCGGGTCAACGCAAACGGGCAGAAACCCAGCTCCACAATGGGTCGCAGCCCGACCGACAGCCACGCATCGAATGCCGCGTCAACGATCCCCCAGTCGTAGAAGGGTTTTCCCGACGCGTCCTCGTGATAGACGTTGCCGCTGCTCCAGTGCGGCACCGCCCGACCGTTGCCGCTGGTGAAGATGTTGTGCGCCCGCACCGCGGTTTCCGCGCCCAGAACCTCCCGCAGCCGGGCCAGGTTTTTCTTGCCCCGTGGCGTCGCGGTCCAGTTCAGCTCGTCGTAGCCGAAGCTCGCCCAGATCCGCTCCAGCGGTCCGGTCGGCGCGGCGCAATCGATGGTCACTTCCGACTGTTGGGGCAACGCACAGCACCTTTCGTGGTCGTTGCGACTCGCCGGCACGCGCGCACGTGGGCGAGTCGCAATCGGCGCAGCCGCGCGGGTTCTGCCAGTGCCGAGAAGGCTTGCGTGATCGGGCGCGACGGGCGGACGACGCCCACGCTAGGCCGGCCTGGCGCAAGTGGTCAACCGGTCGACCAATACCCGGCATGTCCGGATGGGGACAGGACGGGACTGTTGCCGGCACCTGATGGCAACACTTGGCAAGCGGTTGCCAAGGACGGCGAGCCGGCTTACAGTACAAATTCGGTAGCGCAGCAGATCGTGCTTGACGTCACCGAACCTGTTCACGATTCACGGGGAGCAGTTGAGCAATGTGGACCCCACCGGACCTCTTCTGGCGCGAGTGCCGATGCTAGGGACAAGGCAAGGTGGGACGGCCATACCGCGATCCCCCCGTACCGCCATCGCACTCGCTGCCGTCGCAGCGCTCTTCATGACGCTGGTGTCCTGTACGAAACTGGGCGGTGGCGGCAAAACCATCAACGTCCTCATCGGACTGAACGCCAGCTATCTGCCGCAACAACAGTCGTATTTCAGAACGATCAGCAAGGAATTCCAGCAGCGCACCGGATACAAGGTGAACTTCCGTACGTTCACCAGTTCCAATGACGAACAGCAGCAGCTGCAGTCCGCCGTCATCAGCGGATCCGGGCCCGATATCTTTGCGATCGGAACGACGTTCGTCCCAACCGCCTATGCCACCGGCGCTTTCCGGGTGCTGAGCAACGCCGACTGGAAAACGCTGGGCGGTCGCGGCCAATTCGTCAAACAGCAGCTGGCAATGTCCGGGCCGAGCCAGAGCCAGCAGATCGCGGTCCCGTACGCCACGCAACCGTACGCAATGGCCTACAACACCGAGATGTTCAAGAAGGCCGGCATCGCCGGACCGCCCAAGACCTGGACCGAATTCATCCAGGACGCCAAAAAACTGACCGACCCCGCCAAGGGCGTCTACGGCGTCTCGGTCGATCCGTCCGACGGTTTCGACCCCTGGAAGTACATCTGGATGCTCACCCTGCAGTCCGGGGGTGAATTCATCAACAACTCGATAACGACCGCGCAGCTGGACTCCAAAC
>JBEDUI010000013.1:0-5950 GCA_040414495.1 Mycobacteriales bacterium
GCGAAGCCACCGTCGGCGAGCGACGCTTCGGTTCGTACATAGGCGATTCCGTGATCGGTGCTGGCTACGTAGAGATCTCCGGTCGGGCCGGGGACGCGCACCCACCGGGCCGCGATCCGGTCGAACAGTCCGGACGGGGGATCGACAGCTAGTTGCGTGAGGTCGGTCATCGGGACATCTCCTGTGGTGCAGGATTCAGCTCGCGCAGTCGGCGCATACCGCGCGAAATGTGAGATTTGGCGGTGCCTTCGGGGCAACCGAGTACGGCCGCGATTTCGGCGATCGGCAGGTCGTTCACGTGCCGCAGCACGACGGCGATGCGCTGCACCTCAGGTAGATGCAGCAAGAGCGCGGCCAGCTCGTGCCGGGTCTCGTCGCGTTCGGCCAGTGCCTCGGCGCCATCAGCCGGATCGGCCGGATCGATGTCCCTCAGCGGCTCTTCGGCGACGTGCCGAGCCCGGGTACGTTGCAGGTTGCGCCACGCGTTGAGCAGGATCCTCAGCAGCCAGGCCCGCGGCTGCAGATCGCGGATGCGGTTCGTGTCGTAGCCGCGTAACGCCCGGTAGGCGCGCAGAAACGCCTCCGCGGTCAGGTCTTCGGCGTCGGCCCAACGGCCGGACACCCGCAGCGCGGTGGTGAAGGCGACCCGCCGGTAGGCGTCGTAGAACCGGACGAACCCGGCGTCCAGGTCGTCGGCCAGTGCCGCCGCGACCTCCTGGCAGGGCCGGCTCGGTGCCATCGTTGCCGTCACATCCCGGTTAACCCCGAGCCGCCGCTTACGGTTGCAGCGAGGTCAACTCAACGAGCTGGGGTCCGAGGGGACGTCGACGGCATAGCGGCGCAGCAGCTCCAGCGGCACGATGTCGGCGGCCCGCTCGTGCGTCGCGGCCAGTACGACCGGCGGGGCGGCGCCGGCCTCGTACGCCTGCAGCCACCGCGCGGCCACGACGCACCAGCGATCGCCGGGTTGCAGGCCGGGGAAGCCGTACTCGGGCAACGGGCTGACCAGATCGTTGCCCGCCTCGCGTTGCTGGGTCAGGAACTCGCTCGTCACCACGGCGCAGACCGTGTGGCTGCCCAGGTCCTCCGGACCCGTGGTGCAGCAGCCGTCCCGGTAGAACCCGGTCACCGGGTCGGTCCCGCAGGCTTCGAGTTCCTCGCCGAGTACGTTCCGGTCCGCTGTCATGCCCGGAGTCTCCCACCAACTCCGGGCTCTGTCTCAGCGCGTATTGCTTAGTCCTCGGACGGCCACGACTCCAGCAACACGCTCCTAGGATCGCTCGGCGAGTCCGCGCACGTACGAGGCTTGGCCGGCGTGCTGCATATCGTCGCCGATCACGCTGATCAACCGCACGCCCAGCGTGACCGGCGGATTCCAGGAACGGTCCACAATGCGGTCCAGATCCGGATCGGTGATGCCCTGTACGAACTGAATCGTCTGCTCGTACACGGCGTCGTGATAGCCGAGCAATTGCTCGGCCGAAATCGACCCCAATTGCGCGACGTCCTCCGGGCGATGTCCATAACCAGTACCGGCCGCGCTGAACGGCAAATCAAACCGCTTGGCCCAACCCTGGGTCGTCCACACCTGCTGCACGCCAGCGGCGTCGGCGATGTGGTCGTCCTGAATACGGGTGAGGTGCCACACCAACCACGCAATCGAATTCGCCTCGGCGTCCGGCCGGTAGGCCAATTGGTCAGCGGTTAATCCCGCGACCGCGGAATGGACCACTTCGTGAATCCGGCCGAACGCGTCGACAAGCAGCCCTGCAATGGTCATCCGGCGACTCTCCTTCGGGTGAGCGGCACGATCAACACCGTCATGTTACGTCGCCCAGCCGGCGGCGGATTACCAGTAGTGCCGGCGCGGACCAATCATGCGGCCGAACCCGCCGAGCAACGCCAGTACCGCTCCGACCAAGAGGAGAATGACGCCGAGCGTCCACAGAATTGCGACTTTCAGTACGAACCCCAGGATTAAAAGGACAATTCCAAGAATTATCACGGCACTCCTTGTCGCAGTGGGTTTCGGGTGCAGAATTTCCAGTTGTGCAACGTCTGCACGCCTTGGCGCCTAAGTCATTCCCGCTGCGCTCGACAGTATTCTCGTAATTTCTGGTTTCGAAAATCGCATTTTGGTTAAAGCGGAATTCGCGTTATGCGGCGCGATGGGTTCGGCCCGGGGGATGATCGGCCAGCGCGGTCCGGGCCGCCTGCCAGCCGCCCATTCCATGCACACCGGCGCCGGGCGGCGTGCTGGCCGAACACAGATACAGGCCCGGGACCGGAGTCCGCCACGGGTGCAGGCCGTACACCGGTCGCCGGAGAAACTGCGTCAGCATCGCCGATCCGCCCCCGATATCCCCGCCGATGAGGTTGGCGTTGTGGCGTTGCAGCGCCGCGGGTCCCGCCGTATGCCGGGCCAGTACGAGATCGCGAAATCCCGGCGCGAACCGCTCGATCTGCGCCTCGACCGCCGCCGTCATGTCCACAGTGGACCCATTGGGAACATGGCAGTACGCCCACAGTGTGTGCTGGTTGGCCGGAGCCCGGCTGGGGTCGGCGACGCAGGCCTGCACCACCAGCACAAACGGCCGTTCGGGATGCCGGCCCTGCGCGACTTCGTGTTCGCCGGCGGCGATTTCCTCGATCGTCCCGCCCAGGTGCACCGTGCCCGCGCCGGCCACGACTGGATCGCTCCAGGGCACCGGACCGGACAGAGCCCAGTCGAGCTTGAAAACGCCTGGGCCGTACCGGAACCTCTCCAGCCGGCGGCGATAGTGCCGTGGCAACCGGTCGCCGGCGACCGCGACCACCTGCCGCGGTGTCAGATCGAGCAGAATGCGCGTTGCATCAGGCAACTCACGTAGATCGTGGACGGGTTGGCCACTGACCGCCTCGCCGCCGCGCGCCCGCAACCGGGTCAATAGCGCATCGGCGAGTTGCTGCGAACCGCCGCGTACCACCGGCCAGCCGACCTGGTGCGCCAACGCCGCCAGCAATAACCCGTAGCCGGCCGTGATCGGCGAGTGCAGGTCGAGCATGGCGTGCGTGGCCATACCGGCGAACACAGCGCGCGCCGGCTCGGTCCGGAAGACGGTACGGGCCATGGCGTGCGCCGGTGGCAGACCGAACGCGCCGAACCGCGCGGCCGCCAGCGGCGCTTTCGGCGGCAGGCTCAGCGGCGAAAGCAACGTATCCACAAGCGGAAAGCCGCTGCGAGCAGCCGCACCGACCGTGGCCCGCCACGCCCGCGCATCGGGACCGAGCGCAGAAGCGGTGGTAGCCGCGTCGCGGTGGACCAGAACGGCCGGCCGGCCATCGAGCGGATGCGCGGCCGGGATGGCCGGGTGCGCCCACCGCACGCCGTCGTGTTCCGGGCCAAGTTCCCGGAACGCCGGCGAGCCGACCGCCAACGGCAACACGCTGGCGCACCGGTCATGGATGAACCCGGGCCGGGTCAGCTCATCGCTGCGTAGCCCGCCACCGAACCGGTCGGCCGCCTCAACCAGCAGCACCCGCCGACCCGCCTCGGCCATCGTGACCGCGGCGACCAGCCCGTTCGGTCCGGACCCGACGACGACGGCATCGAACCCGTCGGCCCGGCTCATCGGCGACTGCCCATCGGGGCGGCGCGGCTCATCGTCGACTGCCGACGCTGGTGCAGCGGAACACGGTGTGCCTCCTTAGCCGTCACCCTAGGGCCACCGGTTCCCGTTTTTCCGGCGATCATGCGCGCTCAAGCGCCACGTGCCCGGGGAATGCCAGCTTGCTTGCAACGGTTACCGATAACGCCAGATGGCGGAAGGAGAACCAGATGAAGGCCAGGGCGTCGCTTCGCTCGCTCAAGAAGAAGCCGGGTTCGGTGGTCGTACGCCGGCACGGAACGGTCTTTGTGATCAACAAGCGTGACCCGCGCTGGAAGGCCCGGCAGAGCTAAAGCCAATTTGCCGGTCCGCGGCGTCACCGATGCCGCGGTCCGGCGTAAAAAGCCGGTAAAGCAAGGAGTATGCGGAAGAATGGCCACGATCCGGTCGTTAGCGTCGGCGTGATGAATACCGATGTGCCTATCGATGTGGTGGTGATCGGAGCGGGTCAGGCTGGGCTGTCGGCCGCCTATTTCCTGCGTCGCGGGGGATTTGCCCCCGGATCCGGCTATGTCGTTCTCGACGGGGCGGAGGGTCCCGGCGGTGCTTGGCAGTACCGCTGGCCGACTCTCCGCCTCGTCGACGTTCACGGCATTTATCAACTTCCCGGTATGCCGCTGCGGGCCTTGGATGAGAACCGCCCTGCCTCCGATGTGATCGCGGAGTACTTCGCGGCGTACGAACGGGAATTCGAGCTTCCGGTACGCCGGCCGGTCCGGGTGGATGCCGTCCGGCGCGCCGATTCGGGCCGGCTGGTGGTGGACACCTCGGCCGGATCGTGGACGACCCGCGCGGTCATCAACGCCACCGGCACCTGGACCAAGCCGTTCTGGCCGCATTATCCGGGCCAGGAGACGTTCCGGGGCCGGCAATTGCACACCGCTGACTACCGTGGCCCGGCCGAATTCGCCGGCCAGCATGTGGTCGTGGTTGGCGGCGGGACCTCGGCCGTACAGCTGCTGACCGAGATCGCCGAGGTGACGAGCACGACGTGGGTGACACGGCGGCCGCCCCGGTTCCGGGACGAGCCGTTCACGCGGGAGGACGGGCGGGCCGCGGTCGCGTTGATCGACCAGCGGGTCCGGGCCGGCCAGCCACCGGGCAGCATCGTCAGCGCCACCGGCCTGCACCTGAGTCCCGAACTGCGCGCGGCCCAGCGGCGCGGCGTGCTGGACCGGCGGCCGATGTTCGAGCGGATCACGCCTGACGGGGTGGCATGGTCCTCGGACTTCGTCCGTGCCGACGTCATTCTGTGGTGCACCGGATTCCGGGCGGCGCTGGATCATCTGGCCCCGCTGCATTTGCGTGAGCCTGGCGGCGGCATCCGGATGGACGGCACCCGGGTAGTGGCCGAGCCGCGGCTGCATCTGGTCGGCTACGGGCCTTCGGCCAGCACGATCGGTGCTAACCGGGCCGGGCGGACCGCCGTACGCGAGATCCGCGAGCTGCTCGCCCCGGCGTTGTCAGCCTGAACCTGACTGTCAGTCGGTGACCCAGGCGAGGACAGCGGGTCCGTCATTTCCGGGCCAGCTGCCGGTGAGCGTCTGCGCGCTGCCCGCGGCCTGGTCGCCGTCGAGAGCCCGTCGTAGCACCAGGTCAAGGCTGCTCGTACGCATGGTCGTTGACGTCTGGTCGCCGCTCGTGCCGAGCAGGTCGGTCGGCGGGATCGTCGTTCCGGGCCGGCCGCTGCCAGCGACTCGGACCGTGGGTTCCCTGAGCTGGTAGCCGTTGTCCGATACAACCTGCAATTCGGCCTCCCGTCCGCCGGCAAGGATGGTCGTGGCCAGCGCGGTGGCGTAGACCGGGTCGAGGCAGGCGTCGTACACCCACCGCTGCCCGAGTACGGAATGCTGCATGGTGCCGACGAGCGCGGAGTCGGCGCCAGCAAGCGGCGCACCACGATAGGTCAGCGGGACCTGGACGATGTGCCTACCGCCTATGCCGACCAGATGCGTCTCGATCCCGACGTCGCCGGCCGGATCATCAAACCGGTACGCGCCGACGAGCTCAATCTCCGCCTGATCCCAAGTCCACCAGGGCTGCGAGCGCACCCAAGTATCAAGAAGTTCGAGTTTGGTGGGAATGAGCTGCGCGCGGTGAATGAGTGCCATGTCCCGGACGTTAGCGCACCGGCCTTTCGTGGCTGGCCGGAGCGCCAGCGCGCGTATCCGCAGCGATCAACGGCGTCCGCTACCGGCCGAGCGGCCGGGGCGCCATGCCCGGGCGGTCCATTCTCGGTATCCGGAAGCGCGACACCCGACAGCAGGCCGCCGTGGTGCCACGGTCGGTGCACTGGGGTGCGG
>JBEDUI010000014.1:0-2557 GCA_040414495.1 Mycobacteriales bacterium
CTCGGATGGTTATCTCGCGAACGGCGCCGAACCATGGCGTATTCCTAAGGTGGAAGACATCCCGTCGATTCCCGTCAAGTTTGCCACCGATCCAGTCGGCTTCTTGCCCTACAAGCGCGATCCACAAACGCTCGCCCGGCCCTGGGCGCTCCCAGGCACTCCCGGGCTCGAGCACCGCATCGGGGGCCTGGAGGCGGCGAACGGCTCCGGGAACATCTCCTATGAGCCGGTCAACCACGACCTCATGGTCCGGATCCGCCAGGCCAAGATCGACGGCATCGCCGTGCCCGACCTGGAAGTCGACGATCCGAGCGGGGACGCCGAACTGCTGCTGCTCGGGTGGGGCAGCTCGTACGGGCCGATCGGCGAGGCCTGCCGGCGCGCGCGGCGCAAGGGCATCAAGGTCGCGCACGCCCATCTGCGCAACCTCAGCCCGTTCCCGGCGAACCTCGGCGACGTGCTGCGGCGCTACCCGATGGTGGTGTGCCCGGAGATGAACCTGGGCCAGCTGGCGCTGATCCTGCGCGGCAAGTACCTGGTCGACGTCCAGTCCGTCACCAAGGTCCAGGGTGTCGCCTTCCTCGCGGACGAGATCGGGCGCATCATCCGCGCCGCGCTGGGTGGCACGCTGGCCGAAATCGAGCAAGACAAGAAGATGGTCGCCAGAATGGCGGCAGCAACGGTTGGAGCGGGAGCTAGCGAATGACCGACCTGATTGGCGCAGACCTCGGCGTCACCCCGAGGCTGACCAAAAACGACGGAGTCCCCACGGTGTCCGCCGAGGACCAGCCGCAGAAGGCCAAGGACTTCACCAGCGACCAGGAGGTGCGCTGGTGCCCGGGTTGCGGTGACTACGTCATCCTCAACACCATCCGCCAATTCCTGCCCGAACTGGGACTGCGCCGCGAGAACATCGTCTTCATCAGCGGTATCGGCTGTTCCAGCCGGTTCCCCTATTACCTGGAGACCTACGGGTTCCACTCCATCCACGGTCGCGCGCCGGCCATCGCGACCGGTCTGGCGCTGGCCCGCGAGGACCTCTCGGTGTGGGTGGTCACCGGCGACGGCGACGCGTTGTCGATCGGCGGCAACCACCTGATCCACGCGCTGCGCCGCAACGTCAACATCACCATCCTGCTGTTCAACAACCGGATCTACGGGCTGACCAAGGGCCAGTACTCGCCGACGTCGGAGGTCGGCAAGGTCACCAAGTCGACGCCGATGGGATCGCTCGATCAGCCGTTCAACCCGGTGTCATTGGCGCTGGGAGCCGAGGCGACCTTCGTCGGTCGCGCGCTGGACTCCGACCGCGCCGGGCTGACCGAGGTGCTGCGCGCCGCCGCCGAGCACCGGGGTGCCGCCGTCGTCGAAATCCTGCAGGACTGCCCGATCTTCAATGACGGCTCTTTCGACGCGCTGCGCAAGGAGGGCGCCGAGGAGCGGGTGATCAACGTCAGCCACGGCGAGCCAATTGTGTTCGGCGCCAACGGCGAATACTGCGTGGTGAAGTCGGGCTTCAGCCTAGAGGTGGCCAAGACCGCCGACGTGAATGTCGATGAGATCGTCGTGCACGACGCGCATGACGACAACTCGGCTTACGCGTTTGCGCTGTCGCGGCTGTCGGATCAGAATCTCGACCACACCGTGCTCGGCATCTTCCGTAACATCAGCCGCCCCACCTACGACGACGCGGCACGCTCCCAGGTCCGCTCCGCCCAGTCGGCGAAGGCGTTCGACTCCGCCGCGCTGCAATCGCTGTTGCGCGGGCGCGACACCTGGACCGTCGACTGACGTGGGCGACCAGGTACTCGACATCGATAAGGCCGTGTCGCTAGCAGGGGTCGTGCTTGCCGGCGGTGAATCGCGGCGCATGGGGCGTGACAAGGCAACCCTGCCGGGCCCGGGCGGTGCAGCCACGCTGCTCGAGCACGTTGCCGGGGTTCTCGCGCAGCGCTGCACGCCGGTTTTCGTCATGGCCGCGCAGGGGCAACCGCTGCCGGCCGTGCAAGCGAAAGTCGTCCGCGACGACGTGCGCGGCCAGGGGCCGCTGCCGGCGACCGGACGGGGGCTGCGCGCGGCCGCCGAGGCGGGCGCCCGATATGCCGTCGTCTGCGCCGTCGACATGCCGATGCTGTCCGCGGAATTGATCGATGACCTGGTGCGTCTGGCCGCCGAGACCAACGCCGAAATCGTGCTGCCGTGGGACGGCCGCAGCCACTGCCTCGCCGCGGTGTACCGCACCGATCTGGCAGAGCGGATCAGCGGCCTGGTCGCCGCCGGCGCACGCTCCATGCGCGCCTTGATCGACGCCTCCGACGCCCAGCAGCTCGTGCTGCCGGAATCGCGCTTTCTGGCCAACGTGAACACGGAGAGCGACCTGCTCGCTCTGGCGCAGTCCCGGGGCTGACCGGCCCATCCGGTACCCGGCGGTCGTCCCTCGTAGCTCTTCTGGCTCGTAATCAGTTGGGAAATAACAGATTTAGGGCCTTGTCCGCGTGTCTGTGGGTTGCGACGAATCAACCTGTCTGGGCCGGTGGCCATTTCAGCGGGATCGCAT
>JBEDUI010000015.1:0-30410 GCA_040414495.1 Mycobacteriales bacterium
GTGTTAGTGGACTCGGTCAAGCCTGACCGATATACGTTTACGCACCGCGCATGAAAATACGTTCCAGAATCGAAATCGAGTCCACTCTATTCCGCTTCGTTGAATAGACGTGGGCAATGTCATCAGAAACACCGGCCACCCTGTGTTGCCGAGCGGAAAAACGTGGTAAGGCGACGCCACCGGGGGTTCGCTCTGCCCACTGTGGTCGACACGCAGCCAGAATCCGTCTCACCATCCGATCGTACGTAAGGAATCGGTAACCGCGACACGCCCCATCAAGTAATTATTCTTCAATTCGGGCCAAGCACGTGACGGCTGCGCATTCACTCGTTACAGTGGCTACCGAGGTTACGGTGAGTAAGCTAACCAATCTATTCAGGGATCTCCCAATGAAGCGATCTCCGGCACAGCATTCGTCCGCGTCCCGACATGCCTCTGGCTACGGGACATCGGCGAATTCCTCCGCCGACGGCCACCAGTCCGGCGACTGTGCGGGCGACCGATCAGCCGGCAACCACCGAACCGGAAACGGCTCGGACGAGTTCCCGGCGAAAAGTCCGGATAGCGAGGAACTGTGGGAGTTTCCTTGGTGAGTTGCGAATCACGACACCCCCAACTGTCCCTTATGGACACTCCCCGCCGCCGGCAGTCTGATTGGTCCGCGGTCTGCATATCCCGTGGTGCGGGTCGAGCATTCAATACGGGTACGACAAAGCGCCGGCCGGGCGGCATTTACGAACACATCCACACGCCCGGCGCGCTCAAGTGCACGCCGGTTGCAGACACCTTGAAACACCTGTGGGCTCGCTGCACCGTGCAAGCGCATGCCGGCGCGAGGCCTTGAAAGCGCACGCCGGCGAGACAGCGTGGAGTCGCGGCACGGACACATTCGCACACCGGAGCCGGACGACAAAGAGACAACCCGCCGAGGCCGCTCGCACCGGCAAAAGCGAGTCAACCGAAGTGCTGGCGTTTGCAATATCGAGCCATCCCGACCGTTGGCATGTGCAAAATCGAACGGTCTCGGCCGTTAGCCTGTGCACAAGCAATCCAACCCAGCCGCTAACATGCGCACGAGCGACCCGGCCGAGTTGCTGGGCATCTACACAAGCGATCCCGCGCCGAGTTGCTGGCACCTACACAGGCGAAACGACCGAATTACCGGCACCTACACAAGCCAGCCGGCCGAGTTTGCTGCGTCTGCACAAGCGCGAGCCAACGGAACGCTGGCGCGGGCAAACCGCCGGCTAGAGCGCCGCGTCCATTTACCGAAGCATTCCTGTGTCTCATGCCTACCGAAGCCTCGCGCGCCTTCACAACACGCTTCCGCCGGGCCGACAGCGCACGGCGGTTGACGCGCTGCCGACTGCAAAGACCGTTGGCACTTGTCCAAAGCGCGCGCCCGGGGACCGCTACCGGGCCACCAACCCTGCTCACGGACGAGACAAAACAGTCCCGATCCATGCCACCCGCAAAACCCAATCAACGCGGGCTTTTAGCCATAAGCACGCACCGGAGTGCCACCTGCGTACCGACAAATCAGCCCCACCGTGGACGACGCCGGTCTCGCGCACCGACCTGTCTTGCGGATGGTGTCGGCCTGCTAGGCACGGCAGACGCATTTGCTGGCGTCCGCGCGGGCCGCGCGGAGACCGACGAAAGCCGTCCGTCAGACCGCACACGGTCAGCCACAAAAAGCGTCTGCCGAGCGCGAAGACACAGACTAACGAAAGCGTCCACCAGACTCGCGCCCAGTCACCCGCAAACGGATCCGCCAGACTCGCGCCCAGTCACCCGCAAACGCGTCCACCGGACCGCAGAAAAGTACGCAAGCTCGACACGCCAACGAAAAGCCAGCCAGGCGCGCGGGCATTGGCACGCGCACCGGGCAATGCACGCATGCCGCGCGAGGATGAACCCTGCTATGGACCGGTCATTGGCCGGCGCGCGGATTGGGCACGCCGCCCTGGTGCCATTGGGCCAGGTCCATTGAGTTCGGCCGATTGTCCAGCTGCGGCAGGTCTCCGAGCCGGTCGACCTCCTTGGTCAGCGCGTCCAACACCGACCGCAACTGCACCTGCGCGACCTGGGCGAAGGTCCGTACGTATTCGATCTCCTGCACCGGAATCGAATACCCCTGCGCCGCGACCGCTTCGGCCTGCATCGGTGTCGCCACCGGCAACTGCTCGACCGCGGTGCTGGCTGCTTCCTGGGCCCGCTGCAGAATTTCCTGGTATTGGGTACGGGCCGCGGTCACCAGGTCCCGGGAATACTGTTCGGCCTCCGCCACAGCGGTATCCGCGGCCTGCTGGGCCTGGCTGAGCAGGCTCACCGCGTGCACGCTGATTTCCACCCGGGTGCCGCTTTCAGGCTCCGCGGCCTGCTGCTGACTGGCCTCGTTCAGTCGTGCGACTTCCTCACGTAGCTGGCTCAATTCGGCTCGCATCGAAGCCCGCTCGACATTTCCGGCCTGGATCTGACCGGCCAGCATCTCCAGGAAAGAGGTCACCTCTTCCTCGTCGTAACCGCGACGGCGGCGGGGAAATGACGCCGAACGCACCGCTTCGGGCGACAGTCGGCCGGCGAGCGGTCCTGCGGAGTTTTGTGCAATTGTCACTGACGTTCACCTGACCCGGTGGTCTGAAGCTGTACGGAAGTGCCGGCACCATCAGCGGCGAACTCTTCGCAACGAATATCACCACGTGGCATGCCTGCGTTGGCAAGCTCGGATATCGAGTGCGACACCATTCCCGGCGAGCCGCACACCATTGCCGTTCTGCCCTGCCATAGCTGGCTGCGCGCGGCAACCGAACCAACCAGTCCCGTGGACCCAGGATAGGACGGGTCATCGGATACGACTGGAGTATAGGAGAACCACGGCCGGCTGCTGAGCTGAGTCAGACGATCGTGCTCATAGAGATTCCACGGCATCCGTACGCCATGGAGAAGCTGCACATTCGGCCCGGTGCCATACGCCCGCCATTCGCGATCGATCTGATCCAGAACGGCGCGCAACGGCGCCAGCCCGGTGCCGCCGGCGACCATGAGAATGTCCCGGCCGTCAACCCGACGCAAGGTCAATTCCGAACCGATCGAGGATCCGACCCGAACCGTGTCGCCGACCCGGAGCGAACGCACGATCGCGCTGCTGACCTGGCCACCGGCGACCAACTGCACGTGCAGCTCGACCGAACCGTCTTCCCGCGGCGCATTCGCCGGGCTGTAATACCGCCACAACCGCGGCCGCTGCGGCACCTCCATCGCGAACGATTGCCCCGGCTCGTAGGTGAACTGCTGTTGGAAACGCAGCTGCAACACCGATACGTCCAGGGTCCGGCGTTCCACCGCCATGACATCGGCCAGCCACCACGACGGGGTTTGCTCGGCTGCTTCCTCGGCCGCCTGCACCATGACCTTCGCGACCAGGCCGTAGGCCTCGGCCCAGTTCGCGGCCAGCTGCTCGCTCCACGCCGGCCCGAGGAAATACTGCAACGTCGCCAGCAATGAACCGCCGACGGCCGGATAGTGCTCGGCCACTACCGAGAATTTCCGGTGATCGCGGCCGAGCTGCTGGATATACGGCACCACCTCGTCGAGGCGATGCGCATTGCTGACGATGCGGCCCAGCGCACCGACCAGTCTGTCCCGTTGCGCCGACATCGAGACCGGGAACATCTCCCGTACCTCGGGGTGCGACAAGAACAAATGCGAATAGAAAAACAGCGGGACCTCGTCGCCCAATTCGGCGACCTTGGCCCAGCTTTCCTGTAGAGCGTCGCTATCCATTGAGTTCAGCGCGCCTCCGCGCCGACGATGTCGTCCTTGGTGCTGCCCAGCACCGCGCCCACCCGGCCGATGATGTCCGGCTCGACGCCGGCCTCCTCCAGCGTGGTGACCAAATGGTCCACCACCCGGGAGAAATCGTCCGCGCTGATGTCGAGTCCGGCGTGCGCGGTGTGCAATTCCCGGCCGTCGTACTCGGCCGGTCCGCCCAACGCCTGCGAGATCAGCAGGACCTGGTGGCGCTTGAGCCGGGTCATATCGGCGCCGGTGAAAAATGGGACGAGTTGCGGGTCGGCCAGCACGCGCTCGTAAAAGGCGTCTACAACCGCGGAAACGGCGCGACCACCGCCAACGCGGTCGTAGTCACTGCGTGCGCCAGTGTCCTCGTCAACGACGTGCTTCGCCATCAGTCTCCCATTCCGTCAATTCCCCCGCTGCCAGGTCGCGTACATGGCTAGCACCGTTTGGCTGCTTCGGTAAACCACCGACCCACGATTGCGTCCTTTTGGCGTGGCAGGTTCCCGCACCCGCCGGACTAGCGCCTAAGCCGGGCAGCGCAAGACAAATGGACATTCAGCGGTTGCAGCCGGAAATCTGCTTTTCCTGCCCACAAATACAGGTCTGTTTATCAAAACAGACGGTCGTACCCGGGTGCGAGGTCTGCAGGCCCAACCGGCGCAGCGGCACTGGCACCCTTCACCCGGTGGAACGAGGCAGAGGAATTAACGCAACTATTCGACTAAACGTTGGATTCATCACAGCGGTTCACGTGATCAGCACAGCCGGGTCAGCGACCGACATCGGCCGGGACCACGACAACCGGACAGCGGGCACATCGCACGCATTCCTCGCTCACCGATTCGGCGCCGTGACGCGCCCGTCGCGCCGCCCCGACCACGAGCAGCGATGCCGGCCGGGCCGCATCCAACAGAACCGTCGCCGCCCGGCCCTCCCGGACGTTCTCGATGACCATGGGCGCGTCCGGCCCGTACCACGCCACCGCCGCCGACAGCTGCGTCTCGAACAGCCGGTCGGCCCGATCCTGGGCCGCGGCCCGACTCCCCGGTAGCCACCGCGCATGCCACGCGTGCACCACCTCGAGGGGGGCGTGCCAGGCACTGGCCTCGACCAACGCCCAAGCCAACGCCTCCCGACTGGCCGGCGAACCGTCGATGCCGACCACCACCAGGCCCGACCGCTCCGCCATCCCCCACCCCCCGTGTTGATTCCGGTACTCAGGCCGGCAGCGGCTCCCGCCACGGCGCGTTCACCCCGGCTTGCGCCGAAATCACGACGACCGGGCAGTGCGCGTGTTGCAGGCAGGTACGCGGTGTGGAGCCGAGTTGGTCGCGAACGCGGTCCCCCCGAGCTCCCACAACCAAAAGGTCCGAGGTCGCGGCGAGCGTGCACAACGCCCGTGCCGGCAGATCCACCACGTAATGGCGGCGGGCGCACCGCAACGCCGATCCAGACAGCACGTGCGCGATCCGGTCCTCCACGTCCTGTCGCTGCGCTTCCCGCAGCTTCGCGTACAAAACCGCCGGCTCAGACGTATCGGCCATGTCGGCTGTATCGGCCAACGGCCGCCGAGTCTCCCCGAACGGCTCGAAGGCGTGCACGATGATCAGCTCGCCGCCGCGGCCGCACGCCTCGTCCGCCGCCCACGACAATGCGGCGGCGGCGTCGGCCGAAAGATCGACGCCGACAATTACCCGGAAGCTCGAAATCGAGCGAGTCATAAATACCACCCAGACCGTTATCTCTCGTCCGGTATTAAGGCTCCGGTGTCCCCTCAATACCCGCTAGGGCCGTAGGACCTGCATCGGAGAGCCACAGAAATGCGGTGAATGTCAGTCCACTGGCCAAACGCGTGCGAGGTCGTTGATGCGCGGTCTGCGTGTGTCCGGACCAAAGTCCCGCGAACAACCGACCATCGGAGGTTGCCGGCGACCGTGGCACGCGATTGGCTTGAGGCAGCGCCAATACTTGAGCTAGCGCCCTTATTAGGAGGACACCATGGCGATGAGGCGCGAGACGCGGCGTCCGTGGCCCGACATCTTCGACTGGGCCGAGGGATTGCCTGGAATGCTCAGCTGGCCGGGCCGGGAATCAGGAAATCGTAGTTTCCGCATCGAAGAGTTTGATGAGGACGGACGCTACCTCATCCGCGCGGAAATCCCCGGTGTCGACCCGACGACGGATATTTCCGTGCAGGTGGAGCAGGGCGTGCTCACCATTAGCGCCCAACGCGAGGAACGTCGTCGCGAGCGCGGACATTCGGAATTCGTCTACGGCAAGTTCAGCCGCAGCGTCGGATTACCGGCCGGCGCCGACGAATCCCAGCTGAAAGCCCGGTACGACAATGGAATTCTCGAAGTCTCGGTACCGGTCGGCCAGGCCCCGCCGCAGGCCCGCACGATCCCGGTCGAAACCGGACCGACGGGGCCGAATTCGTAAAAGCAGAACCAAACTCGTAAAGCCCGGTCCCTCGCCCGCTCCCCCCAATCGGGCCCACGCGACCCCGGCGCGCTCCGCACGGGAGGAGTCCCGAGGATGACCCATCAGCAGGAATTCACTGAATCGGGAGTGCTGGTCGGTGTTGACGGGTCCGCGCCCAGCCTGGCCGCCGTCGGCTGGGCGGCGCGGGCGGCCGCCGACTCAGGTCAACCCCTGATCCTCTGTCTGGTCGTACCGGACAAGCACACCGCCGCCACATTCGGCGACCCGGAGGTCGGCCTGGAAATGGCGCAGCGCGGCGAGCAGGTGCTCGAAAACGCAAGAAAAGAGGCACTGGCCACGCAACCCGACCTACGCACGGTGACCCGCGTCGTGGCCGGTCAGCCGGCCGAGCAACTGGCGCAATTGGCGGCCGGCGCGGACATGCTTGTCGTCGGCAGCCACGGCACCGGATGGCTACACCGGCTCATCGTGGGGTCGACCAGCATGCAGCTGGCCGCGCACGCACCGGGCACCTTGGTCGTCACCCGGACCGATCCGTACCGTGTGGACGGTCGGGTACTGGTCGGGGTGGACGATTCCGAGCCGGCCCAGGCGGCGCTGGAATTCGCCTTCGCCACCGCGGCCCGGTTGGGCCGTTGGCTGCTCGCCATTCACGCTTACGCGGTGCCGCCGAGCGTTCCGACCCAGGCACTGGAAAACGCACAGGAACCGGCATTGACTAGCCGGTTGGAGGCCACCCGGGTACTCGATGACGCGTTGGCACCGTGGACGGCGAAGTATCCGGAAATGAACGTACGCAGGGAGATCTGCCGCGGTCCCGCCAGTCGGGTGCTGGCGAAAGCCAGTGTCAACGCGGCATTGTTGGTTGTCGGTTCCCGCGGCCATGGCGGGTTTCCCGGGCTTTTGTTGGGCTCGGTCAGCCAGCACGTGGTAGCGCTCGCGACGTGTCCGGTCGCGATCACCCACTGAAATCGGCTCCCGCGCCAGGGCCGCGCTGAGCACGCGTTGCCCAGTTTTCTCAGAAATGAGCGGCACATGAACGATGATGCGACGAACGTTCTCGTCTCGGCCGCCAGTCGACACGGTGCGACAGTGGAAATCGCTGACACCATCGCGGCGACATTGCGTGAATGCGGCCTGGAAACCGAGGTACATCCACCCGAAGAGGTGCCGAACGTGGCCCGTTACGACGCCGTGGTGTTAGGTAGTGCGCTCTACGCCGGACGTTGGCTGCGGCCCGCGCGGGAATTGCTGGAACGCTCCAGTGACCGATTCGCCGATCGGATGGTGTGGCTGTTCTCCAGCGGCCCGGTCGGCGATCCGCCGCGGCCTGAGGACGACCCGGTGGACCTGCCCCAAATGTTGGAAACGACCTCAGCGATAGAACACCGAATCTTTGCCGGCTGCCTCAACCGTAAGAAGCTGACTATCCCGGAAAAGCTGCTGGCAACGGTGTTCCGCGTGCCCGATGGTGACTATCGCGATTGGACAGCGATTCAGTCCTGGGCCCATACCATCGCCGACACGGTCTCCGCCGCTATTCCGCAAACGCCCGCTACGGGGGAGAATGTTGACCTCGACCGGCTGTGGCCGGAAGTCCCGCGTAGACAGGGCACATGACCCTGCCGTATTGCCACCGACTGCGATCGAATCGCAGTAGCCCTTGCACCAACGAGGAGACGTGATGCCGCAGTTGCACCACCGGCCGGCGAGTTGTTCGGCGGCGCCAGTCCAATGAACGTACCGTCCCGAAAAGCTCCCTATATAGCGGCATCGGTCCAAGAAACGCATATTCCCGCGACGGCCTATGTGGACAGCACCGACCGCGAATGCGCGGTTATCGCCGTCAGCGGTCGGGTGAGCGCGGCCGCGACCGGACAACTGCGTTCGGCGATGCGACGAGCCTGGCGCCCCGGCCGAACATGGTGGTGGTTGACTTACGGGCCGCCGACTCATGCGAGGCGGCCCAGGCGACCGGGCTGTTGGTACTGATGAAGCGGCACGCCCGCCGCTGTGGTGCCTCATTCGCAGTCGCCGCGCCGGCGTGGCTGGCCGAGCAGCTACGACCGTTCATCCCATTCGACGTACTTCCGGTAATGAGCGACATTCGCGCCGCCCGCGCCGGTGCGGTCCCGGTCCGCGGCCGGAGCGTCGGACGGGCGGAACCGGCCCACTGACCAGAACCGAGCAGACGTACCCCTAGTGGCAGGGCCTTTCGGCCCTGGCTGGTGGCAAAGCCAGCACGCACTATCGATATCGGGGGAATTCCACGGGATGACGATGATGCGCGACGTACTCCGCGGTTGGTAGTCCGTTTCATCGGACCCGTGACCGGAAAGCGCCGTCTCCGGTCATTGTGACCGGCCCGGGCGGACGGGGGGTGTGCCGCATGCCTGTCCTGCACCGCATTCCGTGGAATATGACCGTGCGCCCGGTCCGATATCTGTGTTGGTGGCGCAATGCGATGGCCCGCCGTTCCGACCGGGTCGAAAGCGCCGCCGCGGCCTGCCTGCTGGTCATGTTTCTGATATCGCTGCCATTAGCCGCCTGGGCCGGCCAGTCCATGTACGCCGGCGCTGCCGCGCACGCCCGGGAAGTCCGCACCAGCGGTCACTATGCCAACGCGGTGCTGCTGGAGAATGCGCCAACCGCCGCCGGTACCGACGGCACCACCGCGGACGCCTGGGTGAAGGCCCGCTGGTACGGCCCGAAGAACCAGGTCCACGTTGACCAGGTGCAGGCCACGCCCGGAGCGCGAGCCGGCGCGCTGGTTCCGGTGTGGATCAACCGGCAGGGTCAGCAGACCGAACCCCCGGCCAGCATGGCCACCATCGTCGCCAACGCGACCGCGTTCGGGCTGACAATCGCGCTCGGCGCCGGATGTCTGCTTGAGGCCGCACGCCGCATAATCCGGTGGGAACTGAACCGCACCCGGCTCATGGGCTGGGAAGAGGAATGGCGGTCGGTCGGTCCACGGTGGACCAGACCGGCTCGTTAATCACAAATCCCCCGTTGGTGATCATGCAATTCTGGTCCGTCCCCCAGTGTGCCGCGAACCAGAATCGCATGATCACCAAGCTAAACCGGCGTAACCGGATTAACCGGGTAAGTCGGCCCGGCATGTTACGCCATTAATTATCCAAGCGAGGGCGAGTCGGGCTATTCCGACTCGCCGGTCAGCCAAGCGTACGCATCAGCCACGGTCCGCAGCGCCGCGATATCGCGGCCGTGGTTATCAGTCGTCACGTCAAGAACTCCGAGCGCGCCCACCGCCCTTAGGGCGTAGGGCATCACAATCGGCACCGCGATAGTGATCAGGGCGCTCGCCGGTGGATTCGGCATCGGCAGCGGACGGATGCCGGCGAAGAGGCCCGGGCGCCGTTCGGCGACCACGTGCCGGGCCGCCGCGTCGGCGGTCGCCTGCTGCATCCGTGTCAGCGCGGCGTGGCTGATGACCTGCCGGCGCCCGCTTGATGTCGTAGTGATGAATCCGGCCGGACTGCGACACAACTGCGCGGCCAAGCGGGCCCACCGCGCGGCCGGATCAGCGGCCGGCACGGTGGACCCGTAACCCCGAGCATTAAGCAGAACGGCCAGAGCAGAGAGCGCGGCTGTGGTAGGTCGGCCCCCGCAGGATGTCACCGGAGCCGTACCTGCCACGTGTGCGATCTACAACGATGCTTCTGCATTACCACCGTTTCCCCCCTCACGATCGGAAATCTCCGACCACGTGATCATCAATCCAACGTCGCGAAATAAGCGACATACCGGCCGGTGTCACGACCTACGAAGAATTGCTGCCTGTCACAGAGCCGCGACTGACCGGAGTAACTGCCACGCTATCCACACTCGCCGAGAAATGCGTGGAGAATGTAATTCTCAGTTCGCTCTGCCCGAAAGGGCAAGGCCCGCGCGAGCGGCGCCAGAGCTGGGGGTGTGGCGGCACTTATCGCCCACGCCGCCGCCGACCACAGGGTCGAAGGTCCTTCGCCGGCCAGTGCAGAGGCCTCTGTTTCGGCCCGACCGGACCGGACCATCGTGAGAGAAACCCAAGCGGGGGGCGGTATTCATGGCCGAGGAATCCACACGCGGCCGGGTAGTAGTGCATGTGCAGGGCTCGCTTGCCGGATTACGGGCATTACGGGAAGCGGTGACCCAAGCGCGGCTACGCGGTGGTGAACTGATCGCGGTACGAACCTACGACCCACCGCGGGCCAGCACGGCCCCGATGACCTTCGCCTGGGCGGCCAACGATGTGCACGGCATCGGTTCGATCCGGGCCACGATGCAGCGCGAGGATGCCGAGCTCCGTCGCCAGTGGACAGTGTGTGAACGTCAGGCGACATCGCTGATGCACCAGGCATTCAACGACGCGATGGGTGGTCTGCCGCGCGATGTACGGGTCCGGCTCACTGCCCTGCCCGGCCGCAGCGGACACGCCGGGCGGGCGTTGCTGTCCATGGCCTACCGCGACGACGATCTGCTTGTGGTCGCGGCCGATCGGCGGCGGCGCATATTCCGTCGTTCGACCCGGCGGTATTGCGCGGCCCGGGCCAGTTGCCCCGTTTTGCAGGTGCCACCGAACGAACTGGCCCGCGATCTGGGCGGGCGGTGGCGACTGTGGCGCGAGGCGCTACGGCTGCGGCACAAGACGCATTATTTGACCGGCGCCCGCCAGACCAGCTCGGTCCCGCCGCCCTGAGCCTGGGCGATGGCAAAAGTCCCTCCGAGCGCGGCGGCCCGGTCGGCCAGGTTCTGCAGGCCGCTGCGTCGACCGGCATCGCCAATTCCCACGCCATTGTCGCTAATACGTGCCATGACCCAGTCATCGACCACGATGGACACATCGACGGCGGTGGCGGCCGAATGCCGGGCGCAGTTGGACAGACTTTCCCGCAATACGGCCAACAGATGCTCGGCCACCTCATCGACCACATCGGTGTCGATCAGGCCCGACATATGCAGCGACGGCGAAAATCCAAGCGCCACCGCCGCCTCGTCGACCACCTCGACCACCTTCGTCCGCAGGCTCGCCTCCCGACCCCCGGCCGACTGCAATCCGAAAATTGTCGTCCGTACTTCCAGAATTGTCTGATCCAGATCCTGTACGACACCGAGCACCTGTTCGCGTTCGCGACCGTCGGCGATGCGCGGCGAGAGGCTCTGCAGTGTCATTCCGGCGGCGAAAAGGCGCTGAATGACCAGATCGTGCAGATCGCGGGCGATCCGGTCCCGGTCTTCGAATACCGCCAGCCGTTCCCGGTCGGCCGCTGCCGCGCCCAGGGTCAATGCCAGGCCGGCCTGGGCCGCGAAAGATTCGACCATGGAAACGTCGTTTGCCGAAAATGGCGAGCGGCCGACGTGATTTCCGATCACCAACGTTCCCACCGCGCGGCGTTCGGACTGCAGCGGCACCCAGATCGCGGGCCCGATACTGGACAGCGCGATGACCTCCGGCCACACCCGTTCGTCGTTACGGGCATCGGCCAACGCGACCGGGCCACCGTGGCGAAGTACCCATGAAGCCATTGACTCGCGTGGAATTTGCCGGCCCTTGAGCTCCTCGGCCGTATCGCCGTCGGCAGCCTCGATCTCCAGCGCACCTTCTTCCCGGGAGATGGCGATATAGGCGAGATCAGCCGATATCAATTCCCGGGCATTGCGGGCGATCAATACCAGAATTTTGTCGATCGGATCCAGCGCCAGCAGCCGTGTCGTCACCTCGGCGCTGGCCTGAACCCACCGTTCGCGCTGATACGTCGCCTCGTAGAGACGGGCATTGTCGACCGCGATACCGGCCGCGGCCGACAAGGCGATGATGACCTGCTCATCCAGGTCGGTGAACGTGGAACCGGATTTCTTTTCTGTTAGATAGAGATTTCCGTACGTATTGCCCCGTATATTCACCGGCACTCCGAGAAAAGATCGCATCGGCGGGTGATTTGCCGGGAATCCGTACGACGCGGGATGATCGGAGAGGTTCGACAGCCGCAGCGGTCGTGGGTCACCGATGAGGACGCCGAGAATGCCCCGTCCCGTCGGTAGTGGGCCGATCGCCTTTGCGGTTGCGTCGTCGATTCCGGTGTGTACGAATGCGGCCAGCTGTCCGGGATCGTCGGGATCGAGTACGCCAAGCGCGCCATAACGGGCGTCGGTCAGCTGCACGGCGGCCTCGACAATTCGTCGCAGCACCTCGGGCAGTTCCAGTTGAGAACCCACGGCCACGACGGCCTCGAGCAGCTCGCGCAAGGTATCGCCGGTCGCCATCACCGTTTCGATGCGCTCGGCCACCTCGGCCAGCAACGGCCGCAACTCGACGTTCGAAAGCGACGGAAGCAGCCTGCCCTGTTCCGATTCTTCAGCCATCACCTACCCCCACGGCGGTTGGCTTGGCCTGATCGTACTGGAAGGTCTACCAAAGACGTCAATTCACAGGGGTTATCGAAACTAGCTGCATATGGGCCCACTTCCTCAGGGCCTTCGGGACTATTGGCCCTGCCGAACGCCAACCGTTTGGAATCAGACTGATATCCCGTGGCAAGTGGAGGCTGGCAATGTCCGACAGGCGTGGCAAAGACGACTCGACGGCGGCTGTGATTACCGAACCGACGGCCCGCGAGGTGATGACGTCGCAATTGCTCGTCGCGCAGCCGGGTACAACCGTGACCCGGGCCTGGCGGGCCGTGGTCACCGCCGGCGTGCGGCATCTTCCGGTGTTGGTCGGTTCGCGGTGCATCGGTCTACTCACCGAGGACGATCTGGCCCGTTACTGCGCAGAGCAGCGCGTTTGGGACATGGACCAAAGGGTGGCGGAAATCTTGCGACGTCCGCCGCCGGCCGTTCGCCCGGATGACTCATTGGAGCGCGTCGCCGAAACAATGCGCGCCGGCGGAACCGATGCGGTGGTCGTCGTTAATGCGGCCGAGCATCTGGTCGGCCTGATTACCTGCCAGGATTTGGTCTCGGCCCATTCGAATCGGATCTGAGCTTCGTTCCCGCTCAAATCGGACGCGAGTTCGCCAGGTCAAATCGGACGCGAGTTTCCGGCTCGAATCGGACGCGATTTTCACCCGCGTTGCAGAACCCTGCGCACGCAACGGGCGATTTCCAGGTCCTCGCGCGAGCCGATCACCACGGTCCGGACCGGCGCGCCACCGCCACCGATATCGGCGTCCGGAACGGCGGTGGCATTGCGACTCGGGTCGAGTCCAATCCCCAGGAAAGCCAGCCGATCCACCGCCGCGGCCCGAACCGCCGGCGCGTTTTCACCAACACCGCCGGTGAAAACCAGAACGTCCAGCCCGCCCAATGTCGCCGCCATCGCGGCGATCCCGGCCCGCAGCCGGTGCGCGTACACCTGCAATGCCAACACCGCCGCGCCATCGCCGGCCTCGACCCGTTCCAGCACGGTGCGCATATCCGGTGTGCCAGCCAACCCGACCAGGCCGGAGCGGCGTTCCAACCCGTCGACGAGCTCCTCGATACCAATGCCGGCGTGCAATTGCAGCCAGCACAGCAGACCCGGATCGACGCTGCCGGACCGGCTCCCCATCACCAGGCCTTCCAGCGGCGTGAAACCCATGGTCGTATCGACGCTGCGCCCATATTGGACGGCGGCCAGCGAGGCGCCCGCGCCCAAATGGCACGACACGATCCGCAGCTCCATCACCGGCCGGCCGATCAATTCGGCGGCGCGATGCACCGCGTACCGATGCGACAGGCCGTGAAATCCGAACCGGCGCAGGCCGTGCCGCTGCCGCCAATCCGCCGGCAGCGCGTAGGTGTACGCGGCAGCGGGCATGCTCTGGTGGAACGTGGTGTCGAAACAGGCCACCGACGGCACATCCGGCAGTATCCGCCCGACGGTGTCGATTCCGGCCAGCGCGGCGTTCTGGTGCAATGGCGCCAATTCGGCCAGTTCGGTCAACGTGTCGCAGACCGCTTTGTCGATCAACACCGCGTCCGAATAGGCCGATCCGCCGTGCACGACTCGGTGTCCGACCGCGTCGATACGACCCATTCCACGGATCGCGGCGGCCAGTTGTCCGGGATCAAGCCGCCCGCCCGCGCTTTCGAAATCACGCCGGGCCATGACCCGGTCGCCCTCACCGATAATTCGCAGTTTGAGGCTGCTCGACCCGGAATTGACCACCAGAATGCGAAGCGCCCGCTGCCATCTCATCGTCAGCCCTCCATCGACGTGGCCAACCCCCTAGTGACCATCATCGTTCGGACCAGACCCAATTGCTGATGTACGGCGGATCTTCACCATGTTCCCGGGTATAGGCCCGGGCCCGCAGCCGGGCATCGACCATGTCCTGGCGCAATTCGGCGGCCGGCACGGCCAGACCGGGCGCACGGTCGATGACGTCGATGACGAGATGGAAACGATCGAGGTCGTTGAGCATCACCATGTCGAACGGCGTCGTGGTGGTGCCTTCCTCTTTGTATCCGCGGACGTGAATGTTGTGGTGGTTGGTTCGCCGGTAGGTCAACCGGTGAATCAGGGACGGATACCCGTGGTACGCGAAAATCACCGGCCGGTCGTGGGTGAACAATGCGTCGAACTCGCGGTCGGGCAGGCCATGCGGATGCTCCGAGTCCGGCTCCAGGCGCATCAGGTCGACGACGTTCACGACCCGGATCCGTATGTTGGGCAGCCGCCGGCGCAGGATGTCCACCGCGGCCAGCGTCTCCAGGGTCGGCACGTCACCGGCGCAGGCGAGAACGACGTCCGGGGTCAGGCCACTGTCGTTGCTGGCCCAGTCCCAGATCCCCACGCCTCGCGCGCAATGCGCCACCGCCGCGTCCATCGGCAGCCAACACGGCGTCGGCTGCTTGCCGGCCACGATGATGTTGATGTAATTGCGGCTGCGCAGACAATGGTCGGCGACCGAGAGCAGCGTATTTCCGTCCGGCGGCAGATAAACCCGGGTGACCTCCGCTTTCTTGTTCACCACGTGATCGATGAAACCCGGGTCCTGATGGGAGAATCCATTGTGATCCTGCCGCCACACGTGGGAGGAGAGCAGGTAATTCAACGATGCGATCGGCCGGCGCCAGGGAATCGCGCGGCTGACCTTCAGCCATTTCGCGTGCTGGTTGACCATCGAATCGACGATGTGGATAAACGCTTCGTAACAGTTGAACAGGCCGTGCCGGCCGGTGAGCAGATACCCCTCCAGCCAGCCCTGACAGAGGTGTTCGGAGAGCACCTCGAG
Organism: Mycobacteriales bacterium; assembly: GCA_040414495.1. Taxonomy (GTDB): domain Bacteria; phylum Actinomycetota; class Actinomycetes; order Mycobacteriales; family QHCD01; genus DATAVB01. Next base: position 15,465 of record JBEDUI010000015.1, read on the forward strand.
CACCCGCCCGTCGGGGGCCAAATGGTCATCGCCGGCAATGCGCTCGGCCTCCCAGACCCGGTCGGTGACCTCGAATACGGCCGAAAGCCGATTCGAGGCGGTCTCGTCCGGACCGACAATGCGGAACCGGTCGGGGTTCGCGGCGGTCACGTCCCGGAGCCACGCACCCAGCAACCGGGTAGGTTCGTGGACCGGCTCCCCCGGTGTGGTCACCGCGACCGCGTACTCACGGAAATCGGGTAATTCCAGCGCCCGTAGCAACAGTCCGCCGTTGGCGTGCGGGTTGGCGCTCATGCGCCGGTCGCCGGTCGGACACAGGCGCAGCACCTCGTCGTGGACCCGGCCATTCTCGTCGAAGAGTTCCCGCGGTCCGTACCCCCGCAGCCACTCCTCCAACATCGCCAGGTGGGTCGGATCGGTACGGACCTGCCCCAGCGGGACCTGATGGGCCCGAAACGTTCCCTCGACCTTGACTCCGTCCACTTCGGCCGGTCCGGTCCAGCCCTTGGGCGTACGGAACACAATCATCGGCCACAGTGGACGCTCAGTGCGCTCGCCGGACCGGGCCTGCTGTTGAATTGCCGAGATATCGCCGAGGGCCCGCTCCAACGTCGAGGCCAGCAACCGGTGCACCTCGGCCGGATCGTCGCCGGTCACGAAGTAGGGACGGTGCCCGTACCCTTCCAACAACGCGGTCAATTCCGGCTCGGGTAAGCGGGCCAGCACCGCCGGCGAGGCGATTTTGTAGCCATTCAAATGCAGGATCGGCAGCACCGCGCCATCCCGCGCCGGGTTGAGGAATTTGTTGGAATGCCAACTGGCGGCCAGCGGACCGGTTTCCGCTTCGCCATCGCCGATCACACAGCACACCAGCAGATCCGGGTTGTCGAAAGCGGCGCCGTACGCGTGCACCAGGCTGTATCCCAATTCCCCGCCCTCATGAATCGAGCCGGGTGTCTCCGGCGCGACATGGCTGGGAATGCCGCCAGGAAAGGAGAATTGCCGGAACAGCCGGCGTAACCCTTCCTCGTCCCGGCGGATATGCGGATAGACCTCGGTATAGGTGCCTTCCAAATAGGCATTCGCCACCAGCGCCGGGCCGCCGTGCCCGGGACCGGTGATGAAAATCGCGTCCAGATCCCGCAGCCGGACCAACCGGCTCAGGTGCGCATAGAGCATATTCAGCCCGGGCGTGGTGCCCCAATGCCCGAGCAGCCGGGGCTTGATGTGTTCGGGGCGCAACGGCTCCCGTAACAACGGATTGTCCAAGAGATAAATCTGACCAACCGAGAGGTAATTCGCGGCCCGCCAGTACGCATCGATCGTCTTCAGATCTGCTGCGTTCAACCCTCGCGTATCACGCATCGTCATCCCAACCGCTGCCGAGTGCCAGACGGATAGCCACGGATAAGGGAAATAGCCGGGCAGGCGGTCGGGAACGCGGCGGCAGCACTGACGCCGACGTTCCCGACCACACTACGACCGGCCCGCTCGATGGCTTCCCATCGGGCCCCCCGGGCACCCGTAATCGCAGCGACACCCAACGTAGGAAGTCTGGTTCATTGCCGTGATGGGCCACACGTCCTGAGTGCCAGGGACTTTGGTCCCTCGTCGCCACTGCGCCGGACATGACAGTCTGGTGGCATGAGCACCCCGCCGACCGATGATGTCCGCACGCCGATCGGTGTCTTCCTCCTCGACGATCACGAGATCGTCCGGCGCGGCCTGAAAGACCTCATCGAGGCCGAGGAGGATCTCACCGTCGTCGGCGAGGCGGCCACGGCGACCCAGGCGCTCGGCCGGATTCCCGCGGTCCGGCCCGATGTCGCGGTGCTCGACGTACGGCTGCCGGACGGCAACGGGGTCAACGTCTGCCGGGACATCCGCTCGACGATGCCCGATGTCGCCTGCCTGATGCTCACCTCGTTCGACGACGACAACGCGCTGTTCGACGCGATCATGGCCGGGGCGGCCGGGTACGTACTCAAGCAGATTCAGGGGGCCGATCTGGTCGGCGCGATCCGGACCGTGGCCAGCGGTGAGTCCCTGCTGGATCCGCAGGCCACCGCGCGGGTAATGCAGCGGTTACGGCACCGGACCGAGGCCGACGACCCGGTCAGCGCGTTGACCGAGCAGGAGCGACGAGTGCTCGAGCTGATCGGTGAGGGGTTGACCAATCGGCAGATCGGCGCGCAGATGTTCCTGGCCGAAAAGACGGTGAAAAACTACGTCTCCTCGTTGCTGACCAAGCTCGGAATGGAACGCCGGACGCAGGCCGCGGTGCTGGCGGCCAGAATGCAGGACCACCGTGGCCGATAGCGGCGAGCGGCACGAAGAAGGACCTTTGTCCCTAACCGACCGTGAACGCATCGGAAATGATCAGCCGGTGACCACGGATCCCAGCAGGCTCGACCTGCTTGATCGCGCCGAATGCATGCGCCTGCTGCGCCGCGCTCCGGTCGGTCGCATTATCTACACCGCGAATGCGTTGCCGGCCGTACAGCCGGTCAACTATGTCCTTGATGGAGAGACGATTGTGATCCGCACCGAAAGCCGGTCGAATCTGGCCGCGGCCGGGCGGCACGACGTGGTGGCGTTCGAGGTCGACGAGATCGACCCGGTCCGCGGCACCGGTTGGAGCGTGGTCGTCACCGGCCGGGCCCGCGAGGTGACCGGGTCGGCGGCGATGGCCCGGGTGATGGCGCTTCCGCTGCCGCCCTGGACGTTGGACCTGCCCTGCCGCTTCGTAAAGATCAGCTGCGAGATCGTCACCGGCCACCGGCTTACCGACGGCGTTTCCCGCTGACCTCACCCCGCGCGGATGAGGAAGCGGCGGCGGGCCGCGCGGCACTGTCGGACAGTGCCCCCAGACCGTCGGGCTTGGCAGGAGGCGGCGATGACCGACTACCAGCAACGGGCGCGCGCCACGCCGGCCAAACCTGGCGCCGCGGCCACCAGTGACGCGGCCACGGTCAGACCGGGCGGCCAGCTGCCGGCGCGTTGGATGCATCTTATTTTCGGCGAATTGTCGCCGGCGTATTTCTGTTCTCCGGAAATACGGTGGCCCGCGATCTTGCCAACGTGTGGTAAACGCGCGGTTTAGAGGTTTCGGGAGTGCACGCGATGGGACTCGTCGGACCAGTCGAACTGCTCGTATTGACGTTCCCCGGTGAGCATCTCGCCGGCAGCGTCGTCGATGTGATCAGCGATGTCGTGACGCGCGGCGACGTCACGATCCTCGATCTACTGTTCATTTCCCGGTCCGCGGACGGCACCGTGCACACCCGCGACCTGGATGACCTGGATGACGGCTCCGACATTCTCGCGTTGGCCGACCTGACCGGCGCGCCCAACGTCCTGGTCAGCGACGAGGACATCGCGCTCATCGGAAACAGCCTGACGCCAGGGCTTTCGGCCGCCGTCGTGGTGTACGAGCAGACCTGGGCGCTCAACGTGGCCCGCGCGGTCAGGGACGCGGGCGGGGAGGTCGGCCTGCATGTGCGGGTCCCGGCCGAAACCGCGATGACCGCGATGATCGCATCGGAATCACAGCTTCCGGCCTGAGCCCGATGAATTCCACAGTGGATTTCCGTTCCGAGGTGATGAGATGGCATTCGTCCGTGCCGGCCGGCCGGGACTGCTCGGGAGCATCTCGCGCGTCTGCGTCATCGGCGGCACCACCGAAATGACCGCCAACGCGGTAAATCGCGCCGCCGAACGAAAAGCGGCGCAGGCAACCGCTTATACAATGCAGCAACCGGCGCCTTCCAGCACCACCGCAGAAACCGAAGATCTGGTGACCAGGATCGAGCAGCTGGTTCGGCTGCGCGATCGGGGCGCGCTCAGCGACGAGGAATTCCGCGCCGCCAAAGCGCTTCTGTTCGCCGGCTGATCGCGTATTCAGCCCGGATCGACGCGTATTCAGCCTGGATCGACCGGAACGACCTGCCGCCACGGCCGGCGTAGCCGCCAGAGCGCGAGCTCGAGCGCGAGGCTGAACACGCTGATACACAAGGCGGCCAGCACATCCCAGCCAAACCCGTCAACCGTCAGTGCCGATGACCAATGCGCGGTCAATGCGAACATGGCGGCGTTGATCACGATCGCGAATACACCGAGGGTCAATACGATCAGCGGAAGCGTGAGGATTTTCAGAATCGTGCCGACGACCAGGTTGATCACTCCGAACAACGCGGCGATCCAGAGCAACGACCCGAGACCGCCCTCGACATGCACGCCCGGCAACAAACCGGCGGTCAATCCGATAGTGGTCGCCAACAGAAACCAACGCAGCAGTAGGCGAATCAGCACGTCTACCTCCGATCCCACACGAATCTGGATGACTCGAGCCTGCTTCGGCCGGACCGGGCGGGCCTCGCCCGTCATGGATGAGGCCGGCGAAACCTCGTCGCCGGGGATGTAACACGCGGCGTAAAGCCAGGGAGGTAGTACACGCGGCCTAAAGAATGCCGTGGTGCCGAGCGGCCAAGACCGCGTTACGTCGGCTGCCCACACCGAGTTTGGCGTAAATGGCGCGTACGTGCGTCTTCACCGTATTGAGCGAGACATCCAATTCGGCGGCGATCTCCTCCAACGACCGCAGCGATGGCAACTGCTGCAGCACGGTGAGCTCGCGTTCGGTCAGATCCAACCGGGCCCGGTCGGCCACCAGCGCCGAGACCGTACCCAATACCCGCTCAGCGAACGGCTCCTCCGCGCCGAAACTGCCGAGCTGACTGGCCAACAGCTCCCGTACCGCCGGCTCGGCCAACGCGAACGGCCGTACCACCTCTGCCGCCGACGCGATCCGCAATGCCGTAGCCAACGAACGCCGGGCCGTGGTGCGTTCGTCCGCGGCCAGGGCCAGCGACGCCTCCAGCAACCAGGCCTCGACCTCGTTGACGCGGGCCAGCAGCCGGATCTGCCCGTCCAGCAACGGTCGGAGCATCCGCCGGCTGGTGCGGGCGTGGCCGGCGAGCAGATGACCCCAGGCCCGCATCAGCCGCAGGTCGCCGGAGAAGCGGATCTGCGTGGCGGCCCAGCCCAGAACGGTACGGGCCGCCACTGCCCGGCCCAGCGACAGCGCGGCCCGGTACTCCAGTACGGCCAACGCGGCGCACTGCTCCGGCATGAGCGAACCGTGACCGTGCTCGGATCGTGCATTTTGCATTTCCCGCAGCCCGTTCATCCGGTCACCGCTGTCAAACAGCGAACTGCCCCGGATCATCCCGACCGCCAGATGCTGCCGAGAATCGGCCGATTCGCCGGCTGACTCGGTCGCCAGTTGGGCCTGCCGCAACGCTTCGGCCGGTTCCAAGCGCAGCAGCGCCGAATACGCCCGCATCGCGTACCCGCTGCTGCACCAGGCACTGGTTTCCCAGCCGCGTGTGGTCGCCAGGCTGACCGCGTCGTCGGCCAGCCGGCGCATTCCGGTGTAGTCGCCATCCCAGCCGGCCATCGCCGCCAACGCCAACAGACAACGCAACGTGACGCGGTCCCAACCCCGCCGCCCGGCCAGGGCCAGAGCCAATTCGACGTTGTGGTGGGCGGTCTGCCGGTCCGGGCCCTGCAGCTGCGCGGTGCCCTGCTCGACCAGCGCCAGCGTGCGCAGATCCGGTTCGTCGACCTGCAGCCGGCTGATTCCGGCCGCCGCCTGCAAGGCCGCGGTCAGGTCGCCGACGACCCGGGCCAGGCGCAGTTCGATGATCCGCCGCAGGACCACCAGCGCCGGCGCGGCGTCCTGGGGCCAGGCCGCGTTGGCCCGGGCCAGCTCGCGGCTCGCCTCGTCGGTCTCGGCGGCGTCGAGGTGCAGCAGCGCCGCGACCAGGGCGAGCCACACGTCGGTCGACCCTTCGTTGCGCACGCTTGAGAGGGCTTCACTGAGCACCTCATCGTCGCCGGACATGCTCAGCGGTACGGCGAAACGGTGCAGCAGCCGCGCGGTCCGAACCTGGTCGCCCGCGGCCGCGGCGTGCTCCAACGCGTCGGCGGGTTGGTTGTCGGCGGCATACCAGTCGGCCGCCGCCGCGTGCAGCGCCGCCGCCTGGTCGGGTCGGCGCCGGTCCAGGTCGGCCCGCAGGTGAGTCCGCAGCAACGGTTGGATCCGGTACGCCCGTCGCTCCCGGTCGGTGCTCGTGACCAGCGAGGTCTCCCGTTCCAGCACGTCCAGCAGCCGCCCGGCGTCCGCGCGCCCGGACACCGAGGCGGCCAGCCCCGCCGTCGGGTTGTCGCAGACGCTGATCGCCCGCAGGAAATCGACCTTCTCCCGGGAGAGCCGGGACAGGATCTCGCCGAACAGGTAGTCGGCCACCGGCTGTTCGTCGCCCCCGAAGTCGGCCACGAACCGGTCCGGATCGACCACATCGCGCAGCGAGAGCGCAGCCAGCCGCAACCCGGCCGCCCAGCCCTCGGTCCGGGCCACCAACGCCGCCACCTGCCGCGGATCCAGGTGTACCCCGGACAATTCCAGTAATTGCTCGGCATCGGCCTCGCAGAACCGCAGCTGCGGCGGACGTAGCTCGAAAAGCCTGCCCTCCAGGCGAAGTCGTGACAATGGCAGCGCCGGATCGAATCGACTGCCCAGTACCAGGCGTAATCCGGCCGGATGATGCCGAATCAGCGTCTCGATCCCGTGCAGCGACTGGGCATTGCTGAGTTCGTGCAGATCGTCCAGCACCAGCCGTACCGGTTCTGGTAACTCATCGAGCGCGTCCACCAGCGCGGCCAGAAATGCCGGCTCGACCACCGGATGAGCCTGATCCATTCGATGTAACGGGCTCTGCGTCGGAATGGATGGACATCTGGTGAGAGCGCGCAAAATACTGAACCACAAGCGTTCTACGTCATTATCGTCGCTATCCAGTGAAACCCAGGCGGTGTCGGTTTTAGGTGTGTGCCGTACCCAATCCGCCAGCGCCAGCGTCTTTCCGTACCCGGCGGGCGCGCAGACCAGAATGACCGTCTGCGGATCGACGGCGTCCAAAACGGCCCGCGGTTCGGCGCGATGCACGAAAGCCGGCGGAAACCGCGGAATCGCTACCTTCGCGCGCGGTATGTGTTCCCGTGGCGCACTGTCCGATGGGGGCAACGTGACACCCCCTGTCCCCACCTACGACTCTGTCCACACCGGACCCCATAACTTCTCCCGGTGCCCCACGGACAGTGACGTAGTCAGATCGTTGCCCGATCAGCCTTGGCTACACCTTACTTATAAGCCCGAAGATAGCTGCAAATATTGTACGTAGCGAAAATGCAGTTCAGTAATTGAGTACGAGATTCATGGTGCCGAGTTGATCGCGCGCATTCCGCGCGTACGTGACGTTTGCATCGGCGCCGTACGAAGCCGCCGTTTACGGCATCCGTGGTAAGTGTCCACACGCGACAGCCTTAACCGTGTCTCACACGCAGCGGATGATTTGCCACCGATTCGCACCGGCCGATGATGCTCTGCACCAGCGGTCGCCAAGGCGCACGATGAGTTGGTCGACGCGAAATGCTCGATCGGAGGACCGATGAGCGGGGAACGAAGCGTCGAGCCGGCGCCGCCGCGACGCACCGAACGCTACCGGGCTCGGGCCAGGCACTACACCGAGTCCTACGAGGCCTTGTCCAAGGTGCATCCGTGGCTGGCGATGCCGGTGGCGTTGGTCGGCCGGTACATCTCGCGGCAGGGCATTCTGCTGGCCAGCGCGGTGGCATTCCGGTTGTTTCTGTGGTTGATGCCCACAGCGTTGCTGGTGGCCGGCATTCTGGCCGGGATATCGGAAAACCGGCCGCAAGCGGTCCGCAACACGGTGCACGATGCCGGTGTCACCGGCGCGGCCAGCAAACAGATCATCTCCTCGCTGGAGGAAGGCGGCCACGGCTGGTGGGTGGCGGTCATCGTCGGCGTGGCCGGCATGGTGTGGACCGGACGGACGCTGGTTCGCAACCTGATCATGGTGCACGCCCATGCCTGGGGCGTCCGGCCACCGAAGGTCCGGCAGCGGGCCGCCATTGGCACCGCGGCGGTGTGCGCGCTGGCCTGGCTGGCCATTCTTACCGTGAGCGTTTTTGTCGCCCAACTCGACGCGTTGGGATATTTCGGCGTATTCGTTTCGGCCGTGGTGCAAATGACCGGGCTGGCCGCGATCTGGCTGTTCGTCTCCACCAAACTGCCGAACGCCGCGCGCAGCTGGCACGATCTGGTGCCCGGCGCGGTGCTGTTCGGCGCGGCGATCGCGACGATGCACGCGCTCAGCCGGGTCTACCTGCCCCACCGGATCGAGCAATCCTCCAACCTGTACGGCGCGTTGGGCATCGCCGCGGTGTTTCTCGCCTGGCTGCTGATCATCGGCCACATCATCGTCGGCACAGCGATGGTGAATTCCATTTACGTCGAAAGCCAGAGCACACCGTCGACCGCGCAGCCGCAGCTGGAACGGCCGAAGAGCGGCGCGACCTGAGGCCCTGTTGACCGTCTGTTGCTGGGCCGACCTCACCCGTGGCGGGCGAATACAGCCGATCACGGGGGCGGAGCATGCCGCCGTAGGCTCGCCACTGACGGTGTCCAACGGTGACGGGAGCCCGGCGTGGCTGGTGAATGGCAATTCTGGGTCGACCGGGGTGGGACGTTCACCGACATCGTGGCGCGGCGCCCGGACGGGCAGCTGCTGACGCACAAGCTGCTGTCGGAGAATCCGGCGCGTTACCCCGACGCGGCGGTGGCCGGGATCCGCGCGCTGCTGGGCATTGCCGATGACACGCCGGTGCCGGTCGCACAGGTGGCGGCGGTGCGAATGGGAACCACGGTGGCGACCAATGCGCTGCTGGAACGCAAGGGAGAGCGCACCGCGTTGGTGATCACCGGTGGTTTCCGCGACGCGTTGCGTATCGCGTACCAGAATCGCCCCCGCATCTTCGACCGGCACATTGTGTTGCCGGAGATGCTGTACGAGCGGGTGATCGAGGTCGATGAACGCATCACCGCCGACGGCACCGTGCTGCGCCGGCCTGATCTGGAACGGTTGGGCGAAGGGCTGCGGCAGGCCTACGCCGACGGGATCCGGTCCGTGGCGGTCGTCTGCCTACACGCTCACCTGCATCCGGCGCACGAACGAGAAATCGGCAAGCTGGCCGAACAGCTCGGCTTCGGGCAGATCTCGCTGTCGGCCGAGGTGAGCCCGCTGATGAAGGTGGTACCGCGCGGGGACACCACGGTGGTCGACGCGTACCTGTCCCCCGTGCTGCGTCGGTACGTCGGTCAGGTGGCCGAGCAGATGAGCGGCGTCCGGTTGATGTTCATGCAGTCCAACGGAGGGCTGGCCGATGCCGGGCACTTCCGCGGCAAGGACGCGATTCTCTCCGGCCCGGCCGGGGGAATTGTCGGCATGGTGCGCATGTCGGAGCTGGCCGGATTCGACCACGTCATCGGCTTCGATATGGGTGGGACCTCGACCGACGTATCGCATTACGCCGGCGAATATGAGCGGGTCTTCACCACCCAGGTCGCGGGGGTCCGGCTGCGGGCCCCGATGCTGGACATCAATACCGTGGCGGCCGGCGGCGGCTCGATCCTGCATTTCGACGGCACCCGCTACCGGGTCGGCCCGGACTCGGCGGGTGCGGACCCCGGTCCGGCCAGCTACCGCGGCGGCGGGCCGCTGACCGTCACCGACGCCAACGTGATGCTCGGCCGCATTCAGCCCGCGCACTTCCCGGCCGTGTTCGGCCCGAATGGTGACCAGTCCCTGGATCCCGAGGTGGTACGCCGGCACTTCGCCGAGCTGGCGGCGGAAATCCAGGCGCAGACCGGTGATGACCGTTCGGCTGAACAGGTCGCCGAGGGGTTCCTGCAGATTGCGGTGGCGGGCATGGCCAACGCGGTCAAGAAAATCTCCGTCCAAAAAGGACACGACGTGTCCCGGTACGTGCTGACAACCTTCGGTGGCGCCGGTGGGCAGCACGCCTGCGCGGTGGCCGATGCGCTCGGTATCGGTACGGTCCTGGTCCCGCCGATGGCCGGTGTGCTCTCCGCGCTCGGCATCGGATTGGCCGACACCACGGCGATGCGGGAGCAGTCCGTGGAAATTCCGCTTGATCCGGCCGCCCTGGACCAACTCACCACCGTCGCCGACGCCGTAGAAGAAGCCGCGCGCGCCGAACTGCTCGACGAGGGTATTCCGGTCGAACGAATCCGGGTGATCCGCCGGGTGCAATTGCGCTACGACGGCACGGACACCGCCCTGCCGGTCGAACTCGGCGGCATCGAGGAGATGATCGCGGCGTTCGAGACCAGCCACCGGGCGACGTACTCCTTCTTAATGGACCGCCGGCTGATCGCCGAGGCCATCTCGGTCGAGGCCACCGGACTCACCGACCAACCGGACCTGTCCCACTTGGGCGAGAAAGTCGCGGACGGCGTCGACAAAGTCGAGATGGTTCGGCTCTATACAGCCGGATCGTGGCGTGATGCGCCGCTACGGCACCGTGAGCGGATGCGGCCGGGGGCGACGCTGACCGGGCCGGCGATCATCGCCGAGGCCAATGCCACCACGGTCGTCGACGATGGCTGGCAGGCGACGATGACACCGGCCGGGCATCTGCTGGTCGAAAGGGTGGCCGCTCCCCCGCGGCCCGATGCTCAGACCGCGGCGGATCCGGTGCTGCTGGAGATCTTCAACAATTTGTTCATGTCGATCGCCGAACAGATGGGTACCAGACTGGCGGCTACCGCCCAGTCGGTGAATATCCGCGAACGGCTGGATTTCTCGTGTGCGCTCTTTGATCCGGACGGCAATCTCGTCGCCAACGCACCGCATATTCCGGTGCATCTGGGTTCGATGGGCACCAGCGTCAAGGAAGTGATTCGCCGTCGCGGCGCCGGCATGAAATCCGGTGACGTGTATGCCGTCAACGACCCGTACCACGGCGGTACGCATCTGCCGGACGTCACCGTTATCACACCGGTTTTCGACGCCGCTGGCTCGCAAGTGCTCTTTTATGTCGCGTCCCGCGGGCATCACGCCGAAATCGGCGGCATCACTCCCGGCTCGATGCCCGCGCGCAGCAGCGAGGTGCACGAAGAGGGAATTCTTTTCGACAATTGGCTCCTCGCCGAGAGTGGCGAATTCCGGGAAGCCGAGACGCGGCGGCTGCTGACCGACGCCTCTTATCCGTCGCGCAATCCCGAGACCAACCTGGCGGATCTGCGGGCGCAAATCGCCGCCAACCAGAAGGGCGTCGACGAGGTAGGCCGGATGATCGACCACTTCGGACTCGACGTCGTCGAGGCGTATATGCGGCACGTCCAGGACAATGCCGAGGAGGCCGTACGCCGCGTCATCGACAGCCTCGACGATGGCGAATACCGCTACCGTATGGATTCGGGCGCGACCATCGCCGTACGGATCACCGTCGATCGGGTCGGCCGCGGCGCCACCATTGATTTCACCGGGACTTCGGCGCAATTGGCGACGAATTTCAATGCGCCCTCAGCGGTCGCGACCGCAGCCGTCCTTTATGTTTTCCGGACCCTGGTCGATGACGAAATCCCGCTCAACGACGGCTGTCTGCGCCCGCTGCGCATCATCATCCCGGAAGGCTCGATGCTCGCGCCGACCTTTCCGGCAGCGGTGGTGGCGGGCAACGTGGAAACCTCGCAGGCCATCACTGGCGCGCTTTTCGCCGCACTGCGGGTGCAGGCCGAGGGAGCCGGCACGATGAACAACGTCACGTTCGGAAATGCGCGGCACCAGTATTACGAGACCGTCGCCTCCGGCTCCGGAGCCGGCAACGGATTCGACGGCGCGTCGGTGGTGCAGACGCACATGACGAATTCCCGGCTCACCGACCCCGAAGTGCTGGAATGGCGCTTTCCCGTGCTGCTACGGGAATTCGCGATCAGGCGTGGCACCGGCGGAGCCGGCCGATGGCGCGGCGGCGACGGCGCGATCCGCCGGATCGAATTCACCGAGCCCATGACCGTCAGCACGCTGTCCGGGCACCGGCGGGTCCAGCCCTACGGCATGGCCGGCGGCGAACCCGGGGCATTGGGGCGCAATCGCGTACAACGGGCGGACGGCAGCTTTGTTGATCTCGCCGGAGCCGATTCGATCGACGTACAACCCGGCGACGCACTTGTGGTGGAGACGCCCGGTGGCGGCGGATACGGATGAGCCTGTAGTCAGCTGACCTTGTGCGCGGACCGCACCGCTTTGGCCAGCAGTTCAATACGCGGTGCGAGGCCGGCGTAGGAAAACCGTGGTTCGCTCAGCCACGGCGTAATCTGCCCGGCCCGCACCGCCGGCAGCGAGGTCCAGGTCGGGTTGGATTTCAGGTCTTTCGGTTGCAGGCCGGCGGTACGGTCGTCCAACATGATCAGGTCGGCCGGATATTTGTTGGCCTGCTCCCAGCTGAGGTTCTCGAAGAAGCCGCCGGTCACCTTGTTCGGCACCACGAAATCGACGCCGAGATCCCGGAAATAGCTCAGGTCGGCGTACACCCGCGGATCCGATACGTAAAACAGATCCCTGCTGGCCGAACCGGCCAGGACCTTGATCTGGCGGTTGCCGCCGGCGGCTGCGCGCAATGCGGTGACCGCCGCCTCGTAACGGGATTTGGCCTGGGTCACGGCTTTCGCCGACAGGTCGGCCCCGAGTTCTTGGGCCAATTGCAGGTAACGATGCATCGGCTTGGGCAGCGACACGTGCGCGGTGTTCAGGGCGATGCACGGGGCCAGTTTGAGGATCTTCTGCTTGCTGTCATCGGGTACGAACCACAGGCTGTTCTTCTCGTACATATTCGTCACGAGCAGGTCCGGGCGTAACGAGGCGTATTTCTCAATATCGAATTCGCCCCACGCGTTCCCGAGAATCGTCACCCTGCTGATGTCGAGATTTCCGGCCTGCTGGTCCGGTTTGCCATCCTTGAGCCGGGTCGGCCCGAATACGCCGACGATCCGGTCACCGAGCCCGAGGTCGTACAGTGCCGCCGCTGTGCCGACGTAGGCGATGATCCGCTGCGGCCGCTTGTCGGCGACGACCTTCTTGCCCCGGTCGTCGACGAATGACCAGCGGCGCTGGCCGGATTCGGTATCGCTGTGCCGGCCGCATCCGGCGACAAGCGCGCCGATACCAACCGCACCGGCCGCGAGCAACCCCCGCCGGGAAACCTGACCACACGTCATGCCGCTGCCTTCCTGAAACGGTTCACGAGACCGGGTCGAGGTTAGGCTAACCTAATTACACAGAATGTCCAGGGGTGAACTTCGACTTGCCGCGTGGCTCGTGCCACTTCGGCCGATCCGGCCAGCACCGGTCAACCCCATTTCGATCCCAAGCGTCGTAGCGTCGTACTTGCACGCCGTTGATGTGCAGGTCACGAGGGGGCAGCCGCGGTGTGGGAGACCTGTCATGAGCAAGCCGGGTGAGCCGCCGGACAAATCCGGCCCTTTACCCGCGGAGCTGAATCCCCGCGCGGGCCGGCATCACCGGCGCCGCGCCAGTAGGCGGCCCAGTAGACGGCGTGGTGTTCGGTTCGCTAAATACCTGACCGCGGCCGTCTCGACCCTGGTGCTCATCGTCTCCGGCGTGGCCTGGGGGGTGTACCGGAACTACAGCCACCAGATCACCCACCTGAACGCAATTCCACCGGCCGCGCTCAACCACGGCGGAAAGGCCGATGTGGACGGTACGGACCAGAACATCCTGGTGGTCGGCGATGACAGCCGGGTCGGCTTGAACGCCACCCAACTCAAAGAACTCGGTACGCAGAATGACGGCGGCAGTGCGAACACCGACACGATGATGGTCGCCCATTTTCCCGCCAACGGAAAGCGCGCCTCGGTGGTCTCGCTACCGCGCGATCTGTGGGTCGATGTTCCGGGCTATGGCATGAATAAACTCAATTCCGCATTTGCGCTGGGGAGTCACGGCCGCTCCGACACCGCCTCCCGCACCGCTGGATTCCAGCTTTTGATACGGACAATTTCCGGGATCGCCGGACTGCATATCGACCATTTCGTCGAGGTCAACCTTTGGGGTTTCTATTCGATCAGCAAGGCGATTGGCGGAGTTCCGATCAATTTGTGCAATGCCGTTCAGGATCATTTCTCCGGCATCGACCTGCCCGCCGGCAAGCAGAGCATCGAAGGCACACAGGCCCTGGCCTTCGTCCGGCAACGGCACGGCCTCGCCGGTGGCGACCTGGACCGGGTGCACCGGCAGCAGTACTTCCTCAGCCAGGCGTTCCACAAGATCGAGACCGCTGGCGTACTGCTCAACCCGTTGAAGCTGACCCGGCTGCTGGACGCGGTGACCACGTCATTGAGCACCGATCCCGGCCTGGATCCAATCAAGCTGGCCGACCAGATGCGTGGCCTGACCGCGGGCAACCTGCATTTCACGACAATCCCGATTACGGGTGAGCCGACGATCGACGGACTCGACGTCATCACCTACGATCCGGCTACAGTGCACCGCTTCTTCGACCAGATCGTGCGCCCGGTCTCGACCCCCCGACCGACCCACAGCCCCACCACTAACCGGGCCGCGAGCGACCCGCCCAGCTCCGCGAGCCATCACGCCAGCCGGCCCACCCCGACACCGACCAACAGCGCGACCAACGCCGGCTGCATCAACTGAAGCGTGTTGGTTAAGTCCTCGTCACCTGGGCGCTGCTCGGCAGGCCCGAGCACGCCAGACATGCCCCTAATTCCGTCGTACCCGCGCCCGGCGATCTGCTTTCGTGGCCCAATCCGGCCGAAGGTGAATTTCGGCCGACTCCTCCCCAGCCACACAGGCGTCTTCTCCTCAAAGGACGGTCGGCAGCGTCAGCTACAACTCGCTCCGTGCCGCGACGTAATTCCGAGCGCTAATTTCCCGCGTTTCACGAATTCCTTTCGGTCGTCCTGGCCTCCGCCAGCGGCAACTCGGATCGCCTATGTGGCGCGGATTGTGACGATCGGGT
>JBEDUI010000016.1:0-21996 GCA_040414495.1 Mycobacteriales bacterium
CGCGCGCTGGCGCCGTACCACGCCTGGATTTCCGGAATTCGCCGCGCCGAATCCGAGAGTCGGGCGAACACCAAGGCCGTGGACTGGGATCCCAAGCGCGGCCTGGTCAAGATCAGCCCGCTGGCGGCGTGGACACAGGAGCAGGTTGACCAGTACGCCGCCGAGAACGGGGTACTGATCAACCCGCTGGCTGATATCGGCTATGCCTCGATCGGGTGCGCGCCGTGCACGCGGCCGGTCGCCGAAGGCGAGGACGCCCGGGCCGGGCGGTGGGCCGGCCGGACCAAGACCGAATGCGGCCTGCACGTCTGATCCCGCGTTCGGCCATCCCGCGCTCGGCCTGTCCCCTTCGCTCATGATCATGATGGTTTTCGTCATCGACATCGCGACGAAAGCCATCACGACACCGAAGATTTCGCCAGGTGCCGCACCGAAAGCGCGGGGCCGTGACCGATCGAAGATCGGGGAACCCGCGCTGGCGGCCGGCACCCAGAACCGCCCGTAGCCGCAACCTCCTTGCCGGCCGGTCAGCCACGCCCGGCACTATGGGCGGATGCATGCCAACACCCAGCGCGTCAGCGACGTCCTGGCGGCGGCCGGCGCGACCGGTGAGCTACGCACGCTGCCGGACTCGGCCCGTACCGCCGCACTGGCTGCGCAGCAACTCGGCGTCGAGGTCGGCGCCATCGCCAACAGCCTGATTTTCAATGCCGACGGGGAGCCGCTCCTGGTCCTCACCAGCGGCGCCCACCGGGTCGACACCGACCTGGTTGCCCGCACGATCGGCGCGACCTCGATTCGCCGGGCCGACCCCGAATTCGTCCGAACCGCCACCGGCCAGACGATCGGTGGCGTCTCCCCGGTCGGGCATCCGGCCCCGATCCGCACGCTGGTCGACGTTGCGCTGCGGCAGTTCGACGTGGTGTGGGCGGCGGCCGGTACGGCGCACACGGTGTTCGCCACCAGCTTCGAGGAGTTGGTGCGACTTACCGGCGGCAGCCCGAGCACGGTTGGTGACTAGGGTGTTTGCGCGGGGGTGAGCGGCGATGGTGGTGACGTTTCATCTGTGGCGGGTACGCGGCCGGGCGCTGGCCCGCGCCGCCGGCCAGATCGCCATCGACCGCTGGGCGCTGCGCCGTCAACCCGCCGTGCAGTTCGCCCGGCTGCTGGGTACCGCGACCGGATTCCGCCCGCGCGATGCCGATCCGACGCGGTGGGCGATGGTGGCGGCGTGGCCGGATGAGGCGGCGGCCCGGTCGTTCGAGTCCGGCGCGCTGGTCCGGCGCTGGGACCGGATCGCGGCCGAAAGCTGGCGGGCCTGGCTGGCGCCGATTGCCTCCCGCGGCCGGTGGTCGGGGCGGGAGCCGTTCACGGTCAGTACGGTCGCGGCCGATGGTCCGGTGGCCGCGTTGACCCGGGCCCGGCTGCATCCCTTACGTACCAGGCGATTCCGACGCGCCGTGCCACCGGTGGCGGCGGGCCTGTCCAAACAGGACGGACTACGGCTCGCGATCGGCGTCGGCGAATGGCCGGTCGGACTGCAGGGCACGTTCAGCCTCTGGGACTCGGCCGAAGCGCTGCGGGCCTTCGCCTACGCAAACCCGGCTCACCGCGAGGCAATCCGCCGTACCCCGACCGAGCGCTGGTACGCCGAGGAACTGTTCACCCGGTTCCACGTGCTACACACCGCGGGCACCGTCGACGGACGAGTGCTGTGATCATGTGGACCGTGACTGGCATATGGACCGTGACTGGGAGGACGGCGATTCCGACATGAGGTTGCGCCGGTCACCGGTGAGCATCCAGCGCTGGGAACCCCAGGATCTGCTGAACCACCTCGACGAGGCGATGAGCATCTACGCCAAGGCGATGGGGTATCCGGCCGAGACCGGCCGCGCCCACGCCGGGTTCACCGCGACTCATACGGCCCGGCGCGGTTTCCGGGCCACCGCGGCGCTGGCCGGCGACGAGCTGACCGGGTTCGGGTACGGCTACACCACCGCGCCCGGACAGTGGTGGCACGACCAGGTCCTGCAGGCCACCGCCGGCTCGGATTCCTCCGAGTGGCTGGTCGACAGCTTCGAATTGTGCGAGCTGCACGTATTGCCGGCCTGGCAGGGTCGGGGCATCGGCCGGCAGTTGCTCACCCTGTTGTTGCAGGATCTGCCCGAACGCCGGGTCCTACTGTCCACACCGGAGGGTGACACCCGGGCTTGGCGGTTGTACCGGTCGACCGGCTTCGTAGACGTGGCCCGGCATTACTATTTCCCGGGCGATTCCCGCCCGTTCGCCATTCTTGGGGCGACCCTCCCCCTGCGTGCACATGCCTGATGTCGTCGTAGTCGGCGCCGGCCACAATGGACTGGTCGCCGCCTGTTATTTGGCCAAGGCCGGTCTTTCGGTCGAGGTGGTCGAACGCGACACCGTCATCGGCGGTGCAGTGTCCACAGTGGAGCGATTCCCGGGTTATCTGATGGACCGCGGTTCCAGCGCGCACATCATGATTCGCCAGACCGGCATTATCGAGGAATTACGGCTGGCCGAACTCGGATTACGGTACGACGAGCTGGATCCCTGGGGTTTCGCACCGTTCTGGACCGAGTCCGGCGAGCAGGTCGGCATCACGTTCTGGACCGACCTGGACCGCACCTGCGCATCGATCGCGGCCGTATGCGGGGAACGGGACGCGGCCGCGTACCGCACATTCGTCCTGGACTGGGGCCAACGCAACGAGCACATCTTCACCGCCTTCGGCGACCGGCCGACCCCGGGCCGGCTGGGCAAGGCGATGTGGGGCGCCGGGCGCGGCAGCAAAGCCGGCGGAATGGAGCTGGCCCGGCAGTTCCTCGGCAGCGGCGATGCCTTGCTGGACAGCCTATTCGGCGACGAACGGCTCAAGACCGCGTTGGCCTGGATGGGTGCCCAGTCCGGCCCGCCGACGCACGAGCCGGCCACCGCCGACCTGGTCGGCTGGCTGGCCATGCTGCACCGCCAGTCCCCCGGCCACCCGCGCGGCGGCAGCGGCGAGCTGACCCGGGCGCTGGCCGATCGGCTGCGCAGCTACGGCGGCATCATCCGTACCGGCGACGCCGCGACCGCGATCGTGACAAAGGAAGGCGCGGTGCGCGGGGTCCGTACCGCCTCGGGCGACCTTCTGTCCGCCGGGACTGTCGTCGCGGGCTGTCACGTCAGCACCGCGCTCGGGCTGCTCGGCGACGGACTCCCCTCGCCGCTGGCCCGCCGACGGGACGAGATCGTCATCGGCAACGGGATCGGCATGATCGTCCGCCTCGGCACCACCGACCTACCGCGGTACCCGGCCGCCGGTCCCCAGGTGCACCGGTCGCTGCAGTTGCTCGCGCCGAGCCGGCAGGCGATACGGGCCGCCTACGGTGATTTCATCGCGGGCCGGCCGCCGACCCGTCCGGCGGCGCTGGCGATGACGTTCTCGGCGTTCGACCCGACCATCGCCCCGGCCGGCCGGCACAACGTCAGCATCTGGGGCCAGTGGCACCCGTACCAGCTCTCGACCGGCGAGCGCTGGGAGGACATCGGCCGGCGTGAGGCGGACCGGCTCATCGCCGAGGTCGACGCGGCCGCGCCCGGTTTCGCCGCCACGGTCGAGCACGTGCACGTCCAGCACCCGGTCGAACTCGAACGCGAGCTGGCGCTGCCCCGGGCCAACGTGATGCACGTCGAGATGAGCCTGGCCTCGATGTTCGGGATGCGACCCTTGCCCGAGCTGGCCGGCTACACCGTCCCGGGTGTGGCTGGGATGTACCTGGCCAGCGCCGGCATGCACCCCGGCGGCGGGGTCTTCGGGGCCAGCGGTCGTACGGCGGCCGGCGTAGCGCTGGGCGACCGGACGCGGCGGCGTGGCCCGGCGGCCGGCCTGCGGCGGAGTCTCCGTCGGTGGTGAGGCATGCTCTATAGCCGTGGTAGCCGGGACCAGCGATCGTCGCGTGGTATTCCGGCCCGGCGCGAGCACGCTCGTCCCGCTGGCCTGGGCCGCCGTGGCTGTGGGCGTCCTCGGACAGATCGTCTATCCACGGGTCGGGTCGGCGACCCAGACCCAGCTCACCGGCATCACGGTCGTCGCGTTCTTCGTAGCCATGGCCGCGGTCACCTGCGCATCGGCGGGTTGGCGGCGCGGCGCGCTGGCGGTCGCGGTCGGCTGTGTCTTTTCCTGGGTCGTGGAGAGCATCGGGGTACGGACCGGGCAGCCATTCGGTCGGTACGCCTATATGGGGTCACTACGCCCGATGCTGGGTCCGGTTCCGGTAATCGTCCCGCTGGCCTGGACCGCGCTGGGGTTGGCCGCGCTGTCCGTCGGTCGCCGGCTCGCTTGTGCCTGGCGCATTTCCGGCCCGGTCGCGGTGGCGATTCTCGGTGGCGGCGCGTTGGCGTCCTGGGATCTGTTTCTGGACCCACAAATGGTCGCGGCGGGCTATTGGCGCTGGGAAAATCCACACTCGACAATTCCCGGAATTACCGGTATCCCGATCAGCAATTTCGCCGGTTGGTTAGCGGTAGCAGTCGTTCTGATCGCGATTGTGGACCGCGTCGTACCCGAATACCGCGTCGTGCCGGAATATCACGCCGAGCTGGCCGACGCGCCGGAATTCCACGAATCTCCGCCGATCGGCGGGTCGACAGCCGCGCGGGTGGCTGCCACCGTTTACCTGTGGACGTACGCCTCCGAATTGTTGGCCGGATTCGCGTTCTTCCACCGTCCGTGGGTGGCGCTGGTCGGCGGAATCGTCATGGGCGCGTTCGCCATTCCATACGCGTGGGCTCTGAGGTCTGCATGGTGACCTGGTCTGCGCATCTCGTACGGGTCGGTGCGACGCTCGCGGCCGCCGGTGCGGTGCACACGGCGGTCAACGCGGCCCTGCTGCGCCGGCCCGCCCGCACCCTGGGGCCGGTGACCGAGGCGGTATCGGTACTGCTGCCGGTACGCAACGAGGCGCAGCAGATCGAGCCGTGTCTGCGGGCGTTGCAGGCACAACGCGGCGTACCACGGCTGGAAATTCTCGTACTGGACGATGAGTCCACTGACGACACCGCCGCCCGGGCTCGCGACATTGCCCGGAACGACCGGCGGATCACGGTCATCTCCGGCGACACGACACCACCGGGATGGCTGGGCAAACCCCATGCCTGCTGGCAACTCGCGCAGCGCGCCGCCGGCGACGCGACCATATTTGTTTTCCTCGATGCCGACGTACGACTCGAACCCACTGCGATACTGTCTACTGTGGACCTGATGCGGGCGACGCGGCTCGATTTCGTATCGCCGTATCCCCGGCTGGAGGCGAAAACCCTGGCCGAGCGCCTGATCCAGCCGTTGTTGCCGTGGTCCTGGCTGACCTTTCTGCCGCTTCGGCTGGCCGAGAATTCCCCGCGTCCGTCGTTGACCGCGGTCGGTGGACAATTCCTGGCGATAACGCGGGCGGCGTACGAACGCTGCGGCGGCCACCGGGCCGTGCACGCCGACGTACTGGAAGACCTCGCCCTGGCTCGGGCGGCCAAACGGTCCGGCGCGCGCGGTGGAGTCGTTGATGGCTCGGCGCTGGCGTCCTGCCGGATGTACGAGAACTGGCCGGCGCTACGCGAGGGGTACGGAAAGTCGCTGTGGCAGGCATTCGGTTCACAGCCGGGCGCGGCCGCGGTCTTTGCCCTGCTGGGCCTGGCGTATGTCGCGCCGGCGGCGGCCGCGTTGCGCGGATCGCGGGCCGGCCTGCTCGGGTACCTCGCCGCCGTCGTCGGCCGGGCCGTGGCCGCCAGCCGCACCGGTGGGCGGATCTGTCCCGACGCGCTGGCGCACCCGGCCTCGGTCGCCCTCGCCGGCTGGCTCACCGCCCGTTCGATCATCGCGCACCACCGGGGCACGCTGCGGTGGAAGGATCGGGCGCTGTGAGTCGGATTGTCGTCATAGGCGCCGGGGTCGGCGGACTGGCCGCGGCGGCCCGCCTCGCCGCCGGTGGCCACAAGGTCGTGGTGTGCGAGCGGTCCGAGACGGTCGGCGGCAAGCTCGGGGTCGCGGTTCGCGAGACGCCGGCCGGCACGTTCCGGTTCGACACGGGCCCATCGCTGCTGACCCTGCCACAGGTCTTCGCCGACCTGTTCGCCGAAACGGGCGACCCGATCGACCGAGTGCTGGATCTGGAACGGGTCGAACCGACGATCCGCTACCGTTTCGCCGACAACACCCGCCTGAACGCCAGCTCCGACCTGGACACGATGTGCGACCGGCTCGACCGGGCTTTGGAACCGGGCGCCGGCTCGGACTGGCGGGCGCTGATGGCGCGGGCCGAGAAGATCTGGGATGCCACGTACTCCCCGATTCTCTCCTCGAGCCTGAGCGGACCGCTGTCGTTGATCCGGCGCGGCGTCCGGGTCGGCGATCTGGCCAGCATCGCCCCGGGTCGGTCGCTGCGGCAGGCCGCGGCGCGGTACGTGCACGACCCGCGGCTGCAGATGCTGGTCGATCGGTACGCCACCTACGCCGGCTCGGATCCGCGGCGGGCGCCGGCGGCGTTCCTGGTCATCCCGTACATCGAGCAGACGTACGGCGTCTGGTACATCCGCGGCGGGCTGGGTCGGCTCGCCGACGGTTTGGTCGCCCGGGTGACCGAACTGGGCGGCGAGGTCCGTACCGGGACGGACGTCGCCGCGATCGAGGTGGCCGGCAACCGGGTCGACGGCGTGCGGTTGACCGACAATGAGCGGCTGCCGGCCGATGTCGTGGTGGCCGGGGTCGACGCGCGCCACCTCTACACCGACCTGCTGCCCTCCCGCAGCATGCAGCGCCGGATCGAACGGGTCCAGCCCTCGCTGGCCGGTTTCACGATGCTACTGGCGATTCGTGGCCGTACGCCCGATGTCGCGCAGCACAATGTGCTGTTCCCGCCGGATTACGACGCCGAGTTCGACGCGATCTTCGGGCACAGCCCGCGTCCGGTTTCCGACCCGGCGATCTACGTGAACATCGTTCGCGATCCGTTGGTCTGCCCGCCCGATCACGAGGCGTGGACGGTCCTGGTCAACGCGCCCGTGCACGGCGCGGTCGACTGGGACAGCCTGACGTTGCGTAGTTCGTACGCCGAGCGGCTGACCGGAGCGATGGCCGCCCGCGGTATGCAGACCTCGGGCCGGACCGTGTCGCGCGAGGTCATTACGCCGGCCGACCTGGCCCGCGGCACCCGCTCCCCAGGCGGCGCGATCTACGGTCCGTCCTCCAACGGCACCCGGGCGGCATTCTTACGCCCGCCGAACAAGACCGCCGTTCCAGGCCTGTTCCATGTCGGCGGATCGACCCATCCCGGCGGCGGGTTGCCGCTGACCGCGTTGTCCGGCCAGATCGTGGCCGGCCTCATCGGTCCCGCCTGACCCGTTGTCCGGCCAGATCGTGGCCGGCCTCATCGGTCCCGCCTGACCTGCTACGCCCCCGCACTCCGCTGCAGCGAGCGTGACACCAGGGCGAAAATCCAGCCCTAAAACGACCCTCATGTCACGCTCGCTGCAAGTGCGGCGTGCGCCGACCAAACAGCGCCGGGTTTGCCGGATTCCCAGCTCGGCCCCTCCGCTGTTGATCATGCACTTTCGTGCCGACACGCCGATGACATAGCCGAATCCGGCGCCGGAAACTTCATGATCAACAAACCGTTACGCGACCTGCTGACTGCGCGAACACTGTTCGCCTGGCCGTATATCCGATAAAGCGAACGCCGTTCGCGTCTCCCCGATCGACCATTTCTGTGGCTAAGGTTGGCCGAATGAATGCGCGGAGCCTATCCCGGGACAAGATCGTCGACACCGCATTGCGGGTCGCCGACGACGAGGGCCTCGAGTCGCTTACCCTGCGCCGGCTGGCCGGCGAACTCGGCACCGGCCAGGCCTCGCTCTATCGGCACATCGCCGACCGCGGTGAATTGCTCACGCTGCTGGCCGCCCGCGTCGCGGCCGATTTCCCGTTGCCCGATCGGCGCTCCTCGCCCCGAGCCCGGCTGAGCCGGCAATGGTTGGCGGCCTGGGATCTGCTCACCGCGCATCCATGGGTACCCACGGTTATGGTCGGCGGCGCATGGCCGGCGGCCGCGGCAGCCGCAAGTTTCGGCGAATCAACATTGACCAGCCTCAGCGATGCCGGTCTGGGATCTGCCGATGCCGCGCGGGCGTATCGCGCGCTCTGGCATTTATTGCTGGGTCAGTTGCTTGACGCGCGAGCGGTGGCCAATACCGAAAACGGCGTCAGCGCGAACGAGTATCCGCTGCTGCGCAAGGCGCGCCCGCGGCTGGCTAAGCCCTCGCCCCGTAAGGACTATCAGTGGGCGCTGGGACGGTTGCTCGATGGGATCCTGGCCGGAACTGAACGGTAATTCGCGGTCAGCTCGCCGTCACCGCACACGTCTGTGGTGTACGGTCTCGCCCGGGCCGCGACCCCGCGCTTTGCCCGCTGTGGCGGGGTTATCCGGCCGCCGCATGTGAATATCGCGCTGCACTGGCCGAGCACGGACAGCTATGCGGTTGACACTCGCTGCGCATTGGTCGATTCTAGTCAGTCAAGAAGACGGGAAGCGCTTTCCGGATGTCCCAGATACCGGTCGGGAAGTGATATCGACGCCACGCAGCCCGCGCAGTCGCCACTGACTGAACCGTTCAACCGGGCATTGCCCTGCTGCAGAAAGGGTTCCACGAAATGCTCTCACGTCGTGATTTCCTCCGCACCGGTGCAGCCGCATCGGCAGCGGCCGCGGCAATTCCGATCCTCGATGCGTGCAGTGGTGTCGCCGGTGGCAGCGGAGGCGGTTCGGCCGTCAAGCTGCAGCTGGCCTGGTGGGGCGGAAACGACCGCGCGAAGCGGACCCAGCAGGTCGTCTCCCTCTTCGAGAAGAAACACAAGAAGGTTACATTTGCCAATCAATTCTCGGCCTGGGACGGGTACTGGCAAAAGCTCGACACCGAGGCGGCCGGCGGTGGTCTGCCCGACATCCTGCAGATGGACATGGGATATATCGGTCAGTACACCAAACGCGATCAGCTCTTCGATATGTCCAAGTACCAGGGCAAGACGATCAGCCTCGACGACTTCGACAAGAGCCAACTGCAGCAGGGCACGGTCGACGGCAAACTGTACGGCGTCTCGCTCGGCGGCAATATCGCCGCCACCCTGTACAACCAGACAATGATTGAAAAAGCCGGCATGACACCGCCGGCGCCGACCACGACCTGGGAGCAGTTCGCGTCCTATCTGAGCAAGCTGTCGAAAAAGTTGCCGCACGGCGTCTACGCGGCCGACGACACCAGCGGTGAGATTCCCGAATTCGAGACCTGGGTAAGGCAGAGCGGCAAGGAACTGTGGACCAGCGACGGGAAAATCGCCTTCACCGAGAACGACGTTCGCGAATGGCTGCAATACTGGGCCGACCTACGTAAATCCGGTTTGATCATTACCGGCAGCATGGCCGCGGCCGAGGCGCAGGACGGCACGAACCAGGGCACGGTCCTGGTCAAGGGCAAGGCCGTATTCACCTCAACCTGGTCCAACTTCCTCGGCCAATACCAGATCCTGATGAAGGACAAGGTCGGGATGATGCGCAATCCGCTCGGCGGCAAGCAGGCCGGCGATTACGTCAAGGCCTCGCAGCTCTGGAGCACGTCGGCCAAGACCGAGCAGTCGTCGGACATCGCGCAATTCATCGACTTCTTCATTCACGATCCGGCCGCGGTGAAGATTCTCGGTCTGGAACGCGGAGTGCCCGGTTCGGCCAAGACGCGCGCGCTGATCAAGCCGACGCTCAAGCCGTATGACGCCGCCCAGATCGACTTCTTCGACAACAACAGCGGCAAGACCCGACCCAAGACCGTGCTGGATCCGGCTGGATCGGGCCCGATCGGCGACGCGATGACTCGGGCGGCCCAGTCGATTCCGCTGTCGGGCAAGTCGGTGGCGTCCGCGGCGGCCAAGTTCATGGAAGATGCGCAAAAGGCCCTCAGTTCGTGACCGCTGCGCAATTGCGGGACCAGGCCACGCCGTCGGCCAAACCCGCCAAGCGACGGGGAATGACGCAACGTCGCCGCGAAGCGATCGCCGGCTACGTGTTCATTCTCCCGTGGCTGCTGGGCGCGATCGGCCTGACGCTCGGCCCAATGGCCGCATCGCTGTGGCTGTCGTTCACCAGGTACGACCTGCTGTCGGCTCCAAAATGGATCGGCGTGCAGAACTACGTCAACCTGTTCGCCGATGACCGCTACCTGAAGTCGGTCCGGGTGACGCTGGTGTACGTCTGCGTGTCGGTCCCGCTGAAGTTGGCGTTCGCCTTGCTGTTGGCGATGTTGCTCAATCGCGGGCTGCGCGGGCTCAACCTTTACCGGGCCGCGTTCTATGTGCCGTCATTATTGGGATCGAGCGTGGCGATCGCGATCCTGTGGCGGCAACTGTTCGACAGCGACGGGGTCGTCGACAAGATCCTCAGTGGACTCGGCTGGCACAATCCCCCGGACTGGCTGACCGATCCGCATTACGCACTGTCCACATTGATCATTCTGGCGGTGTGGGAATTCGGGTCGCCAATGATCATCTTTCTGGCTGGATTACGGCAGATTCCGCGCGAGTTCTACGAAGCGGCCCGGGTCGACGGCGCCGGGATAATGCCGCAGTTCTTCAAAATTACGCTGCCATTGTTGACTCCGCTGGTGCTGTTCAATCTGGTGCTGCAGTTGATTGGTTCGTTCCAGGCGTTCACGCCGGCCTATGTGGTCAGTGGCGGCAGCGGCGGTCCGGTCGACAGCACGCTGTTCTACACGCTCTACCTTTATCAGCAGTCATTCGGAAACCTGCATATGGGTTATGGCGCGGCGATGGCGTGGATCCTGCTGGTCGTGATCGCGATCTTCACCGGCGGTGTGTTCTTCAGCTCGCGGTATTGGGTCTTCTACATGGATCAAGCGAGGTGAGGATTGAGTGAGCATCGCAGCGAGCTTCGTGAGCGCAGGCGGGAGTGAGCATCGTAGCGAGCTTCGTGAGCGCAGGCGGGAGTGAGCATCGTAGCGAGCGCCAGCGAGCGAGGAGCGGAGCGAGCGCCGAAGCGAACCAGCGGCATGGCGAGCGAGGAGCGGAGCGAAATCCGAACCGAGCAAATCCAGCCCAGCGAGGTGAGGACTAAATGAGCGTCGCGGTCGAGCCCGAGACCGACAGTGCACCGAGCCGGGTGCGTAGGCCGGATCGTTTCCGCCATTGGCCCCGCGGCCTGCTGCACGTGCTGCTGATCGCTGGCGCGTTGCTCATGCTCTACCCGTTGTTGTGGATGATCTCGGCCTCGTTCAAGCCCGAAAGCAAGGTCTTCGGCAACCTTGACCTGATCCCGACCCACCCGGTGCTCTCGAATTACTCCGCCGGGTGGAACGCGCTCGGAACGCCGTTCACCGGGTTCTTCCTGAATTCGATCATTCTGTGCGCGCTGGCCGTGTTGGGAAATCTGTGTTCATGCAGCCTGGCCGCGTTTGCCTTCGCCCGCCTGCGGTTTCCGCTGCGCCGGGTGTTCTTCGCGATCATGCTGGCTACGATTATGCTGCCCTTTCACGTGACGATCGTGCCGCAGTACATTCTGTTCAAGAAACTGGGCTGGGTCGGCACGCTGTTACCGATCGTGGTGCCGAAATTCCTCGCGGTCGACGCATTCTTTGTATTTCTACTGGTGCAGTTCATCCGTACGATCCCGATGGATCTCGACGACGCGGCGAAAATCGATGGTTGCGGCCCGTATCGGCTCTTTTTCCGGGTCGTACTCCCGCTGATGGTGCCCGCGCTGGCCACGACCGCGATCTTCACGTTCCTGTGGACCTGGAACGATTTCTTTTCCCAGCTGCTCTATTTGGGCGGCAAGGTCCAGTCGTACACGATTCCGGTGGCATTGCGGGCGTTCATCGACAACACGAGCCAGTCATCGTGGGGTCAGCTGTTGGCGATGTCGTTGCTGTCACTGGTCCCGATTATCGGTTTTTTCGTCGCCTTCCAACGGCTGCTGCTGGACGGCATTTCCACCACCGGAATCAGGGGCTGACCGAGTGCACCTGCAATGACGTTGGCAGTGTGATTCGACGCGGTTTGCCGGCCTCGCCACCGATCCGGGCGAACAGCAACTCGGCGGCCCGGCGCCCCAGGGCAACCGCGTCGTATGTCACCAGCGCCAACGGTACGGACAGCAACTCGGCCAGTTCCAAGTCGTCGAAGCCGGCTACGTCGATGGTGGCGTTCACTTCGTGCGCGGCCTTCAGGACCCCGACGCTCATTCGGTTGTTGTCCGCGAAGATCGCGGTCGGCGCGGAATTGCCGGCGAGCAGATCGACGGCAGCGACGCGGGCCGATTCGGCGTCGTGATGATCCAACGTGATGAGCTGTTGATCGACGTCCGCGCCGTGGTCCTTGAACGCCTGCCGGTAGCCGGAGAGCCGCCGGCTCCCGGTCGGCACCGATGTCGCGCCGCCGACATAAGCGATGCGGCGATGACCGCGCTCGAAAAGATGACCGACCGCCTGACGGGCGCCGCCGCGGTTGTCCAGCAGCACGACGTCGGCATCGATGCCTCGCGGTGGCCGGTCGATGAAGACCATCGGCGCCCATTTGTTGAGTTCGGCGTGGATTGCCGAATGATCGCCCGCGGCCGGGACAACCAGCATTCCGTCGACCCGGCGTCGGACCATCTCGCGCATAAGCTCGCTCTGCTGCTCGAAACTGCGATCGGTCGTGCCGACCACGAGCAAATGCTGCTGTTGCCGGATCACTTCTTCGACACCGTGCGCGATCGCGGCCGAGAACGGGTTGGCGATGTCCTCGATCAACAACGCGATCGCGGCCGTGGATTGTCCTGGCCGCAGGCCCTGGGCGAGTCGATTCGGTTGGAATCCCAGCTCGGCGATGACCTTTTGCACCTTTAGCCGGGTGTCCTCGCGAACGTACCGGCCGTTGCTGAGCACGCGCGACACAGTGGACACGCTGACGCCCGCCGCAGCAGCGACGTGGTGCATTGTCACTCCGGGTTGGTTCATCCGGCTCCCGTCGTCATCATCGCCGTAACGTGAATCGGATCGTACAAGTTGGCCACGTTTTTCCGGCGTTGCTGCCTTTGCTAGCTTTGTTCCGCCATCTGGCCTTCAGGTTAAGCTCTCGGAACGTTCTCTGACAACGGTGCCAGCTATCTGACTAGCTGAGTTGCCGTGTGCCACGGACGAAACTTGCGCGCCGAACGAGACGGTGTCACGGACGAGTGAGACAACGTAGCGCTTGAACGCGACACCGTCGCGGACGAGCGAGACAACGTAGCGCTTGAACGCAACCGTCACGGTCCACCGATACAGCGTCACGATCTAACGCCGAGAGAGTCACGCTCGAACCAACAACGTCATCCACCGAGCAATACAGCGTAGCGATCTGCCGATACGGTGTAGCGCTGGACGAGACAGCGTATCGGACGACGAGACAGCGTAACGGTCGATGAGACTGCGTAACGGTCGATGGGACAGCGTAGCGGTGGATGGGACAGCGTAGCGGTGCACAGGCTGCCGGCACCGATGGCGGTCGTGTGGCACGTTGGGTGGGTTGGCGTCGCGGTCGGACGTGCGGGCGTTGCCGCTGTCGCAAATTACCGCAAAGCTTGGCGCAGGAACCGCAGTAGCTGCCCGATTCCGGCCACCGAGAACGCTACCGCGACTGCTGCTCCGGCCACCGCGATCCGGTCTGCGACCTCCGGCTGGATCGCACACCCCAGCAACAAGAACGTCACCAGAATGACGCGCGTCGGACGTTCCCATACGGTCACAACACCGACCTCATCGACGTCCAATCCGGCCGCCCGAGCCCGCATGTATTCCTGCAGAAAAGTCAGCCCGGCACCGACGCCGACCAGCCAACCAGGGGCGCCCAAGAGCCACAATGCCAACAGGTACGCCGTATCGGCGAGCCGGTCGGCCAGCGCGTCAGCAACCGCGCCGAATCCGGTCGCCCGTTCCCGCAGCGCCGCCAGCGCACCGTCCAGATTGTCCAACAGTCCAGACAGGACAGTCACCACGGCCGCGAGCCACAGCCAGCCACCACCAAGTGCCGCGAATACCGGCACAGAACCAGCCACGAGCAGCGCTGCCGCCGTCACCACGATCGGAGCGAGTCCGATCACCGCCAACGGCCGCGCAATCACATAACACAGGGACAACCAGCCCCGTACCAACAGCGACGGCTCCAGCCCGGAATGCAGCGCCGACCAGCGCCGCAGATATTCGGCGCGATCGGGAATCCGAAGGGGAACACGAAAGCGATCGGAACTCCGGTCGCGACCGAAAAACCGGCTGCTAGCCCGACCGCGACTTCGCACGCGGGCCAGAATGCGACCGGGTATCAGCCGAGCAGCGTCCACTCGACCTCGACGGTCGCGCTGATTTCGCTCTGCCCGGGCTCCACCGACATGCCCAGGCTGACTGGCTCGGCTGGCAACGCACGACGATGAACCGCGCCTCCGCCGCCGACGTTGATGTGATGCACCGGACCGAGCGCGCGGCCAGCCAATTGCGAATATTGCGTCGCTTTTGCCTCGGCATCGCGCCAGGCCGCTTCGCGCGCCAGCCGATACAGCTCCGTCGTGTCCGAAAAGGACAATGTCAGTTGCTGTAGTCGAGCCGCCCGGCCACCGGCTTTGATCACCGCGCCGGTCAACTCGCCGGCCGTGGCGATATCCCGCAGCCGAGCGGTGAGTTGCTGGGTGGCGCGGTAGACCCGGGCTAGTCGCTGCCGCTCCTCCCAACGGCTATTGACCGATGCGGAGCCTGTTTGCAGGTCTTCGTCATCCACGCCGGCGGCCTTGAGCACAGCCAGCATGGCGTTCAACGACCGAGTCGCGGTATCGAGCGCCGCGGCTGGCGATTCGTCGACGGCTTCGGCGCTAACGACCAGTACGAGCAGATCCGGGGTGCCGGTGGCGACACCGAGTCCGCTGACCGTGATCCGGTCCTCAGGCACGAGCGGGCAACCCGAGACTGGCCCACACGTCGCGGGTCGCCGTCGACCGGTTCAGCGTTATGAAATGCAACCCGGGCGCGCCGGCCGCCAACAGGCCCTCGCACAGGTCCGCCGCCGCGGCAATGCCGATTTCCCGTACCGCGGCCGCATCGTCCTTGACCGCCATGATCCGCTCGGCCAGATCGGGCGGGAAAATATCGCCAGAAAGAATGCCGAACCGTTCGATCTGCCGAATATTCGTCACCGGCATGATTTCCGGAATGATCGGAATATCGCAGCCGAGCGCGGTGACCCGGTCGCGGAACCGCAGGTAGTCATCGACGTAGAAGAACATCTGAGTGATAGCGAAATCCGCGCCCGCACGGCATTTGGAGACGAACGCCCGCGCGTCGGCGTCGATGTCTGTCGACTGTGGATGGCCGGCTGGATGAGCGGCGACGCCGACACAGAAATCGCCGTGTGCCTTGACCAGTCGCACCAGTTCCTCGGCGTACTCGACCCCCTCGGGGTGCTTCACCCACGGCGCCCGCGGGTCGCCCGGTGGGTCGCCGCGCAACGCGAGCACGTTGCGCACACCGGCATCCGCGTACTGTCCGATGATCTGCCGGAGCTCAGCTACCGAATGGTTGACCGCGGTCAGGTGCGCCAGCGGCATCAGCGTCGTCTCGGTGGCGATGCGTTCGGTCATCCGGACCGTGCCGGCCCGCGTGGACCCGCCCGCCCCGTAGGTCACCGACACGAACGACGGCTGCAACGGTTCGAGCTGGCGGATCGACTTCCAGAGCTGACGCTCGCCCGCCTCGTCCTTGGGCGGGAAAAACTCAAACGAGAACGTCGGCGCTCCGTTGGCAAGGCACTCACGCACGGTCCGATTCATGCGTAAAGGGTAGTGGTTCGGTACGCCGGCCGGCCGGTTACCCAGCGCGACCCGACCGGTAGCGGCCCGCAGCCGCGGCTCACAACCGGTCGTTGCGGCCGACTTCCGACGCGGCCAACGGCGTTCGATTGCGCAACTTCCCCGGCCTGCGACGGATCGGCGGCCGCGCTCCCCCGCGCCTGTGTCACTGCTCCAACGGGTGGAGCAGAGTCACACGCGGCGCGGTGGAGTCGATGCCCGGTGGAGTCGATGCCCGCCCGAGCCGAGGCTCCGGCGAGACGAGACTCCAACGAGACGAGACTCCGGCGAGACGGGTCGGAATCTGCAGAACCAGTCGGACGCGGCGCCGGCTGGGCCCTCGGGGATCAACACCGCCGGAGAGCTCGGACACTGCGGCGCTCCGGGCCCGACCGTTTACCCGGCAGGCCAGCGCACCCGCCCAGCTCAGCCCGCCGTACGCTCGGATGCCGTGCGTACCGTCACTGGCCCGACCGACCGGATCGTCGTCGTAGGGGCGGGTCTGGCCGGACTAGCCGCGGCGCTGCGTCTGGCCGGCGCCGGCCGCGAGGTGACCGTCCTCGACAAAAGCGACGCCCCCGGCGGACTGGCCGGCCAATTCGACATCGACGGCTACAGCTTCGACACCGGCCCGACCGTGCTCACGCTGCCCGACGTACTCGAGCAGACCCTGGCCAGCGTCGAGGAAAAACTCGAGGACTGGCTCGAGTTGCTTCCGTTGGACCCGATCTACCGGGCGTTCTACCCCGGCGGCGAACACCTCGACATACGGGCCGACCCGGAAGCCACCGCGGCCGGTATCGCCGAGTTCGCCGGCCCGAAGGAGGCCGCTGGTTACCGGCGGTTCGTCGACTGGCTGCGCGCGCTGCACCAGACCCAGCTGCGGCACTTCATCGACCGCAACATCGACTCCCCGCTGCAGTTGCTCGGTCGGCCGTTGGCCCGGCTGGCCGCGGTGGGCGGGTTCGGCCGGTTGGAGCCGGCAGTCGCCCGGTACCTATGCGATCCCCGGGTACGCCGGCTTTTCACCTTCCAGTCCTTGTACGTCGGGCTTTCGCCGTACGAGGCTTTGGCGCTGTACGCCGTGATCGCGTACATGGACACCGTCGGCGGCGTCGTCTTCCCGCGCGGCGGGATTCATGCGGTGCCGCAGGCGTTGGCCGGCGCGGCGGCCAAACACGGGGTGCAACTGCGGTACGGAACCGAGGTCAGCCAGATCGAGACCGCCGGCGGCCGGGCCCGCGCGGTGCGTACCGCCGACGGCGAACGCATCGCCGCCGACGCCGTCGTACTCGCCACCGACCTGCCCACTGCCGCCCGCGACCTGCTTGGGTTGAAGCCCAGGAAACTGAGGCTGGCGCCGTCCTGCGTACTGCTGCACGTAGGCAGCACCGCCCGATACAGCAAGATCGCGCACCACAACATCCACTTTGGACAGACCTGGCGGCGTACGTTCGACGAGCTGATCACGGATGGCTCGTTGATGAGCGATCCGTCATTGCTGGTGACGAACCCGACCCGGACCGACCCGGCACTGGCTCCGGCCGGGCGGCAGACGTACTACGTCCTGGCCCCGACCCCCAACCTCGAAGCTGGCATCGACTGGTCGGTCATCGGACCGCGGTACGAGGCCGAGCTGCTGGCGACGCTGCAACAGCGCGGCTACACCGGTTTCACGGACGGCATCGAGGTGCACAGGCTGATCACGCCGGCCGATTGGCGGGCGGCCGGGCTCACCGCGGGCACGCCGTTCGCGGCGGCGCACACCTTCGGGCAGACCGGACCGTTCCGGCCGGCCAACCTGGTGCGTGGGTTCGAGAACGTGGTGCTTGCCGGCGCTTGGACGCATCCGGGAGTGGGCGTTCCGATGGTATTGATCTCGGGTCGGCTGGCGGCCGAACGGATCACCGGCTAACCGTCCGCGCGCCGTATTCACGCAACAGACAGATGACCGCCACCTGGATCTTTCCGCTCGTTACCTCGCGCTGTCTGGCACGATGTTTTGGTGCCCGCTGCCGATCCGACCCCACACCGTACGGTCGGAGCGCGGCGCGCGCGGTGGACCGGTGTGGTCGGCGTGCTTTTCTGCCTTGTCGGTTCCTACGGCGCCGGTGCGCTCTCGGTGCACGACCCTACGGCGCACTGGCCTGTGCTCGGTTCGCTGCGGCACGGCTCGGGTCCGCAGGTCGCGCTGACGTTCGTCTACATCGGGGTGGCGGTGCTGCTGGTCTCCTGGCTGTTCCTCGGCCGGGTCATCCGCAACGGGCAGAGCACGCCGAGCCCACGCGAGCTGTTGGCCACCTGCGCCTGGTGGGGCGTGCCGCTGCTGCTGTCGATCCCCTTGTTCAGCCGCGACGTGTGGAGCTACGCCGCGCAGGCGCACCTGACCGCCGCCGGTCTCGACCCGTACCAGGCCGGACCGGACCAGATGCCCGGCCCGTACCTCGACGAGGTGCAGCGCGTCTGGGTCGACTCGCCCGCACCGTACGGACCGCTGTGGCTCTCGGCCGGCCGGCTGATCGGGCTGGCCACGGGCAATCACGTCTACGTGACCGCGATCTGCATGCGGCTGCTCTCGGTACTGGGCGTGCTGCTGCTGGCCCGGTACCTGCCCCGGCTGGCGCGCGCTTTCGGGGGCGACCCGCGGATGGCGTTGTGGCTCGTGCTGGCCAACCCGCTGCTGTTGCTGCACCTGGTCTCCGGTGGCCACAACGACGCGCTGATGATGGGCCTGGGCGTCGCCGGCCTGGCCCTGGTAGTGGAGCGTCGGCACTGGGCGATCGGCGTGGTGCTGGTGACACTGGGCGTGGCGGTGAAGGCCCCGATCGCCCTCGTGCTGGCGTTCTGCGTACCGATGCACGCCGCCACCGTCGGCGGGCAGAAGGCGTGGTGGCGCGCCCTGGCCCGGGTCGGCGGGGTGGCGCTGGTGACGTTCACCATCGTGACCCTGGCCAGTGGCTTCGGGCTCGGTTGGGTGACTCACCTCAATACTGCCGGCGACCTGGTGAGTTGGGTCTCGGTGTCGACCGGGTTGGCGTTGCTGGGCAGCAGGATCGGGCATCTGTTCGGGTTCGGCGGGCTGACCGATCCGCTGGTGTCGGCGTTCCGACTCTCCGGCGAATTGGTGGCGATCGCGCTGGCCGGTCTGCTGTGGATCGGGGTGTGCCGGCAGCAGCCGATCAACATCAGCCGGGTCGCCCGGGCGCTGGGCATGGCGCTGACCGTGTTGGTGCTGCTCGGACCGATCGTGCAACCGTGGTACCTGCTATGGCCCCTGAGCATCCTGGCCGCCGTGCCGCTGACCCCCCGCTGGCAGACCGTCATCGCCGGCGTGACGGTCTGGGCTTCGCTGCTGGTCACCCCGCAGGGCGCGACGCTGTTCAACCACCCGATCGCGGTCGGCGCGGCCACGGTGGCGGCGATCGTCGGTGCGCTGGTCGTACTCGGTCCGCAGGATCAGGCGCCGATGGGCACTCGTCCCGGACCGCGCGGCACGCTGGCGACCACGAAGTCGTGAGCCGGCGGTGAGCTCGCGCGAGCTCGACGCGGCAGGTATCACCGATCCGGTACTGCGCCGGGCTTTCACCGAGGCGCGCGGTCTGCATGCCCGGCACGGTCGCAGCTACTTCCTGGCCACCCGGCTGCTGCCGCTGGCCAAGCGGCCACACATCCATGCCCTCTACGGATTCGCCCGCTACGCCGACGATCTGGTCGACCACCTCGGCCCGACCCGGCCCGACGGCCCGGCCGTACGGGCGGCGGCGGCCGAGCTGGACATGCTGCAGGCGACCATTACCGGCGATGCGCCCAGCACGGTCCCGGTGGTGGCCGCGGCCCGCGAAACGATGCGCCGGTACGACCTGCCGGCCGCGCACATGCTGGATTTTCTCGCCTCGATGCGGGCCGATCTGAGCGTTGGTACGTACCAGCGCTATTCGGATTTGGAACGCTACATGTGGGGCTCGGGTGCGGTGATCGGTCTGCTGCTCCTGCCGATTCTGGGGTCCACTGTGGACTCTGCGATTGCCGCTCCGTACGCGGCTGATCTGGGTGTGGCGTTCCAGCTGACCAACTTCATTCGCGACGTCGGCGAGGATCTGCACCGGGACCGGATTTATCTGCCGGCCGAGGATTTGGCCGCGTTCGGCGTGGACGCGGACCGGTTGCGCCGGGGCGTGGTGGACGGGCCGGTACGGCGGTTGTTGGCCTTCGAGATCGCCCGCAACCGGGAGATCTACCGAGCCGCGCTGCCGGGGATACGGCTGCTGGACCCGAGCAGCCGACCGTGTGTGCAGGCCGCATACCGGCTCTATTCGGGAATTCTCGACCAGATCGAACGCTGCGATTACCAGGTCCTGGACCGGCGGGTCAGCGTGCCGGGTTGGCGACGGGCCGCACTGGCGGCACCGGCCCTGGCCGCTCTGGCTACGAACGCCCGTGCGGTAACGATTTCGCGGTCAGGAAGTGCGGGCAGGCGCTGAGCGGTTGATGGCGGCAGCGCGCCGTGTGCCGCAGTCCGTCGCGGATCGCGGTCAACTGGGCAATGTGCGCGTCGACCTCGCGGGCTCGTTCGGCCAGGAGCGCGCGCAGCGCGGCGTCCGCTGGACGTTCGGCCAGCAACTCGGTGATCTGGGCCAGGGTGAACCCGGCCGCGCGGGCGGCCCGGATACGGGTCAGCCGGGTCAGTATTTCGGGGCGGTACGCCCGCCGTAATCCGATCCGGGCATCAGCCTCGATCAGGCCTTTGCGCTCGTAAAAGCGCAGCGCCGAGGGGGTCAGCCCGCTGCGGCGGGCGACGTCGGCGATGTCGAGCAGCTCGCTCATGTCGCTCCGGTTGACTTGAACCACGGTTCAAGTGCCAGCCTAGCGGCCATGGCAGCTGTTCTGTTTGTGGTGCGCGACGGTGGCGGAACCGCGCCGGTCGAATTCCGGGTGGCGCATCGGCTGGTCCGGCATGGCCATCGGGTACGGGTTATCGGGCCATTATCGGTTACTCACCTGGCGACGGGGCTGAATTTCGAGTCGGTCGAGAAGGGGGATCCCGCGTATGTGCTGGACCGGCTCGAGGGGACCGACATTGTGGTGGCCGATTGCATGCAGTACGGCGCGTTGATCGCCGCCACGGTCCGTGGTGTGCCGTCGGCCGCCTTGATGCCGACCGTTTATCTGGCCGACCGGCTGGTCGGCTCCACCTTGGCCGCCGCGCCGCATTGGGTACAGGTCCGGGCCGACATCAACGCCGCCCGCGGCCGCTTTGGACTGTCCACTGTCGACTCCGTTGCCGACCAGATCCTCGAAGCCACCCGGGTTCTCGTACTCACCAGCCGCGCTTTCGAATTGCCGGACGTATGCCCCCCGCCCAATGTCAGGTACGTCGGCCCGCAACTCGACGAGGTCTTTGCGGACGGTTGGTGTCCACAGGAGACGGACCCGCCGCTGGTGCTGGTGAGCCTGAGCACCTCCGACCAGGGCCAGCTCGGGCTGTTGCGGCGGCTCCTCGACGCGCTCGGGCAATTGCCGGTACGGGCGGTGGTGACGGTTGGTCCGGCGGTCGATCCGGCTCAGTTTGAGCCGGCGGACAACACGACACTGGAACGGTTCGTGCCGCACTCGGCCGTATTGCCGCACGCCGCGCTGGTGGTCACCCACGCCGGGCACGGCACGGTGATGAGCGCACTGCGCGCCGGCGTACCGCTGGTCTGCCTTCCGATGGGACGGGACCAGTACGACGTGGCGGCCCGGGTACGCCACCACGGCGTCGGAGTCAGCCTTTCCGCCGACGCCGATACGCAGGCACTGGCCGACGGAATCGGCCAGGTGCTGGCCGAACCGGAATACGCCCGGGCGGCTCGGCGCATGGCTACCGCGATCACCGCGCAAGACCCCGACCAGATTGTCAACACGATCATGGCGACTGCCGGCGCACCGGAAATTCGCGCGCTGCACAATTGACACTCACCCACGAAAGGACGTTTGCATGAGCAGCGTGACCGACCATTACGACCAATTGCTCGCCCGGAATTACACCTGGATGATGGGCGGCGACATCACCGCGCTCGCCGCCGAACAGGCCACATTGCTCACAAACCTG